>JBMNQS010000138.1:0-2557 GCA_050944255.1 Christensenellales bacterium | reverse complement strand
GACGAGGCGCGCACGCCGCTGATCATCTCCGGCGCCAGCGACAAGTCCACCGAGATGTACAGCCGGGCCGACCAGTTTGTGACCCGCCTGAAAAGCGAGGCGGATTATACCGCCGACGAAAAGAAGCGGACCATCAACCTGACCGAGGAGGGCGTTGAAAAGGCCGAGAACTATTTCGGCATCGAGAACCTCAGCGACATAGAGAACACCGAGCTTGCGCACCACATCAATCAGGCGCTGAAGGCCCGCTACCAGATGAGGCGGGACAAGGACTATGTGGTGCAGAACGGCCAGGTGATCATCGTGGACGAATTCACCGGCCGGTTGATGTTGGGCCGCCGGTATAACGAGGGCCTGCACCAGGCCATTGAGGCCAAAGAGGGCGTACAGGTGGAGCGCGAGAGCAAGACGCTGGCCACCATCACGTTCCAGAACTACTTCCGTATGTACAGGAAGCTGGCGGGCATGACCGGTACGGCCAAGACGGAGGAAGAGGAGTTTCTGGGCATCTACAGCCTGGACGTGGTGGAGGTGCCCACCCACAAGGAAATGATCCGCGTGGATGAAAACGACGCGGTGTATAAGACCGAGAACGGCAAATTTGGTGCCGTCATTGAGGAGATCATCCAGCGGCACTCTACCGGCCAGCCGGTATTGGTGGGCACCGTTTCGGTGGAAAAGAGCGAGCGATTGTCCGACATGCTGAAAAAACGCGGCGTGCCGCATCAGGTGCTCAACGCCAAGCACCACGAGCGAGAGGCGCAGATCGTGGCCCAGGCGGGCAAGCTTCAGGCGGTGACCATCGCCACCAACATGGCCGGCCGCGGCACCGACATCCTTCTGGGCGGCAATCCCGAGTTCATGGCCCGGCAGGAAATGCAGCGCCGGGGCTATGAGGAAGATATGATCGAATTGGCCAACAGCCATACCGAGACGAAGGAGCCGGAGGTATTGGCTGCCCGCGAAAAATACCGGAAGCTGCACGCGGAATTCAAAAAGGAAACCGACGCCGAACACGATCAGGTGGTGGCCGTGGGCGGCCTTCATATCATCGGCACCGAGCGGCACGAGAGCCGCCGCATCGACAACCAGCTGCGCGGCCGCTCCGGCCGTCAGGGCGATCCCGGTTCGTCCCGGTTCTTTATTGCCATGGAGGACGACATCATGCGCCTGTTCGGCGCCGAGCGCCTTTTGGGCATGGTGGACAGCCTGGGCATGGACGAGGAGATGAGCCTTCAGTACGGGATGCTGTCCAAGCAGATCGAGGCGGCCCAAAAGCGGGTGGAGTCCCGCAACTTTGACATCCGCAAGGCGGTGCTCCAGTACGACGACGTGATGAACCAGCAGCGCGAGATCATCTATTCCCAGCGCCGCCAGGTGCTGATGGACGAGGATATGAAGGGCTCCGTCGTCAAGATGATGCACACGCTCTTGGAAAGCGCCGCGGACATCTACCTAAACGGCACTCCCGACCTGTGGGACGTAAGCGGTCTTTCGGGCTATGTAAAAACTGTCTTTGGCAGGGAGCCGCAGCTTCCTTCGGACGAGCTGGAGCTGGAGCGGCTCGGCAAGAACGAGATCACCCGCCGGATTCTGGATTTTGCGGACCGGTGTTACGAAGACAAGGAAAAAGAGCTGACCGAAAAAAGCGTGGACATGCGCGAGGTGGAGCGGATTATCCTGCTTCGGATGGTGGACTCCAAATGGATGGACCACATCGACGCCATGGACCAGATGAAGCAGGGCATCGGACTTCAGGCCTACGGCCAGCGCGACCCGGTGGTGGAATATAAGTTCCGGGGCTTTGAAATGTTCGAGGAAATGGTGGCCTCCATCCAGGAGGATACGGTCCGCGGCATCATGCACCTGACGGTAGGCGCGCCGCTGGAGCGCAGGCAGGTGGCCACGCCCACCAGAGCCAGTCACGGCGGCCAGGAGGGCGGGCAGGCCAGGAGAAAGCCGGTGAAGGTGGATAAGAAAGTCGGCCGCAACGATCCTTGTACCTGCGGCAGCGGGAAGAAATACAAGAACTGCTGCGGAAAGAGCGCCTAGGGGTTCTGCAAGCCGGCGGAAGAGGCCATGCCGCGCATGGATAAATCAGGCAATGTTTGATCATGCTTGAAATAAAATGATAAGGGAGTTGAATAAAATGGTGGATCTGGACGCATTGCGCGCCGATCTTGCGAACATCGCAAAAATCATCGAAGAGGCAGGTGGGTCCCTTTGACCCGGCCAAAATGCAGGCCGAACTGGATGAACTGAGAGCCCAGCAGGAACAGGAAGATTTCTGGAGCGACGTGGAACAGGCTCAAAAGATTTCCAAGCGGCTCAGCCGCATTGAAAGCACGCTGGGCTACTATAACGGACTTAAAACCCGATGCCAGGACGATCAGGCCCTTGTTGCCATGCTCATCGAGGAGCCGGATGAGGAAATGGCGCAGGAGCTTTACGCGGAGGTGGCCGCGCTGAAAGAGGCGGCGGAGGCTTTCCATCTGGAAACGCTTTTATCCGGCGAGTACGACGCCAACGACGCCATCATTTCCATCCATGCGGGGGC
>JBMNQS010000137.1:0-2573 GCA_050944255.1 Christensenellales bacterium | reverse complement strand
CGCTGCCCACGGCGGATTTTTCCGCCGCTTGGCCCATCAGCTCGTAGGGGTCCACGCCCAACTCCTCAGCCCGCCGCATTTCCGTCTCGCACAGCGTGTTTCTGAACCACTGGAGAGAACCGCCGGAGGCGTTGCAGCACCCGAATACGTGGTAGGCGCCGGGCACCGCGTGGCAGAAGCTCTGCAGCGCGCCGGAGGGATGGATCATCAATTCGTCGGTGTGGGCGAACACCACGCCGGAGGTGCCGATGGTGGCCGATACCAGCCCCTGCCGGACGATGCCGTTGCCCACGGCGCCGGCGGCCTGGTCGCCGCCTCCTCCGGCCACAGGGGTGCCTTCGGCCAGGCCGGTCTGCTCTGCGGCGGCCCTGGTGACCCTGCCGCTGATTTCATAGCTCTCGTAGCACTCACCCAGAAGGGCCCTGTCGATTTCCAGCTTTTCTAAAATCTCACCGGACCAGTTCCGTTTGGCCACGTCGATTAAGAGCATGCCCGATGCATCGGAGACCTCCGTGGCGAACTCGCCCGTCAGCTTGTAGCGGATCCAGTCCTTGGGCAGAAGAATTTTGCGGCACTTTTCGTAGTTTTCCGGCTCGTGATTCCGGACCCAGAGAATTTTAGGCGCGGTAAAGCCCGGCAGGGCGGGGTTGCCGCTGACGGCAAACAGTTTTTCTTGGCCGATTTTTTCGGTGATCTCGCCGCATTCGGCCACGGTGCGGTTGTCGCACCAGATGATGGCCTTTCGGATGGGGACGCCGTGCGCGTCCAGCATCACCAGCCCGTGCATCTGACCGGACAGGCCGATGCCGGCGATATCGTTCTTATGCACGCCGGATTCGCGGATCACCTGGGCGATGGTGGCGGCCGCGGCGTCCCACCAGTCGTTCGCGTCCTGTTCCGCCCAGCCGTTTTCCGGCTGGTAGAGGGGATATTCCCGGGTGGCCGAGGCCACCGGCTCGCAGTTTTCATTAAACAGCACCGTCTTTGTGCCCGACGTGCCGATGTCAACGCCCAACAGATAGCCCATACTTCCTCCTTATTTGGCCGGCGGGTATTCGATGACCAGCGGATAGAGGATCGGCTCGTCCTCCTCCACGGTGGGGAAACGGGAGCCCGCCGAGAGGAAGCGGTTGTCGTTCTTGTCGTCGTTGGTGACCGACACTTCGCCCACCAGCACCTTTCCGCCCTCGCCCCAGAAGCTGTGGTATTGGCCCGTGGGCAGCGTGATGCTCTCGCCGGTGCCGATGCGGATTTCCTCGCCTGCCTCCGCCATGAACTCGCGTCCGTCCATGTAGATTTTCACCGGCGTATCCAGAAGCTCATTGCCATCCTCGCTGGAGTTGTAGCATTTGATCACCAGCGTGCCGCCGCCCCGGTTGATGATGTCCTCCACCTTCTTGTAGTGGAAATGGTACGGCGTCACCTGTTTGTCGTTGCAGATCAGGAGCTTTTCGGCGTAGGGCTTGAAGTATTTGGGGTTGTCGTGGTTGCCGTTGCGGATGGTAAAGAGCAGAAGGCCGATGTTCTCAAAGTCGCCGCTGCCGAAGTCGGTGACGTCCCAGCCCAGGAGGTTATCGCGGATTTCGTCGTACTCATGGCCCTTATCCTGCCAGTCCTCAAGGGTCCATGTGGCAAAGGGCGGCAGCGCGAACTTCAGTTCACGGCAGAATTCCAGTGCCTCGGTCATGGCGCGGTTGATGGCGGATCGTTTCATGGCAAATTTTCCTCCCCGAATAATATTTTGGTAGCGTCGGTATGCTTTGCGTGTCCTGCCCGGCACAAAGCGCCTGGACGATGGCCCGGCCAGAGGCTTTCGCACCGTATTTTTACAAACGTCGATTCATCCGTTGGTTTTATTTAACCTTCTTTGCCGGTCAATGTCAATACAAAGCCTGGCGCGGAGCGGATGCCGCCGGCAAAATAACGCGCCGCACTGCCCGGTGCCAAAATGGTGAGATTTAAAGCCGTACGGCGCCCTCCTGCCGGATAAAGAGCTCATGCACGCTGCCCTCGCCCAGAATGGCCTGCATTTTTTCCTTGAAGTCCTCCAGCATATCCGTGGGCACGAAGGCCTCCACCGTGCCGGCGAAGCCGCCCCCGTGCACGCGGAAGGCGCCGCGCCCGCCCAAAAGCTCGCCGCAGAGCATCAGCGCCACCGAAACCGGCTGCTCCAGGGCGTTTATGGGCACATAGACGTTCTGCAGGTACATGAACGAGGAGGCGCCGCTTTCCCGCACCAGTTTTAAAAAGCCTTCCGTATCCCCGCGCTCCAGGGCCTGCGCCTGTTTTATGGCCCGGAGGTTGTCTTCATAAAAATGTCCGGCGCGCAGCACCGCCCTGTCCCCGCAGGCGGCGCGCAGCGCCGGGATACGGCGCAGAAAGTCCTCCTTGGGCACCTGGGACAGCACCTCTTTTCCGAAAAACGACGCCACCGAGCGCATCTCATTTGTGATGGCCGCGTAGTCTGCGGTCAGGTCCTCGTGGCTGTCCCCGGCCTCGATGATGCACAGCGCGTGGCCGCTCACCTGCGCCCGCAGTTTCTTCACGAAGGGCGCCCCGTCACCGGCGGAAAA
>JBMNQS010000136.1:0-2601 GCA_050944255.1 Christensenellales bacterium | reverse complement strand
CAGCCGGGATATCTGCATATCCTTCAGTTTAAGTCTGACCCGCTCCACTTTTTTATCGTGCTGGAAGGTGCAGATGACAAGCAGAATAATGTTGATGGCGCCCATGGTATAGAACGTAAAGACGGTATTTCCGCCGTTGGCGTTGAGTATCTGGGTATAGATAATGGCGCTGACGGCAAAGCCGATGGAGCCGGCGCTTCTGATAATGCCGTAGCTCATGCCCGGATTGTCGCTGGTTGTCTGCACCAGCCAGGAGTCCAGCAGGTGCATCGTGGGATAGCGGAACATGGCCGATACCGGCAGCACCAAAAACACCATGGACAGCCCCAAAACGGCAATGGGAACGCTTGCTGGGGCCAGCGCGTGAAAGACGGATGCGCCGATGATGCACAGCATAAACACCCGTTTGGTCGAGCGCAGCTTATCGCTGAGGATCCCCGCGATGGGCGGCCCAACGATGGATGATATATTGATGATGCCCATCAGCGTCCCTACCGCGGGGGCCGACAGTCCCTGATCGTGCAGCAACACGGCAACAAACGACTGTGACGCCATGGCCATCCAGAAAAAGAACTCAATGGCCGAGAAGCGGACCATAGTAGCCGTGATGCGCTGTGTTTTCGTTCTGAACCATGCGCCGAACTTATTTTTATTTGCGCGTTCCGCTTTCAATGATTTTGTCCACTCCCCCTTATATGCTGCATACCTTATCTATTCTATCAGATATAAAAACATTGTCCATAGACAAAATGTTTATTTTTTCACAAAAAAGTGATACAGCGCTGCAATTTTTTCATAAATATGCGGGATTTCGAAAAGAAATTTTTAACAGAAAATAGCTGCTGGCGAATACTTGCTGCGGGCAACCGATTAAATGTACGAAAAATAGCCATCTTATTGCTTTTTTGTTTGAAATATGCGGAAAAACCGCATGAAACCGAACTCCGAGGCCTTTACAATCGTGTTAAATCACTTGACAAGCGACTTGCAACAAGGTATCTTATACGTAGACTAACGCTGTTAAGTACATGATTGGATTTGTAAATTTTTTCACTCGCCTATTATGATGGTTTGTTAGGCACTAAATGGCTGTGTGCTCTTCATATCATCACTGCAGGCCGGGACGTATTGAACAACTCTTGGACAGCTCTAGCGATTTTGTCTGGAACAGGCAGTTCCGGACAATGCGCAATACAAACTAAAGGAGGAAAGCACAATCATGAAAAAAAGAACAATTCTCTTAGTATGCCTGGTGCTGGTCGTGGCCCTGGCAACGGGCCTGACGGCATGCAAAGGCGGCGGGGAGCCCAACAAGGGTGACATTCCCACCGTCAGCGAGCCCCCGGCAGGCGCAACCGTAGCGCCTGGCGGTACTTCTCCCAGCGCTCCCGCCGCCGGAAAGGACCTTGAAATCGGCCTGATGGTAAAATCTTTGGGCAACTCCTTCTTCGTGGAAATCAAAAACGGCGCCGAGGCCGCGGCAGCGACCTATAGTGATCGTAAAGTCACCATCACGCCGTTTGACTCCAACAACGACCTGCAGCAGGAACTGCGCAACGCTGAAGACCTTGCCACACGCAACGTGGACGGCGTCATGCTGACCTGCTACGACTATCAGGGCTCCGTGGGTTCGGTGGAGGCCATCAACAACGCCGGCATACCGCTGGTCATTCTGGACGCGCCTCCGGCCAACGAGGATGAAGTGCCCGCCATCGTAACCAGCAACAACACCAACGCCGGTTATTTGGGCGCCAAAGCGCTGTGCGAAGCACTTGGCGGCGAAGGCGAAGTGCTGATCTTCACCACCAGCCTTGGCTACAACATCCGCCTGCGCGACCAGGGTGCCAAGAAGGCATTCGAGGAATATCCGAACATCGAACTGGTCCACACTGAAGACGGCCAGCTTTTGATCGATGTCGTACTTGACAAGACGCAGAACTTCATTGAGCGCTTCCCGAACCTCAAAGGCATCTGGTGTGCCGCCGGCCCGGCGGGCCGTGGCGCCGCCGCCGCCGTTGACTCGGCCAACGCCGACATCCTTGTCGCCAGCGTTGACGGCAGCATGGAAGAGCGCGAACTGATCAAGGAAGGCAAACTGCTGTGCTCCGCCGCCCAGTTCCCCTCTGAGATCGGCAAAATCGGCGTGGAGACCATGGTTAACCTGATCGACGGCAAACCGCCCGCGGAGAAATTCGTATACGTTGACGTTGCCTTGATTGACAAGGACAATGTAGACGACTTCGATTAAACACCGTTCCGCATAACGATGGAAAAACCCCTGCAAAGCAGGGGTTTTCTTTTTATACTTGTTATACTTGATCGGCGGGACCGGGCCCGAAAGCAAACCCCCCGGCCTCGGCACGGAGGTAGCCCTAAGATGAAATAGGGGCGGCAATGGGTTTTCAATCCCCGCCTCTGCGCGGAAGCGGCCCTCGCTGGGCATGCTGCTTTGGATAAGGCCTGTAACGCTTCAATCCGCGCCCGCCCGTCCAATGACGGATCCTTTTCCCGCCGCTTTAAAAAAGAGCGCCACGGCGCTCTTTACTCATGGGTTAAGTCCTCCGGCAGCTCCACCGGCACGTCGTCGTGGTGGTGCGGGTT
>JBMNQS010000135.1:0-2763 GCA_050944255.1 Christensenellales bacterium | reverse complement strand
TGTCGGCGCTTCTGATCACTCACGAGCATACGGACCACGTGCGCGGCTTGCCGGTCTTTGCCGGCAAAGGCCATATTCCCGTCTACGCTTCCAGGGACACCTGGCAGGCCATGGAAAGAAAGCTCCGTCTTCCGCAGACGCTGGATAAGCGAGAGTTTTCAAGCTGCCAGGATTTTTTTATAGGCCAGATGGGCGTGGAGCCCTTTCCCCTTTCCCACGACGCCGCCGATCCCCACGGCTACGCCTTTTATTCGGCGGGGCAAAAGGCCGCCGCCGCCACGGACCTGGGTTACATCTCCCGGCGCGTCATGCGGGCGCTGGAGGGCGCCCACAGCCTGATCCTTGAATCCAACCACGATGTGCAGCTGTTGATGAACGGCCCTTATCCCTATTACCTGAAACGCCGCGTCATCTCCAGAAAGGGGCACCTGTCCAACGAGGACGCCGCGTGCGCTCTGGTGCATCTTTGCTCCTGCGGCCTCAAAAGCGTCATGCTGGGCCACTTGAGCGAGCAGAACAACCTGCCGTCCATCGCCCTTCGCACAGCCTGCGAGATCCTCCAGCGGGAGGGCATTATGCCGCAAAAGGATATCCGCATCGATACCGCCAGAAAAGAGACCGGCCTCGCGGCCAAAGCGCTCTTTGAAACGCCGCTTGAGGCATTATCGAAGGTGAAGGGAGCCTGAAGGACGCCTTTTTATAATAAATGGAGGTGCTTTATGGACAATCAGGTAGCCGCCGCCAAAAAGCGGCTGTCCCCCGCGGGCGCCAACTTGCTGCTGCTGGTATCGGTTGCGGCGCTGATCGCGTTGCAGATTTTTATCCGGGCCTATACGGACGGCGCCATGCCGCTGTGGCTGATGGGCGTTGCCGAGGTGGGGCTCTTCGGGGTGCCTTCTTTGGTGGTGCTGCTGCTTGCCCGCAAAGGCATGCCCGGAAAACGCGTCTGCTTCGGCCGGTTCATGCTGGTGGTGGGCCTTGGCCTCTCGGCGGTGGCCGTCATCATGTTCGTCACGCTTCCGTGGCGGCTCGTGTGCGGTATGCTGCAGCTTCTGGTGGACCCCCATGCCGTTTTGGACCTCAATCCTTCCATCGCGCCCATTGCCCAGTACACCGCTCAGCCATTGTGGGCGCTATTGCTGTGCATCGCCGTGGCGCCGGCCGTCGGCGAGGAAATTCTGTTCCGGGGCGTCTACATGCCCGCTTTTGCCGCCCGGCCGGTGAAGGCCGTGTTCCTGTCGGCGTTTTTGTTCGCGCTGATGCATATGGACCTGTACAATTTATTTCCCATATTCGTGCTGGGGCTGTTTATGGGCTTCGTGGCCATGCGCACCGGCAATGTGTTTCTGGCCATGGTGCTGCACTTTATACAAAACGGCATGTCGGTGCTCCTTTTGAAGTACCTGCTGCCGCTGGTGGAACAGGTAAACGCCATGGATACGAATATGGCCGAACCAAGCTATGAAGCCATCATGCAAATAACCGGCGTCGGTATGGGCATACTCTTATTTATCGTCATGGCCATACCCGTGTTCGTTCTGTGTTTTCGCGGCCTTATGCGAAGCACCCGGGCGGAATTTAAGGCCTGGGGCGACGTGGCCTATGCGCAGCCGGCGCCCAGGATGGGCCTTTCGGGCGGCGTCTTTATGACGCTGAGCATCCTGTTGATGGCCGCCATGATGGTGCTGAACTTCGTGCCGCGCCTTTCTTCGGCGGTCTTTTCCTTCATAGGGTTGGGATAACATGCAACTGAAACTCGTTTGCGTAGGCAAACTGAAAAGGGATCTTTTCCAAAACGCGGCGGCTCACTATCAAAAGATGCTGGGCCGCTTTGCGCCCCTTGAGCTCATCGAGGTGCCCGACAGCCCGGCGCCGGAAAAATATTCCGGCGCGCAAAGGGCGCAGATCGTGCAACGGGAGGGTGAGCGCATTCTTTCGCGCATTACCGGCAGGGAGCACGTCATTGCGCTTTGCATCGACGGACACTCGCTCACAAGCCCCGCGCTGGCTGAAACCATGGATGCCTGGATGCGGCAGGGAAAATCCGCCCTGACGTTTGTGATCGGCGGCTCCCTCGGCCTGAGCGACGACGTGGTCCGCCGGGCCGATGACAAGCTGTCCTTGTCAAATATGACGCTGCCGCACCAGTTGGCGCGCATCGTCTTATTGGAGCAGATCTACCGCGCATTCACCATCCTGCGCGGGCAGACATACCACAAGTAGGTGATTTTTTGGATCCGTATATGAAGGAGGCCCTTTCTCTGGCCCAGGCGGCCTACGATCAGGACGAAGTGCCCGTGGGCGCCGTGGTGGTCAGCCGCGGCCGCATTATCGGCCGCGGCTACAATCAGCGCATGGGACGCCGCGACCCCACCGCCCACGCGGAAATACTGGCCATTCGGGACGCGGCGGAGCATATCGGCGACTGGCGGCTTTCGGGCTGCACGCTCTACGTGACGCTGGAGCCCTGCGCCATGTGCGCCGGCGCCATTGTCCAGGCCCGGCTGGACGCCGTCATTTTCGGCGCCTACGACGAGGAATCAGGCTGCGCGGGTTCCCGGCGCAATATGCTGCAGGATCAGCGCATCGGCGGCCGGGTCCGCCTGGCGGGCGGCCTCATGCACGAGCAATGCGCCGCGCTGCTGAAAAGTTATTTTGAAAAGCGGCGGTAATGCCGTTGAGAAGCGATAGCCTCCGGCGGCTAAAAGGGGGCCTTCTTTGAAAAGAAGGCCCCCTTTGGAATCCCCCAAGAAACTTTACCGC
>JBMNQS010000134.1:0-2778 GCA_050944255.1 Christensenellales bacterium | reverse complement strand
TTGTGGCCATGACCGGCGCGTACGGATTTTTGCGCAATATACTCGTTGGCATCGATAATATGCAGCAGCAGGGCGCCAGCGTGATCGCCATCTTTTCCTATAATGTCAATGAGGTGGATACGCCCTATATCAGCGCGCTTGAACTGCGCAATCTGGTACGGCGCCTCACTTCGAGAACGCCCATTACCTCCATGGTGGACGCGGAGCAACTGGTGCGCAAACAGCGGGTGGACGCCCTCGTCGTGGCGCCGTGCAGCGGCAACACGCTGGCGAAGCTGGCCCTTGGCATCACCGATACGCCGGTGCTTATCGCGGCGCGCGGACAACTTATGATGAACCGTCCGGTGGTCATCGCGCCGTACGTCAGCGACGCCATGACGTCCAACGCCGCCAACCTGGGCCATCTGTTGATGCGCAAAAATATTTTCTTCGTGCCCTTCGCCCAGGATACCGGCACAGCCAGAAGCGCGTCGGTGAACGCCCACTTCAATCAGATCATCCCCACGGTGGAATCGGCCCTGGACGGCGTGCAATTGCAGCCTGTTTTACGCGGATCCCCTTATATCCCCTAGGATTCGCGTAAAATGAGTGTTTGAAGTTTAGGCTGAAATAGCGTATAATTGATAAGGTTACAAAACAATTTTTCCGGGAGGACAAGCATGGCCTCTGCTAAGAGGAAACGGGGCAGACCCCCCGTAAGAAAAACCGGCGGCAGCGCGAAAAATACCGGTGCGCGGGCACAAAGCACGCACGGCTCTGAAATCCGGAGCATTTTTTTCGTTGCCCTGGGGGTGTTCCTTATTTTGTGCGCCATACTCTCGGAAGGGCAGATGGGCGCCATGGGCAGCTTCATCCGGGAGGTTCTGTTCGGAGCCTTCGGCTTCTTTGCCTACGTGGTGCCGCTTCTCTTCATCCTCTTTGGGATCATGCGCATCGTCTACTCATCCCAAAAGGCCAATAAGAGCCGCTACATCGCCGGCGCGCTTCTGGCGCTGTTTTTGATGTGCCTGCTGCACATGCTGGCTCACACGCACATCCTCCATGACACCTATCCGGACTTTCTGCAGCAGTCCTACGCATACAGCCAGGAAAACCTCGTTTCAGGCGGCGTCACCGGCGCGCTCATCATCTGGCCGCTGATCCGGCTTCTGGGCGTGCCGGGCGCCTACATCCTCATCGTGACGGGCATCCTCATCTGCCTGATCCTGATCACCAACTTCTCGCTGAAAGCCGCCGGCGAAAACGTGGGGCAGGCCATCAGCCAGCAGATGGAAGTACGCAGGGAGCGCAGGCGCAGCGCAAAACTGTACAACGAGGACCTGGCCCGCAGCATCGAGCAGGAGCAGGAAGCCGCCCGCCTGAAATACTCCGGCGGCGCCGACTACCAGGATGATCTGGAGCTTTTGGAAAAGAGCATGCCCCGCATCAGCGGTTTAAATAAAAAACCTGCCATTTTGGACACCACCCGGCTGACGCCGGAAGAAGCGGAAAGCTATCAGGCCCGCAGGAAATCCGGTAAGAAAAAAAAGACCTCCGAGCCCGCGGGCGGCCCCAAGAAGCTGGTGGCCGCCGCCACGCCGCTTCCCAAGGGCGTGGGGGAAGAGGATTTCAGGGTGACATCCTCGGGCACTTATTCCTTCCCGCCGGTGGAGCTTCTGGACAAGCCTAAAAACGGAAACGCGCTGGAAGGCGAGCGGGAAGCCCGCCAAAAGGCCAAGCTCCTGATCGATACGCTGGCCAGCTTCGACGTGGCCGCCAAGGTGGTGCAGGTCACCCAGGGGCCGGCCGTCACCCGCTTTGAACTGCAGCCGGCAGCGGGGGTCAAGGTGAATCGTATCGTGAACCTGGCCGACGACATCGCCCTGAACATGGCCTCCCAGAGCCTGCGCATCGAGGCGCCTATCCCCGGAAAGGCGGCCATCGGCATTGAAATTTCCAACAACGAAGTGCGCAACGTGACGCTGCGCGAGATCATCGACTCCACCAAATTCAAGTCCGCCGCAAGCCGCCTGTCCATCGCCCTTGGCAAGGACATTTCCGGCAACAACGTGGTGGCGGACATTTCCCGCATGCCGCATCTTCTGATCGCCGGCGCCACAGGCTCGGGCAAGAGCGTATGCATCAATTCCATGCTGATCAGCCTTCTGTACAAGGCCACGCCTGAAGAGGTCCGTTTGATTTTAATCGACCCCAAAGTGGTGGAGCTTTCCGTGTACAACGGCATCCCGCACCTTCTGGTTCCCGTGGTCACCGACCCGAAAAAGGCCGCCGGTGCGTTGAACAGCGCCGTTGCGGAGATGACGAGGCGCTATCAGCTCTTCGCCGAAGCGGGGGTGCGCGATATACAGCACTATAATGAGTACGTGGATCACTACGAAGCCGATTCCGACGAGGAGAAGCCCGAGCGGCTCTACCAGCTGGTGATCATCATCGACGAACTGCATGATCTGATGATGGTGGCCCCCAAGGACGTGGAAGCCAGCATCATGCGCCTGGCGCAGATGGCCAGGGCCGCCGGCATCTATCTGGTCATCGCCACACAGCGCCCGTCGGTGGACGTCATCACCGGCGTCATCAAGGCCAATATCCCCTCGCGCATCGCGCTGGCCGTCTCCAGCCAGGTGGACTCGCGCACCATCATCGACGGCGCCGGCGCCGAGCGGCTACTCGGCCACGGCGATATGCTCTTTAACCCCTCCGGCGCCATCCGTCCTACCAGGGTGCAGGGCGCGTTC
Source organism: Christensenellales bacterium (assembly GCA_050944255.1). GTDB lineage: Bacteria > Bacillota > Clostridia > Christensenellales > Maliibacteriaceae > JBMNQS01. Next base: position 43 of record JBMNQS010000134.1, on the reverse strand, counting down.
GTCAGCGACGCGGAGGTGGAGCGCATCGTCCAGTACATCAAGG
>JBMNQS010000133.1:0-2803 GCA_050944255.1 Christensenellales bacterium | reverse complement strand
AGGTTACGCGCCCGAAACAGCGCTGCCCGTAGAATCCTGGCAGTACAGCTTGTGCATCGCCACGCCGCAGGTGCTCCAAAGCGTTGGCGAGCCCGCTTACGCAGAGGGCAACCCGGCGTTCAAGGTACATTTTTACCTGATTGCCATTTTGATCATCCTGGCGGTGATCTATCTGCTGTATGGTTACACCAAAATGATCAAGACCGGGCGCAGGGACCGGCGCCGCCCGCTGGCGGCCCAACTGGTCTGCACCGTCATTTTCATCGGCCTGTGTGTCTGGGCGTGCCTGACCGCCTTTTACAGAACCGGCGACATTCGCCTCGCGCCCGTGTCGGCGCTTCTGACAAGCCTTTTCTTCGTGGTCTTCGGCGCCACCTTCGGCGTGTATACGGGCTGTATGCTCTATGCAAAGGGCGGCTTCCTGTCGGTTTTCGTGCCCTCTGTGCTGGCCATGGCCACCGCCGCCGCCATGTATTGGGGCGAATACGTTTTAATGGGCGGCGAGCTGTTTATACTGGGCCGGGGCGAGTTCTTCCGGTCGGTGCCCGGCTTTGCCTTCGCGCCGGCGGATGCGGCCGTGGTGCTGGCCTCGGGCTTTATAACCGCGCTCATTCTCATGGCCATCGGCGGGAAAAAGAGGCCTGCCAAAACCGCCTGACGCCTGCGGCCGCCGGGCTTTTTTCAAAAGACAAGAAAAAGGAGGCGCATTGATGCGAATAGCCGATCGTGTGGAAATGCTGGAGGTGGGAAGTGTTTTCCCGGTGCTTATCTGGAGCGATACCGATATGGCGCTGGTGGACGCCTGTTATCCCCTGCAGTACGATGAACTGAAAGCCGCCGTTCGGGCGGCGGGGTTTTCCGTCAGAGACATTACAAAAATCATCCTGACCCATCAGGACCTGGACCATATCGGCTGCGTGAAGGAAGTGCTGGAAGCGGCGCCAAAGGCCCGGGTATTGGCCCACAGGGACGAGGCGCCCTACATCGACGGCCGAAAGACGCCCGTCAAACTGACTGATTTAAGAAAAAACCGCGCCCATCTGGATGAGGCGCTGCTGCAGCGGATGCACGATCTTGAGGCCGGATTCTCCGGCAGGCGCATCCGCATAGACGAGGAACTCTCTGGCGGCGATACCGTCATGGATGATATCCGCGTGATCCATACCCCCGGCCACACGCCGGGCCACATCTGCCTTTTTGCGCAGTCCGGCGGGGTGCTGATCACCGGGGACGCGCTGAACGTCAAGGACGGCGCGCTTTCGGGGCCAAACCCCGTCCATACAAAAGATATGAACCTGGCCATGGCTTCCCTGCGGCCCCTGGCCGATCTTCCCATCGCCTCTGTGATCGCCTACCACGGCGGCCTCTTCAGAGGCGATGTAAGAAGCGCCATTTCAAAGATCATCTCCGGACACCGCCCGGCATAACGGCCGGATACATGCGCGCTAATGCCTGATTTTGCGCAGGTACCGCTTGGTATAGGGACAGACGGCGAAGCAGCGCCCGCACAGGGTCATGCCCTGCCCGATGTCGCTGCTTCGGGTCATTTCGTGGCAGGCCCCCATGCATTTATCCAGCTCAAAGAGCGCGTCCCTGTCCATGCCCGCCTCCCACAGCGTGCCCGAGATGGCCTTTCCCGGACAGTTGTCCACGCAGACGCTGCACTTGCCGCAGCGAGACGTTGTAATGGGCTCTGCGCATTGAAGGGGCGCGTCGGTCAATATGGTGGAAATCCGCACGGCCGGGCCGTACTGTGGTGTCACTAGGAGCGCCGACTTGCCGATCCATCCCAGCGCCGCCCGGGTGGCCACGGTCTTGTGCGGCAGCGGCGTGCGGTAATCCCACTGGGGCACTTCCGCCACCCGCCGGGCAAGCGCCCGGTACCCCTGCCGCCTGAAAAACGCCGCGCCCAGGGTTATCAGCTCATCCAGCTTTTCGTTCATGGCCCGGTATTCCGCCAGGTAACGGGCGTTGGGCCCGCCCTGCTGCAGCATCCGCACGATGTCCGGCGGCACCCCGATGGCCACGGAAACACCCCTTGGATAGCCCTCCGGCGCTATGTCCCGCAGATCCGCAAAGCCCACCAGCGCCGCGCCGTTTTCCTTCATCAGCTTTTCCACTTGCGCATTCACCGCTACGAAACACCTCCTCTGCCTAGGATGGCCATCACGATCATATACGATGCTTTGCGTGCATCTTCGCCGGCCGCCCCGGGCATACGCGCTTCGGGCGGGCAAGCCTTCCCTCAAGGCTTTTTTGGAAAATATCCCAAAGCGGCGCCGGGTTATGCTATAATCAAGCCATTAAATACCACTCTAGGAATATGATACGCTTATGCAGACTACTTTCAAAGACGCTTTAGAGGAAAATCCCATGATCGCCGCCGTGCGGCATACCGGCGATCTGGCCGGCGCCGCCAAAAGCCGGGCAGCGGCCATTTTCATGCTGGGCGCCAACATTCTGGAACTGGAAGACATCATCCAAATCTGCAGAAACGGGGGCAAGCGGCTGCTGATCCATATGGATTTAATGGAGGGCCTCGGCCACGATCCCTACGCCATCCGCTACCTGAAGCAGCATTTCGATATCGACGGCATCATCACCACCCGCTCCAACCTAATCAAGTACGCGCAGGACGCGGGCCTGTTTGCCATACAGCGGGTCTTTCTGCTGGACTCCCGGGCCCTTGAAACCGCCCTGAAGGCCGCCGCGTCCGCCGGAGCGGACGCCATGGAGGTCCTGCCGGGCATCGTGCCGGGCGTCATCGGGCAGCTGACGCAGAGCGCCAGAATGCCCATCATCG
>JBMNQS010000132.1:0-2811 GCA_050944255.1 Christensenellales bacterium | reverse complement strand
AAAGTCGCGAGTTCAAATCTCGTCTTCCGCTCCATAGGGCGCCATAGCCAAGGGGTAAGGCAAGGGTCTGCAAAACCCTCATTCCCCGGTTCAAATCCGGGTGGCGCCTCCAGCGGGCAGGGCCCGCAGCCAATATCGCGAATCATCCTGAATGGTTCGCGATTTTTTATTTCCCGCGAAGGTGTATCTATTCTATTAGCGTTAAACAAAGTAAAAACAACCGCTTTTTTAAGCGGCTGTTTTTCATTGCATCCGGCTGGTTAAATGTCCACGCCCAGCGCATGCTTGACCACCAGGCCGATGACAAACGACAGCACCGCCACCCCCAGGCTGATGGTCACCATCTCGCCGAAACGGCGCTTGAAAGAGTATCCCTTGGCAGTGGAAATGTAATAGTTGAATACCAGAATCACCAGCACCACGATGGCCAGCATGGTAAACAGCGCATACAGGTAATGATCGGCATCAAAGAGAAGATACGGCAAAATCAGCAGTATCACGGTGATCAGGTACGCCACTCCGGTATACATGCAGGAGCGAAGCGCATCCTGCTTGCCCTCGCTTCTGGCCGACAGGTATTCGCTTGAAGCCATGGACAGCGTAGCGGAAATGCCGGTGATCAGCCCCGACAGGGCGATGATGCGGGTATTCTGTATGGCCAGCGTCAGCCCGGCCAGCGTGCCCGTCAGCTCCACCAGCGCGTCGTTGAGGCCCAGCACCATGGACCCCACATACTGCAGGCGCTCCTCGTCGAGCATATCAATCAGCTTTTGCTCGTGGGCGTTCTCCTCCGCCTCAATGCGGGCGGCCTCGGGCACCTCCCGGGCCAGCTGCGCATAGGTTTCCTGGGCATTCTCTTCCCCGTTTTCCATCAGCTTGATCACGAAGGTATAGCCCAGAAGACGCGTCAGCAGCTTGCGCCAGAAGACCTTGAATTTCTGTGGCTTCAACTCGACGCCCGTGTACGTCTGCCAGATGTGCGCGTGCCTTTTCTCCTCCTCGCCCAACTGCATGAGAATCTTCTTATTCTCATCGTCCTTCATCTGCGAGGCGATGGCATGATAGCTGGCCCATTCGGTGATCTCGTTTTGCTGCATGCGCAAAATGGTTTCCCGCGCCTGTTGCGACAGGCAGGATAATTTGTCCGACATCGTCCCACTCCTTTCCGGATAATCTTATATTTTCATTGTACTGAATATGGGCGCGCTTCTCAAGCCATAAAAGGGGCCCGACGGCAAACAGTTCGCCAAAGAATGCGAAATACCTGCCGCAAGGCGCGGAAATCCTTGCCTGGATCGCCGGGCGGCACAAATAAATGGCATGGCAAACGCCGAAGGGGCTGCCGCATTAAGGGCATATGCTCTTCAAAGGACAACGTTTCCTCGTTTAAAAAGGTTTTCGGATAAAATCGTAGCCATCGTGGCCTCCAGCTATTGAAAAATGTACAATTATCTGTATACTTAACTATGAAATGAAAAATGGGATCGGTTGCCAATTCGGGAGGGATCGCATTTTTAAATTATTTGAACGGGAGGTTACTATGAGATACAAACCATTCGGAAAAACCGACATGAACGCATCGGTCATGACAGTGGGCACATGGGCCATAGGCGGCGCCCAGTGGGGCAGCGTGGACCAGAAGGATTCCGTGGAGGCCATCCGCACCCTGCTGGACGGCGGCGTCAATTTTATCGATACGGCGCCCATCTACGGCCACGGCCACAGTGAGGAAGTGGTGGGCGAAGCCATCCGCGGCTACGACCGCACGAAGCTCTACATCGCCACCAAGTTCGGCCTCACCTGGCCCGAAGGCAAGGACGGCCCCATGGTGAAAAACGCGTCCTACGACAGCGCCATGAAAGAGCTTGACGATTCGCTGCGGCGCATCGGCACCGACTATATCGATCTGTACATCGTGCACTGGCCTGATATCGACGTCAAAGCCCCCGCCGAGGAGACCATGCGCGCCCTGAACGATATGAAAAAGGCCGGCAAGATCCGCTATGTCGGCGTCTCCAACTACTCCAAGGAGCAGATCCTTGAAATCGAACAGTTCGGCGCCGTCGACGCCCAGCAGCCCCCCTATTCCATGGTCAACCGCTCCGTGGAGGATCTGATGATCTGGGCTCACGAAAAGGGCATCGCCAACATGACCTACGGCAGCCTGGGCGCAGGCATCCTCACCGGCGCCATCCGCACGCTGCCCGAGTTCGAGCCAAACGACTTCCGCCTGATTTTCTACGATTTCTTCACCGAGCCCAAGTTCTCCAAGGTGATGGAGCTCTTAAAGACGCTGGACAAGATCGCGCAGGACCGCGGTGTGCCGCTGGCGCAGATCGCCGTCAACTGGAACGCCCAGACCCCGTTTGTGGATACGGCGCTCATCGGCGTGCGCAACGCGGCGGAAGCCAAGGAAAATCTGGCGGCCATGGACTGGACGCTCTCCGATGAGGAAATGTCCATCATCAACCGGGCCATCGACGAGACGGTGGGCAGGTAGATATTTTGTTTGGAGAAATGGAGCAAGGGCGCTGCCCTTGAACCCGCTTAAGGCTCCGCCTTAAGAATCCGCCGGGCTCCGCCCGGACCCGCTTAGAACCTTTTTCTGGAAGAAAAAGGTTCTAAGAACTCCAAAAAGACTTCCATACGCTTCGCGGAAATATAATATCGTTTTATTGTTTTTTCTCTCCGCAAGCGCAGCTTGCGGCGGCAAAGTTTCTTGGGGTTTCACAAGGGGTATTCTTTTCAAAGAATACCCCTTGTGCGGGTCCGGGCAGCGCCCGGCATTTACAGTTAGAGCGGCAGGGCTCC
>JBMNQS010000131.1:0-2819 GCA_050944255.1 Christensenellales bacterium | reverse complement strand
ATGGTCAATTTGATTATCATCGCGGTAATCGTCGCGGTGTATGCCTCCGCTATGTCTCCGCAATTGCGCACCGTGCTGGGCATTTCCTCCGGCGATGAAAAGCCCCTCTACAGCGGCCCCGCGGTACCCTACGTGGCCATCCAGTGCAACGTCTACAGTGGCGGTGAATACATTGAGGGCATGCTGGAGGTCCTGTCGCAGTACGATGTGAAGATCACATGGAACCTGGGCGGCATATGGGTGGACGACAATCCGGAGCTGGCAAAAAAAATTGCCGACGCGGGCCATGAAATCGGCAACCACGGCTATCTGCACAAGAACCATTCCGGCCTGACGTTTGACCAGAATATAGCGGAAATACAAAAGGCCGAGGACGCCATATACAAAGCCACCGGCAAAAAGACCGTCATTTTCGCGCCGCCGTCAGGGGATTACAACGGCACCACCGTCAAGGCGGCCAAATCCCTGGGCTACGTCAGCGTCATGTGGACCGCCGATCTGATCGACTGGCGGGATCAGGACGCGGAGCTCTTTTTGAAACGCACGGATAAACTGGAGGCCGGCGGCATGCTCCTTTCCCATCCCACCGCCGCCACGCTTGAAACTTTGCCGCGGATATTGGACTTGATCGAACAAAAAGGCTTTTCCGTGGTGCCCGTGGGACAATTACTTGCCATGGAAGATTGATTGCGGGCGGGCAATTGCGTATAATATAAGCTGTGTATGCGCATTTTCAATATTGGAAACGCTCACCATAAATTCATGTACCGCCACGGCGGTTTTTACGAAAGGAAGTCCTATGTTTTTGACGCACACGCTATCCAACGGCATCCGCATCATAGGGGAGAAGCGCGATCAGTTCCGTTCGGTGACGCTGGGCATCTGGGCCCGGGCAGGCGAGGTCATCGAGCGCGAGGGGGAGGAGGGCCTCTCCCATTTTATTGAGCACATGATGTTCAAGGGCACCAAAAAACGCTCGTCCCAGGAAATTTCCGCCGCCATCGACGGCATCGGCGGGCAGATCAACGCGTTCACCGCCAAGGAATGCACCTGCTACTACTGCAGGGTCATCGACGATACCATCGACACCGCCTTTGAGGTGCTCTCGGACATGCTCACCGGCTCTGTGATGGACGATAAGGAGATCGCCAAGGAAAAGAGCGTCATCACCGAGGAAATCCACATGGTGGAGGATTCCCCGGAGGAGTACGTGCACGAGCTTCTGTGCGAGTGCTATTACAACGACCATCCGCTGGCCAAGCCCATTCTGGGTACGGCGGACAGCGTCTCATCCTTTACCCGGGACGGCATCTTCGAGTACCTGGACCGCACCTATACGCCGGGGAGCATCGTGGTGGCCATCGCCGGGAGCTTTGATTTCGACCACATCATCGAGCTGGCCGAAAAGCATCTCTCGCACTGGCCCTACGAGCGCGGCAACCAGACGGTGCAGCAGGTCTATCCCGAATATGTGATCAAGAGCCCCGCGTTTTTGGCCCGGCCCATAGAGCAGATGCACATCTGCCTGGGCTACCGCGGCATCGCCCAGGAGGACGAGAGGCTCTTTGCGCTCTCTGTCATGAATAACCTTTTGGGCGGCGGCATGAGCTCGCGCCTTTTCCAGAAGATCCGCGAAGAGCGCGGCCTCGCCTACAGCGTCTACTCCTATCCGTCGATCTACTCGGGCAGCGGCATGATGGGCATCTACGCAGGCACCACGGTGGCGCAGGCCGCCGACGCCATCGGCATTATCCGCGACATCGCAGGCGACATCGCGCAAAACGGCGTCACGGAATTTGAGTTCAGCCAGGCCAAGAGCCAGCTTAGGGGCAGCTTCATACTGGGCAACGAAGCCTCCTCCAGCCGGATGATGTCCATCGGCAAGGCCCTTTTGATGCAGGAGCGGGTCCGCGACCAGTCCGAGATACTGGAACTGATCGACGGCGTCACCATCGAGGATGTGGCCCGGGTGGCCAAGCACTGTTTCGACGTCAAGCCTGCCGCCGCCGTCATCGGCCCGGAGGCACAGAAGGAGGAAATTCTCAAGGCACTGGAATAAACGCGTTTTAAGGTAAGGGGGATCATTCATGGAACAAAAGGACAAGCTCGACGTGATTTTTGAGTTGCAGAACAAATTTGATACGGACCTGGCCGACAGGCGGGGCCTGCACGATATCGACAGCGCCACATGGATCCAAAAGGAAGTGTTGGCCATGATCTCCGAGCTGGGCGAGCTGCTCGACGAAGTCAATTTCAAATGGTGGAAGAATGAAAAGCCCGTGGACGAGGCCGCCGTGAAGGGCGAATTGGTGGATATCCTTCACTTCTTTGTCAGCATGTGCCTTAAAATGGACATGACGGCCACAGAGCTGTACGAGCTGTACCTGGAGAAAAACCGGGAAAACTTCCGCCGCCAGGACGGCCTTTCGGAAAAGTCCGGATACGTGAGCCCAAAGGTTTGAGTTCGAGGAACATTTTAATAGCAATACCCTTTATTATAATTTTTTGAGATGATCTGCCGGCGGTCAACCGCAGCGTTCCCAGGGGTATCTGCGGCCCGAGGCGACCGGCGGCCGGAAGGCTTCCCAGCCTGTCCCGTTTTATCACTGATCCGCGCCCTTTGGCATACCCTGATAACAGAGCAGGGGAAAAGGGTGTGGTTTTTTTATGCAATTGGAAGGCAAAAGCATTGTTGTGGCCATGACCGGCGCGTACGGATTTTTGCGCAATATACTCGTTGGCATCGATAATATGCAGCAGCAGGGCGCCAGCGTGATCGCCATCTTTTCCTATAATGTCAATGAGGTGGATACGCCCTA
>JBMNQS010000130.1:0-2833 GCA_050944255.1 Christensenellales bacterium | reverse complement strand
CGTAGCCCATATCGGTGAGCTTTTCGCCCAGCATGGCGCGCACGGCCAAATCCACCATGGGCACGCCTGTGACCTTGCTGATGTAGGGGATGGTGCGCGAGCTTCTGGGATTGACCTCGATGACGTAGAGTTCGTCCTTAAAGATCAGATACTGGATATTGACCAGGCCCCGGGTGTCCAGCGACACGGCCAGGCGGCGCGAGCAGTCGATGATCCGCCCGATCATCTCGTCGCGGATGTTGTGGGCCGGGTAGACGGCGATGGAGTCGCCCGAGTGGATGCCCGCCCGCTCCACGTGCTGCATGATGCCGGGGATCAGGATGTTCTCCCCGTCGCAGATGGCGTCCAGCTCCAGCTCCAGCCCCTTGAGGTACTGGTCGATCAAAACGGGATTCTCGATGTTCTGCTCCAGGATAATGTCCATGTACTCGCGCACGTCGTTATCGTCGTGGGCGATGATCATGTTCTGCCCGCCCAATACGTAGGAGGGACGCAGAAGCACCGGGTAGCCCAGCTTGTTCGCGGCTTCAAGGGCGGCCTGTTTGTTCATCACCGTCAGGCCCGCCGGCCGCTTGATGTTCAGCTTTTCCAAGAGGGCGTCGAAGCGCTCCCTGTCCTCGGCCATGTCGATGCTGTCGGCGGAGGTGCCCAGGATGCGGATGCCCTGATTGCTTAAAAAGCGGGTCAGCTTGATGGCGGTCTGGCCGCCGAAGGCCACCACGCAGGCGTAGGGCTTTTCGGTGTGGATGATGTTCATCACATCCTCCGGCGTCAGCGGCTCGAAGTAGAGACGGTCGCCGGTGTCAAAGTCGGTGGAGACGGTCTCGGGGTTGTTGTTAACGATCACCACGTCGTAACCGGCGTCCTTCAGCGCCCACACGCAGTGGACCGAGGCATAGTCAAACTCGATGCCCTGGCCGATGCGGATGGGCCCCGATCCAAATACGATAATGGTCTTTTTATCGCTGGCCCTTTGCTCGATGAACGCTTTGGCTTCGTTCTCATCGTCATAGGTTGCGTAGAAGTAGGGCGTCTCGGCGGCAAACTCCGCGGCGCAGGTATCCACCATCTTGTAGGAAGCCTGCGCCCTGTATGGAAGCGGCTGGCCCGAAATGCGCCCGATAGCGGCGTCGGTAAAGCCCATGTGCTTGGCGTGCATATAGAGTTCCTCTGAAATATCGCCTGCGGCAAGCGCCCTCTCCATGGCGATCAAATTGAGCAGCTTGCCCAAAAACCAGTGATCGATCATGGTGATCTCGTAGACTTCCTGCGCGGAAACGCCGCGCCTCAATGCCTCGTATACGGCGAAGATGCGCTCGTCGTCCTGCCTGCCGATTTTCTCCAGAAGAGTGCCGGTATCCATTTCGGCAAAGTGCGGATGGTTCAAGGTGTCCATGGAAATCTCCGCGCCGCGCACGGCCTTCATCAGGGCCTGCTCGAAGGTGGTGCCGATGGACATCACTTCGCCGGTGGCCTTCATCTGTGTGCCCAGTTTGCGGTTGGCGTAGACAAATTTATCAAAGGGCCATTTGGGAAACTTGACCACGATATAGTCCAGCGCCGGCTCAAAGGCGGCGTAGGTGGTGCCGGTGATGTCGTTTTTGATCTCGTCCAGGCGGTAGCCGATGGCCATCTGCGCGGCCACCTTGGCGATGGGATAGCCGGTGGCCTTGGAGGCCAGCGCCGAGGAGCGGGAGACCCGGGGATTGACCTCGATCACCGCATACTCAAAGCTCTCGGGATGAAGGGCGAACTGGCAGTTGCAGCCGCCTTCCACCTCCAGCGCACGGATGATGTCGATGGCGGCGCTCCTGAGCATCTGGTACTCCTTGTCCGAGAGCGTCATGGCCGGGGCCACCACGATGGAGTCGCCGGTGTGGATGCCCACCGGGTCCACGTTTTCCATGGAGCAGATGGTGATCACATTGTCCGCCTTATCGCGCATTACCTCAAACTCGATCTCCTTCCAGCCCGAGATGTTGCGCTCCACCAGAATCTGGCCGATGGGCGACAGGCGCAGGCCGTTTCCGGCCACTTCGCGCAGTTCTTCCTTATTACCTGCCATGCCGCCGCCGGTACCGCCCAGCGTGAACGCGGGGCGGATGATCAGCGGATAGCCCACCTCGCCCGCAAAGGCAAAGGCGGTGTCCAGGTCCTCGGCCACCACCGAGGGTACCACCGGCTGGCCGATTTTTTCCATGGTTTCCTTGAACATCAGGCGGTCCTCCGCGCGATCGATGGTCTCCACCCGCGCGCCCAGAAGGCGTACGCCGTGTTTTTTAAGGAAGCCTTCCTTTTCAAGCTGCATGGAGAGCGTAAGGCCCGTCTGGCCGCCCAGCGTGGACAAAAGGCTGTCGGGCTGCTCCTTTAAAATAACCCGGCGCACGGTTTCGATCGTCAGCGGTTCGATGTAAATCTTATCCGCCATGGCGTTATCGGTCATAATCGTGGCCGGGTTTGAATTGATTAAAACGACTTCCAGTCCCGCCTGCTTGAGCGCGCGGCAGGCTTGCGTGCCCGCATAGTCGAATTCCGCTGCCTGCCCGATGACAATCGGGCCGGAGCCAATCACCAAAACTTTCTTGATGTACGGATCTTTGGGCATGTTCCACCTATCCCTTTCTGCGTCTTGAAATTCTGGCTGTGCCGGGGCAAAATCCGGGGCGTTCCCGCGGTGTGTTTCACACCTTTAGGGTACCCCATTTTTACCGTCAACTTATCATACAGGCATTGCATGCGTAAATCAAGGGTTTTCTTCAAAGATTTTCAAATAAATATGCATAAAATCCTTGATTTTTGAATGAACTTATGTATAATTATAACATCTGCGGAG
>JBMNQS010000129.1:0-2996 GCA_050944255.1 Christensenellales bacterium | reverse complement strand
CATACTGGATGTGACGCTGGAGGAGCTGTACTCCAACGGATACCGCATCCATACGGTCATGGACCGCGAGCTTCAATCCACCGCCGAACAGCTCTGCGCCGATCTGAACAATTTCCCGCCCGCGGCGCCGGACGGCACCTTCGCGCAGGTAGCCGTGGTGGCCATGGACCCGCGTACGGGCGCCGTCAGCACCCTGGTGGGCGGCCGCGAATACGAGACGGCACTGGGCTTCAACCGGGCCACCCAGATGCGCAGGCAGCCCGGCTCCATCATCAAGCCCTTCGTCTCCTTCTCCCCGGCGCTGGAGGAACTGAACATGAACGCCGTCACGTTCCTCAACGACGAGCCCACGGATTTTAATGGCTACAAGCCCCGCAACTTCGGCGACAGCTACAACGGCCGCGTGACACTGCGTACGGCGCTGGCCAATTCGCTGAACGTGCCGGCAGTGTACCTGCTCAATGAAGCGGGCGTTAATGTGGGCTTTTCTTACGCGCAGCGGGCCGGACTGCCGCTGGTGGAGGCCGACCGGGGCCTGGCCACGGCCCTGGGGGGCATCACGCAGGGCGTAACGCCCCTTGAAATCTGTAACGCCTACGCGGGATTTGCCAACATGGGCCAGCGGATGCAGGGCTATACCATCGAGCGCATCGAGCATGCCGACGGCACGGTCATCTACGAGCATGAGCCGGAATCCACGTATTTTCTGTCTGCAGAGACAGCCTTTATGATGAACGATCTCTTATACTATACCGCCGACCGGGGCACCGCCGCCATTTTCAACACCGTAGGCACGCGTCTTGCCGGAAAGACCGGCACGGTGGACTACATGGACATCGGCAACAAGGACGCCTGGGCCACCGGCTACAATCCGGAAATCGTCATGACGGCGTGGATGGGCATCGACACCCCGGCGCCCGACCGCTACATGTCCACGCAGGTGGTGGGCGGCAGGCAGCCGGCCAACCTGATCGCCCGGATACTGACCGAATACTACATAGACCGCGAATCGCCCGATTGGTACACGATGCCCGTGGGCCTCACGGCGGTGGATATCGACATGCAGACCACCGAAATACTGGGACGGCCCATCGTGGCCACGGCCAATACGCCCGCCGCCTACCGGCAGACCACGTACTTTCGAATCGGCAGCGTCCCCACCGAGACCACGACCTTCTGGGATACCCCCAGGGCGCCCGCTGATGTGGCCGTCTCCGAGGATGCCGAAGGCGTGCCCATCGTGACGTTTACCATGCCGTCCACCTACGTGTTCTACCAGCTCTACCGGCAGGTGGACGACGGAGCGGCGGTGCTTCTGGCCACGGTGGACGGCAGCCAGGGAAAAGCCGCCATAAGGGACGTGGAAGCGCCCCACGCGATGCCCAGCAAGTATTACGTGACGCCGGTGCACAAGTACGCCAGGCCCGACGGCTCCAAAAACGTGGGCCTGCCCTCCCGGCCGGTGATCCATGTGCGCTCCCAGAGCCAGATCATCATCCCCGTTCTGCCCGACGACTGGGCCCCAAACACGCCGGGACTGCCGCCGCCGTCGGAGGATGAGTTTGAGGATATGGAGCCCGGGAATGACGTGCCGCGCACGCAGATAGGCGATGATTTGGGCGGGCAGAATCAGTAGGCCCTCTGGCTTTAACGGCTTTACGCCTTTTAAAAACTCAAAGCACCGGTTTCGAGTCAGGAAACTCCAAACATAAAACCGCCTGCGCAAAGCAAACGCGCAGGCGGTTTTTCAGCCTAAACACAAGGTAAAAGTAAGTTTTTATTTCCGGATTCTATACCAGTTCCTGGATCACCGTGTATGCAATCATGCGGACCATGTCCGAATCCGACACGTTTTCGCGGAACCATCGGATCATCTCAAACTCCATCCTGTCTGCGGCTACGACGACAACAACGCAGTTGAGCCTTATGTTTTCACCGATATGCCCCCAGGGAAACGGTGCTTTGTTATTCCCCTTATATTCCCGGATGCGCTTCATTTCCCGATAGACTTCGTCGGGGTCGGACTCTTCCCGGAGACGGACTGTTATGTCCCTTTTGCCTGCCAGCTCCCTGATCTCGCGGACGATTTCCCGGCTGTCGTCGTAGACTACTACCACCAGCTTTCCGTCATCGTCCGGATACGCCATGTGATAATACGGCGGATAATCCTGAAAATCCGATAAAAGCGGGTCTTCAATGTACTGGTCGCCATACCGCTCTTTAAAGCCGTCAATAAGCTGATCATAGGCTGCGCTGGATTCCGCCAGATTTTCATCATAGGTTTTCGCCCGGCAGCCTGCGCAAACAACAAGCAGGGATATGACCGTAAGTAGTAAAATTGTCTTTTTCATCATCTAATTCACCGTTATGGCCAAGACGCTGACAATGGTCCGCTTTGGAGGCACATTTTGCGTTCATCTACTCTGGGGAGGTTCAAATCCGGGGCTTTCATCGGCTAGGGGTATATTATACTTCCTCCTGAAATACAAGTGATTTTAGCAGGCGTACACTTGGAGAATCCGTCACATCTCTTCGAAAACGCTGAACATTTTTTAAATTGTAATTGATTAACGTAACCACGTTACATTCATCAATGTCATCTACTCGATAAGATCCAATTAAATTCCCCTCATTGGGCCGGCCGCTTTTATCGCCATTATAATATGCTTCGATCTTCTCATGGGCATCCAGCACTTTTTTGTAACGATAATCCGGCTTTTGCTTGACTATATAATCCGCGTCATCTGAAAAGGTTTCCAGCAGGTCTATGATCTCCTGAGAGTCATCCCTGACAACCACCACCAGATTTCCCGTTCTGTCCGCATAGGCGGTAAAAAACCAATCAGGATAAGACTTTTCGTAGCTTTTAATCTCATCGAAGTATTCCATCATGCGTTCCAGCATCTGTCCGGACTTCTCAAACTTTACATCGTAATCCTTTCCGGCGCATGAGCAGGAGCATACGGCCAGGACGATGCATAAAACAACCAATAGAG
>JBMNQS010000128.1:0-3134 GCA_050944255.1 Christensenellales bacterium | reverse complement strand
CTTCGATGCACAATTCCCGCACCAAAGCCGCGTCGATATCCGCGTGGGGCGCCGTCACGCCGTCGCCCAGCACCCGGATATAGGGCGTGCCCAGCTTTTTGGCCAGATCGATGTACTGTTTCATCTCCGCCAGGTTCTGCTGGCGCAGATGAGGCAATTGCAGCTCGCACCCCGTCGTCAGGCAGGGAATCGACAGGTTCAGCTCGCGGAGCCTCTCCAGCGTCTCGTCGATCCGATCCGGCAGGAAGTATTTGAAGCTCGGCGCAAAAAGCTCGTTGCGCACGCCGCGCACTTCAATGCCATCATAGCGCAGGTCACGGGCCATGGCGATGATATCGGCCCAGTGCCACTCAGGGCAGCCAATGGTAGAAAAACAGATTTTCATAGATTGCAACCTCCCATATATGATGTTGTCCCGGGAACGCATCGAAGTTGCCGGCGCATTTTCCTGTCGGCTGTCATGCGGTCACTCCCAGCTTAAGAGCCCTTCCTCTTCCAGATAATCCTGCATGGCCTGCATGTAGGCGTCGATCATCTCGGCCATGTCCATGGCCTCGTCCTCGGCCAGCCCGGCCTTTTCCACCAGCGCGGCCACAATATAATCAAACGCATCATCGTCGTCGTAATAGGCCTTGCCTTCGAGAATGCCTTCCTTCTGCATGTAGGCCACGTCGGCATCCACGGCCGCCGAGGCAAACCGCTCCAGCGCCGAATTTGACAGGTCTTTCTCCGACGCCATGTCTTCCAGCATGGCGGTGACGGCCAGTACGGCCTTTTGTTTATCAAAGGGCATTATTTTATCCATCCTTCCTCTTGGATCAGGCTTTCCAGTTTATCCAGCGTCCTTTCAAAGATGCCGTACAGTGTGCGCGTCGGCTCGCCGCTGGAGAGGTCCACGCCCGCATCCTTGAGCAAATCCAGCACATCGGCGCCGGAACCGCTGGAGAGGAACCCGATATAGCGCTCCGCGCCGTCGCCGCGCAGGATGCCCTCGGCCAGGCTGGCCGCCGCGGAGATGCCGGTGGCGTACTGATAGACGTAAAACGCGCGGTAAAAGTGCGAGACCACGGCCCATTCCAGGGCGATGTTGTCGTCGTAGATAATTTCACTGCCGTAATAGCGCCTGTTGATATCCTGGTACAGGCGGCTGATGACGCCGGCCTGAAGGGGCATTCCCTCCTGGGCCATTTGGTGCAGGTCCCTTTCAAAGGTGGCGAACTGCACCTGGCGCATGGCGGTGGTGCGGATGATCTCAAGGCGGGTATTTAGAAGCGCCGCTTTTTTCTTTTTATCCTGGGTATTGTTGTACAGATGCTCCCACAGAAGCCATTCGTTGACGGTGGAGGCCACCTCCGCCACGAAAATGGAATAACCCGCGGTGGGCTGCGGCTGATTTTTGTTGGAATAGAAGCTGTGCATGGCATGGCCCATCTCGTGGGCCAGCGTAAAGACGTCCTCCAGAAGGCCGTCGTAGTTTAAAAGCACGTAGGGATGCGACCTGTAAGCCCCCCAGCTGTAGGCGCCGCTCGCCTTGCCGCGGTTTTCATAGACGTCGATCCATCCACTCTTTAAGGCCTCTGAAAAATCTCTCGTATAGGTATCGCCCAGGGGCGCCACGGAGGCAAGCGCCATCTGCGCACCGTCGTCATAGCGGATCTGCTCGTCACCGTAGGCGTACAGCGGCACGTAGATGTCGTAAAAGTGCAACTCATCCACGCCCAGCAGCTTCCTGCGCAGCGCCATGTAGCGGTGCAGCAGCGGCGTGGCCGCCTCGGTGGTGTCGATCAGCGTATCATAAAGGCTCACCGGCACATTGTCCGCATAGAGGTTCATCTCCCGTACCGAAGCGTATTTGCGGGCCTTGGCGTAGAACAGGTCCTTCTTCAGGCTGCCCGAAAGCGTGGCGGCGATGGTGTTGATCTGATTGCGATAGCTTTTGTACCGGGAATCATACGCCGCTTTGCGGATAGAGCGGTCCGGATTTTCCATCAGGCTGCGGTAGCGGCCGTGGGTGACGACGATGCGCTCTCCGTCCGGCCCCTTAATATCCTCAAAGCTCATATCCAAATCCGTCATGATGGTGTAGACCGCGTCCGCCGTATTGGCCATGTCTCCCGAGAGCGCCAGAAGCTGTTCCTGCTGCTGGGGCAGGCAGTGGGGACGCTGACGCTCCAGCTCCACAAAAAAGCGCGCGTAAGGCGCCAGTTTCTCGTTTTCAGCCTGGTACGCGCGGATCAGATCCGGATCGGCCTGCAGCAGCTCGGGAGAAAGATAGCTGGCGGCCTCGGACAAGTCCACCAGCATGGAGCCGATGCGCTCCAGATAGCCCTGATACTTTTCCACGGCCGTGTCCTCGTCCCTCTTGAGCCTTGCGTAGACCAGGAGCCTTTCGGCAGCCAATTCGGCTTTGGAGTGGTCGTCCAGCGCCGCAAAGAGTGCGTCTGCGGAGTTAAGGCATCCGCCCTGGTGCCCCGCCACCAGCTTCGCATACTCGGGGAACTGCTTCAGCGCCTCCTCAAAGGCTTCGTCGCTGTCGAACAGATCTTCCAGGCGCCACTTGTACCGGCCTTCGATCTGTTCCCGGGCGGGCACCTCGCTGTTTATATGATGCATAAGGTTTCCTTTCGTTTGGCATTGTCTCTTATTGTCTGAAAGACGCTGGAGAATATACCAGAAATAAAACCACCGGACATATGCCGCCCGATGGTTTGAGATAAAAGCGTCGGGCAGAAATTATACGATCCTGATCTGCACATCGGCATTTTTCAGCAGCTGTTCTACCCGGGTGATGATGTTGCGCGGTCCGGGCGGCTCCGGCGACTTGCCGAATACCATATGGGTGGCGCCGCAGCTTTTGGCATGGCTGGCGAGCGCTTCGGCCACGTTGTCGCTTCGAAGCACCATCATGTCGGCGCCGTATTCCTTGCTGATGTGAAACAGATGATCCAGCGCCGGCCCCTCGTATTCGCTGCCTAAAAAATACTGTCCGGTCTTTGCCACGTGCACCAGATAAAGATCGGCGCGCAGAGGTTTTGCTATTTTTACGCCTTCGAGTATCAGGCGCTCACATGTCTTTTGCGTGGTGACGCAGACGAGGACTGACGGAGTCTTTTTCAATGCACTATCCCTTCTAT
>JBMNQS010000127.1:0-3181 GCA_050944255.1 Christensenellales bacterium | reverse complement strand
GGCCCGGGCGTCAACTGCTGGATCGCGGCGATCATCTTCGTGGCGGCCGCCATCACCGACACGCTGGACGGCCATCTGGCCAGAAAATATGACGCCGTGACCAATATCGGCAAGTTTCTCGATCCCATCGCCGATAAGCTGCTGGTGGTTTCGGTCCTGATATGGATCGTAGGCACCGCGGGCCACCGCCTCATTACCCTGTGCGCCATACTGCTGGTGGCCAGGGAATTCATCATCAGCGGCTTCCGCCTGGTGGCCGCCACCACCGGCAATACCGTCATTGCCGCCGGAGCCATGGGCAAGATAAAAACGCTGTCCCAGTACGTGGCCATGACCGCCTATATGTTCATCGGCACCAGCCTCATCGCGCTGGCGCAGGCGGTTTTTTGGAGCGCTTATCTGATCTCGGTGGCGCTCTCCATCTGGTCCTGCGCCGATTATATCCGGCAAAACTGGTCCATTGTCTCGGGTAAAAAGCCGCAAAAAGACGACGTCATCTATCTGGACCCGCCCGAAAACGATGCGCCCAAATATGACGGCGACGACGCCTACGTGGCCCAGTATACGGAGGAGACCGCCGGGCACCATCGGGCGGAAACGGCGGAGGGCGAGATGTACGAGCAGTACGTGGTCCAATTGGATGAGGACGACGATCCGCCGATTTCCTTCACCGACGAGCTGATGTCGGCCATCGATATGAATCTTCTAAAGCACGAGCTGGAGGCTTCCGGCGATATCGAGGGCACGCTGGAGCACGCCGCGGCGCTGCAGGATAAAAGCATCTTTGACAAACCGGAGGACAAAAGCGATGAAAGCTGAACTGATCGCCGTGGGCACAGAGCTTCTTTTGGGCAATATCGTCAATACCAACGCGCAGTACCTGTCGCGCCAGCTGTCGGACATGGGCATCGACGTCTATTTTCAGACCACGGTGGGAGACAACGAGCAGCGGCTGCTGGACTGCCTTTCGCTGTCGCTTTCCCGGGCGGACCTGGTGATTTTGACCGGCGGCCTCGGCCCCACCATGGACGATCTGACCAAGGAGACCGTGGCCAGGCATTTCGGCCTCGAAATGAAGCTGCATCAGCCCAGCTACGACCATATCAACAACTTTTTCATCCGCCAGGGCAGGCAGATGACCCAGAACAATAAAAAGCAGGCCTTTTTCCCCGAGGGTTCCATCGTCATGAGCAACTCCCGGGGCACGGCTCCCGGCTGCATCGTGGAGCGAGGCGGAAAGTCCGTGGTGATTCTGCCCGGCCCGCCCTACGAGATGCAGGCCATGTTCGAAAAGCACGTCCGCGGCTACCTGCGCTCCAAAAGCGCCGACGCCATGACCACCCATATGCTGCGGGTTTTCGGCATCGGAGAATCGGCGCTGGAGGATCAGATCAGGGACCTTCTTCTCAGCCAGAGCAATCCCACCATCGCCCTTTATGCCGGGTTTGGAGAGGTCAAGATCCGCATCACCGTCAAGTGCGGCCGCGACGAGGACCCGATGGCCTACATTGCTCCGCTGGAGGATGAGCTCAGAAGCCGCCTGGGCGACGCCATCTATGCCATCGGCGATAAGGAACTGCACCAGGTGGTGGCCGAAATGCTGATGGAATCGGGGAGGACCATCGCGCTGGCCGAAAGCTGTACCGGCGGGCTGATCGCCTCGAGCCTGGTGGATACGCCGGGCATCTCGGGGTCCCTCATGGAGGCGCACGTCACCTACAGCAATGCATCGAAAGTGCGTACGCTGGGGGTATCGGAGGAGACCCTTGACAAATACGGCGCGGTCAGCGAACAGACCGCCGTGGAAATGGCGCGGGGACTGCTCGAGCGAAGCGGCGCGGATATCACGCTGTCGGTGACAGGCGTCGCCGGTCCCGGCGGGGGAACGGAGGAAAAGCCGGTGGGGCTGGTCTACCTGGCGCTGTGCCGGAAGGACGGCGATACGCTGACCAAGTGCATCCGGCAGGTGGGTACCCGCACCCGGGTGCGCAATATGGCCAAACTGCACGCCCTGGACATGATCCGCCGGGCACTCCTGTAAAAAACAACAAAACGAACAAATGTTCTGTACAAATCGAATTTTGTCGTCTATAATAAACGATAGGGGAAATGTGGAAGCGCTGGCGGTGCCCCGACAGTTATTTCGTAAAGCGCAAGGCTTAAAAGACTGTTGGAACCCAATCCGCAGCGTTCTGCCAATGGTCCATACGTTTCTCAGGAGAATCCTTTTAATGCTACTTAATGCTACGGGGATAATCTTCCCTGACGGCCGACTAGGCCGCTCTCTTTGGCCGCTGCGGGCAAAACCCTTACTCTAACAAAAGGACGGTGCACCGATGGAAAAGAAAAAAGCATTGGACATGGCGCTGGCTCAGATTGAAAAGCAGTTTGGCAAAGGTTCCATCATGAGGCTGGGCGATTCCAGCGTCCGGCGGAACATGGATGTGATTCCCACCGGCTGCCTGGAATTGGATATCGCACTTGGCATCGGCGGAATGCCCCGGGGCCGCATCGTGGAAATTTACGGGCCGGAATCATCGGGCAAAACCACCGTGGCTCTGCACGTGGTGGCCCAGGCCCAGAAAATGGAGGGGACGGCGGCGTTCATTGACGCCGAGCACGCGCTGGACCCCATCTACGCCAGCCATCTGGGCGTCAATGTGGAGGACCTGTACGTTTCGCAGCCGGATACCGGCGAGCAGGCGCTGGACATCGCCGAAGCGCTTGTGCGCAGCGGCGCGGTGGACGTCATCGTCATCGACTCGGTGGCGGCCCTGGTGCCCAAGGCCGAAATCGAAGGCGAAATGGGGGACTCCCACGTGGGCCTTCAGGCGCGCCTGATGAGCCAGGCACTGAGAAAGCTGGCGGGCATCATATCCAAATCCAATACGCTGGTGGTCTTCATCAACCAGCTGCGGGAGAAGGTGGGCGTCATGTTCGGCAATCCGGAAACCACCACCGGCGGCCGCGCGCTGAAATTCTATTCCAGCGTGCGCCTGGATGTCCGCCGCATTGAGACGCTGAAAAGTTCCGGCGAAATGATCGGAAACCGCACGCGCATTAAAGTGGTCAAAAATAAAGTGGCCCCGCCCTTTCGAATTGCCGAGTTCGATATCCTCTACGGGCAGGGCATCTCCCGCGAGGGTTCGCTGGTGGACCTTGGCGTGGAGCATAAGATTCT
>JBMNQS010000126.1:0-3298 GCA_050944255.1 Christensenellales bacterium | reverse complement strand
CGCGCATTAAAGTGGTCAAAAATAAAGTGGCCCCGCCCTTTCGAATTGCCGAGTTCGATATCCTCTACGGGCAGGGCATCTCCCGCGAGGGTTCGCTGGTGGACCTTGGCGTGGAGCATAAGATTCTTCAAAAGAGCGGCGCGTGGTACTCTTACGGGGACGAGCGCATCGGCCAGGGCAGGGAAAACGCCCGGCAGTATTTCATAAACAATCCGGAAGCCGCCAGGGAAGTGGAGGCGCAAATCAGGGCCGCTACGCTGGGCGCTTCCGCAGACATGACCGAAGAATCTCCAGGCGGCAAAAGATAGGCGAATATTATAAAATTACATAACGGCAACCGCTTCGAGAGAAAAAGCGATGAAAGGGTATGGCTCGGATAGATCACGGCGCGGTTGGTGCTCGGCAAGAGCCAGGACCGGCAGGTTGCGCTTGGATAACCGGCGGCTCTCATTTGGCATGGAATAGCCGTTTCCCATATCCGCCGCAGTTTTAAAAATGATGCAGGACCGTGCCATTTGCGAAGAAGTGGACCGTACCTTTAGAGTGTGGGTTGAAATATGGAAGCGGATGCTGACGCTGAATGCGGACGGCGGATCGCGCTCCGTAAGGAGCGCGCGTTGAAATCAGAGAACGGCTCGGTCATGGGGCTCGTCCGTATGTCGCTCCCCACGCGGGAGCGTGGGTTGAAATACCACCGCATTGAGCGAGGTGTCGTTGCTCGTCGAGTCGCTCCCCACGCGGGAGCGTGGGTTGAAATTTTGGGGGAACCACGGCGGGCAAAGGCGTGAACGAGTCGCTCCCCGCGCGGGGCGTGGGTTGAAATCGGCTATCAGGGGCCGATATAAGAATGCAGATTAAACAGGTTTGCACTTGGCGCGATCTCGCTGATGGGCATGGATCGCCTGTGTGCAAAAAGTGGGGTGCGTCCGCTTTTTTATTTCACAGAGGTACTTGTTTCAACGCGCACATCGGCCAAACCAATGGGCCGGTTGACAATGGGTAGTCTCCTTGGTCCAATGTTAACCGTGTAAGCGCGGCTTTTTCTGGTTTGGTTTACATTTTAAACGGAACGAATTTTAGTCCAAATACGATAGATTTCCTTGACACTTTTTTCGATAGCGTTTACTATAATATTGGGACTTCTTGAAGCTCTTGCAAAGAATTGCTTTATATATTGGCTTTACGGATAAAAAGGTTTATATGAAAGTATCTATTTGTATAGGGACGGATAGGTAGTGCCGATGTGTGGGGAACTGCACTCGGTTTTTCTATGTATAAAGCAGAATTGCAGGACATTGAATGTCCATCATCAACTGTAATAAGAGAGGTGTTGAATCCATGCCACTGTTTTCACCAGTCGGGATTCTGCTCATTCTTCTCTTTATGGGCGGCGGTGTAGCCGGAGGTTATTTTCTTAGGAAATATCTGGTCAAACGCGAATTGGGCCACGCGGAAAATGAGGCGCAGGCCATCATAGAGGAAGCACGGGCAAAAGCAGAGTCCATTAAAAAAGAATCCATCATCGAGGCAAAGGAAGAAATTCACAAGCTGCGCCAGGAGCAGGAGAGGGAGCAGCGCGAACGCAGAGCCGAACAGAAACAGGTGGAAAGACGGCTGCTGCAGAGGGAAGAGAACCTGGAGAAAAAAATCAGTCAGCTG
This sequence comes from Christensenellales bacterium, assembly GCA_050944255.1. Taxonomy (GTDB): domain Bacteria; phylum Bacillota; class Clostridia; order Christensenellales; family Maliibacteriaceae; genus JBMNQS01. Next base: position 1,639 of record JBMNQS010000126.1, on the reverse strand, counting down.
GAATCCAGGGAGGAACATTTAAGCCGCAGGCAAAAGGACATTGAGAAGCTGCAGGAAGAAATCGAACAGCTGCACAACAAGCAGCTGGAGGAACTTGAACGCACATCGGGTATGAGCGCAGAGGAGGCCAAGGCGCTTCTGCTTGAAAACGTGGAGCGCGACGCGCGTCACGAGGCGGCGCTTCTGATCCGGGACATCGAGACCAAGGCCAAGGAGGAGGGCAATAAAAAGGCCCGCAATATCATCTCTCTGGCTATCCAGAAGTGTGCCGCCGATCACGTGGCGGAAACCACCGTATCGGTGGTCCCGCTGCCCAACGACGAAATGAAGGGCCGCATCATAGGCCGCGAGGGACGCAATATCCGCGCCCTTGAAACCGCTACGGGCATCGATCTGATCATCGACGATACCCCCGAAGCCGTGATCTTGTCCGGCTTTGACCCCATCCGCCGGGAGGTGGCGCGCATCGCGCTGGAGCACCTGGTGCTTGACGGGCGCATTCACCCGGCCAGCATAGAGGAGAGCGTGGCCCGCGCCCGCAAGGAAGTGGATGCCCAAATCGCCGAAGCCGGCGAATCCGCCGTATTTGAAACCGACGTGCACGGCCTTCATCCCGAGCTTATCAAGCTGCTTGGCCGCATGAAGTACCGCACCAGCTACGGCCAGAACGTACTGAAGCATTCCATCGAGGTGGCCCATCTTGCAGGCATCATGGCCGCAGAACTTGGCGCAGACATTACCCTTGCCAAACGCGCAGGGCTGCTGCACGATATCGGCAAATCCATCGACCATGAGGTGGAGGGCCCTCACGTGCAGATCGGCGCAGACCTTGCCAAGAAGTACCGCGAGAACGCGCATGTCATCAATGCCATTGCCGCTCACCATGGCGACGTGGAGCCCCTGACGGTAGAGGCCGTCCTCGTTCAGGCCGCCGACGCCATATCCGCCGCAAGGCCGGGCGCCCGCCGCGAGACGCTGGAAAATTATATCAGGCGTCTTGAGAAGCTGGAAGAGATTGCCGATTCCTTCACGGGAGTAGACAAATCCTTCGCCATCCAGGCAGGCCGCGAGATTCGCATCATTGTCAAACCTGAAGATGTGGACGACGCAGGATCGCTCATGATCGCCCGCGATATCAGCCACCGCATTGAGGATGAGCTGGACTATCCCGGACAGATCAAGGTAAACGTCATCCGTGAGACGCGCGCCGTGGAATACGCAAAATAGTTTACAATTAAACGCAGCAAACCCGCCACTTCCAGCGGCGGGTTTTTTTATTTGGTTAAGTGAAAACCTTCCGTTTTGACGGAAACACAGAGAGAGCCGGCGAACAAAATAAATCATGCCAACAAAAGGAGTCGGAATTTCTTTGGTTAATCCATGCCCGGGCTGCATGCCAAGTATTCCTTCTATAATCAAGTATATCGTAATCGCGAGCCTGATAAGCAGCGCAACGCATCGTAAACCGTCTCCGAAAGATATTATATTCGGTTCTGGAAGCCTCCCAAAAGAAACTGGCCGGATGAGAACACAGAGGATTGTCAAATTCATCACAATCCTATATACTCTTTGTTAATGACTTTGTAAAAGTGGGGTGTAAATCTTTGTATCAACAAAGAACGAATCGGGATGTCAAGCG
>JBMNQS010000125.1:0-3450 GCA_050944255.1 Christensenellales bacterium | reverse complement strand
ACCTATTCGCTGCTGATTTTTTTCCTGCTGTTCAGGCCCAAGGGACTGTTCAAGCTTGACATTGTAGAGAAAGTGTAGGTGAGCGGCATGAAATTCTTTAAAGCATTGCGCAGGCACTGGGCGTTTACCGTGGCGCTGCTGTTTCTCCTGTGCCCGTTTGTCTTTTCGGTGTTTTCCAGCAGCGGTTCCCAGGACTTTCTGATTTACATATTTGACCGCGGCTTCATCAATGCCATTGCGGTGATCGGCCTGGTGATTTTATATGGCCTGACCGGCCAGGTCAGCCTTGGCAATATGGCCTTTTTCGCACTGGGGGCCTACACGTCGGCCATCTTATCCATTCATGCGGGCGTGCCGGTGATGCTCTCGGTGATCGGGGGCATCATGGTGGCGAGCGTATTCGGAGCGCTGATCAGCATTCCTTCCTTTAAACTGACGGGTCCGTTTTTATCCATTACCACGGTGGCCTTCGGCGAGATCATCCGCCTTTTGGCCATCAATCTGGTGCCGCTGACCGGCGGGCCTTCGGGCACCATCGGCGTGCCGGGCATTGCGCTTTCCAAGACAAAGTACATCGGCTATCTGGCCATGAGCCCGGATTTTGTCTGGTACTTTATCCTGCTGGCATTCGTGGTGCTGTCGGGCGTCATCGGTACGAGGATCAAGCACTCCCAGTATGGCCGCGCGTTTTATGCCGTCAAGGAGGACGAGGTGGCCGCGGCGCTGATGGGCGTCAACGTGCGCCGGATGAAGACCATATCCTTTACGTTCGCGGCATTTTTAAGCGGCGTCGCCGGCGCGCTGTTCGCGCATTTCTCGGGCTTTCTCTCGCCGGACATGTTCGGCAGCGCCCAGTCCTTCAACCTTTTCAGCATGACCGTTCTGGGCGGCAGCGATTCGGTTCTGGGCGGCGCGCTCTCCGCCGTAGCGGTGACGCTGGCGCCCGAGGTGCTCCGCTTTTTGCAGGAGTATTACATGATGATCCTCAACATCATTATCCTGATTGTCGTGCTGGTTCCCTGGAAGCATTATACACAGCGCGTTAAAGACAGATGGATGAAAAAAAGGTCGGATAAAAAGGCGGTGGTATCATGACGGCGGCAACGGCGAAAACGGCGGGAATGACGATACCTGAGGCCGTGCTTGAAATCGATAAGGTCACCATGAACTTCGGCGGCATTGTGGCGCTGGACCAGGTGTCCCTCCGCATTGATACGGGCGAGGTGGTGGCGGTCATCGGGCCCAACGGCTCGGGAAAGACGACGCTGCTGAACGTCATCACGGGCGTCTACAAGCCCAACGCAGGAAAGATACGGTTGGATGGCGCAGAGATACAGGGTGCGGCGCCGCAGAAGATATGCGGCGCGGGCATTGCCCGCACGTTCCAGAATGTACGCCTGTTTCGCAGCCGCACGGTGCTGGAAAATGTGCTGGTGGGCTGTCATCGTCTCTACGAACATAAATTATGGCCGGCCCTCTTTCGGACGCCCGCCTTTAAAAGGGAACAGGCGTCTTACCGCCGGCGGGCCCTGGAGCTTTTGGAATTTGTGGGCCTTAAGGGGTGCGAGGACATGGTTTCGGGCAATCTGCCGTACGCCCAGCAGCGGCTTTTGGAGATTGCCCGCGCGCTGGCCACGCAGCCGCGCATACTTTTACTGGATGAACCGGCGGCCGGCATGAACGCGGTGGAGATCGAGAGCCTGAACCAACTGATCAAAAAGATCAGCCAGACGGGATTGACGGTGGTCCTCATTGAGCACGTCATGGACCTGGTTCGCGGCGTCACAGACCGCGTGGCGGTGCTCAACAACGGCATGAAGATTGCCGAGGGCTTGTATCGGGACATTGAGAGAGATCCGCTGGTCATTGAAGCCTATCTGGGCAAAGGGGGTGCCGCGCATGTTAAAAATCTCTAATTTGAACTCTTTTTATGGCAAGGCGCAGGTGCTCAAGGGCGTGCATCTGAACATTCGCCCGGGGCAGATCGTAGCGCTGCTGGGGCCCAACGGCGCCGGAAAAACCACCACCATGATGTCCATATCGGGCCTGTGCAGCCTCTCGGAAGCATCCAGCATCCTGTTTCAGGACGAGGAGATTTCAAAACTCAAAAGCGACGCCATCGTAAAACGGGGCATCGTTCATGTGCCGCAGGGACGCGGGGTGTTTCCCGGCCTGACGGTACGGGAGAATCTGATTATGGGCGCCTATTTCAACAAGTCCAAAAAGCGGATGGACGCGGATATGGAGGAAGCGCTGGAGCTGTTTCCCAGGCTTAAGGAGCGCAGGAAGCAGCAGGCGGGCACGCTTTCGGGCGGCGAGCAGCAGATGCTGGCCATCATGCGCGGGCTGATGGCAAAGCCCAGGCTGTTGATGCTTGACGAACCGTCCATGGGCCTGGCGCCGATCATCGTCGAACAGATCTATGAGACCATCGGGAACATCAACCGGGGCGGCACCACCATATTTCTGGTGGAGCAGAACACCAACATGGCGCTGCAGGCGGCGGATTACGCGTATGTGTTGTCTTCCGGGGTCATTGTCAACCAGGGCGACGCGGCGCTGCTGCGGCAGGACGAGGATATGCTCAAATCCTATTTCCAGGGGCATGATGTCAAGCAGTAGCGTCATCTTCCCGAAGTCTATCGGCGGGCAATGGATACACAATGGCAAGGAGGATGATATCGATGCATGTAATTGCTACCGGCGGCGAGCTTATCCGCGGCTACGGCGGCCGCGTGGCCCTTGGCGGCGACGAGCGCAGCTACGGCATGAGGGAACTGATGAAGGATTATCTGGATGAGTGCCGCATTGCGTATACGGATGTGGGTACGGGGCGGTGTATGGACATTGTTTCTTCGCTGGCCGATGCGCTTCTTGGGAATGAATGTACCCATGCGCTGGCGTTCACCGCATTGGGACACGATGCGGCCATTGCCGCCAACAAGGTGCCGCAGGTGCGCTGCGCCATGGGGGATAAGCCTACGCGCGTGGTCCTTTCAAGGCAGCAGAACGATGTGAATATGCTGGCTATCGGCACGGACATTACGGCCTTTGGCGTAGCGATGGAATCCGTATGGAAGCTGCTTGCCACGGCGTTTTTGGGGCGGGCGTCTGCCGGACGCAGCGCCTGCGCACAGGATATGGAAAACCACTCATCACGGGAGGCATCTAACATGAAGGTAGCTATCGGCGCGGACCGCGACGGATATATTTTAAAGGAAACCATTGCCAACCATCTTCGTGAAAAGAGCATAGAGTTCTTTGATTTCGGCTGCTATGAACTGGAGCGGGCCGATTACGCGGTATACGCCAGGAAAGTGGGCGAGGCCGTGGCCTCGGGGCAGTACGACCGCGGGATACTGATCGACTCCAGCGGCGTGGGCATGGCCATCGTAGCCAATAAGATCAAGGACGTGCGCGCGGCGCAGGTGGGGGAAGCGTATTCCGCCA
>JBMNQS010000124.1:0-3516 GCA_050944255.1 Christensenellales bacterium | reverse complement strand
TCTTCTGTTTTTCGCTTTCCCTGTACTGGAGGGTGCGCATATTGTGCAGCCGGTCGGCCAGCTTGATCAGCACCACGCGGATATCCTTGGCCATGGAAAGGAACATCTTGCGCAGGTTTTCGGCCTGTACCTCTTCCTTGGTGGAGTACTCGATCTTTCCCAGTTTACTGACCCCGTCCACCAGCATGGCGATCTCTTCGCCGAACTGCCTGGACAGTTCCTTGTAGGTGACGCCGGTGTCCTCGATGATGTCGTGCAGGAGGCCCGCCGATACGGTGCCCGCGTCCATACCAAGATCGATCAGTATGCCCGCCACGGCGCAGGGATGGGTAAAGTAAGGTTCCCCCGAATCGCGCTGTTGTCCGGCGTGGGCCTTTTCGGCGAATTCGTAGGCGCGGTTTAAAAGCTCCCGCTGGCTTGCCCGCGGGAACGTCTTGAAAGCGTCCCTGATATCCACTTGTTTTTGAGGGCTGCTTGTGGGCATGCTTACTCCTTTTCCATCAATTGGCCCATCAGTTGTTTCCACTGGGTAGTACACTGTATGCCAAGGCGGTAAAGTTCGCTCTGGGAGAGCTGCTTTTTGCCGCCGCCTGCCGTAAACAAATACTTGTCGTCGCCTGTCTTTTGGATCAGGCCCAGCTGCATAAACACGTCGCGGGCAAAGGCCAGGCGCCAGTTGATACTGTCAATGCGTCCTCCGCTGCGCAATAGCCGCCGGTAGGCGACGGACATCATTTTGCGGTCCGGCAGGTACTTGTCCAGCAGCTCGTGGACCTTTTTCACGGCGGATTTATCCGGCACAAAGCCGTCGGCGCGCTCCAGCGCCACGGGAACGCCGCAGACGTATACCGCCGTCCACCTGGCCGCCTCGGCGATCATCCGCTCATCGGGCGCCATCACCAGCGTATTGAACAGGTGCGGTCCCCGGGGCGTTTTCCCGATGGTCACATCCAGCCTTCGCCGGGCGATTTCATCTTCAAAGGCGCGCAGGAGCTCTTGCGCCATAACCTCGCTGGTGGCCAGTATCAGCGTCCCCAGCCGGGAAGAGGCGATGCGCGCTTTGAGATCGTCCCAATCGAGGCCGCCGCTTTCGGCGAAGAAGGGATTGGGTTTATTATAGTAAATCCCGGCAAAAAATGCACGAAAAAAATCCGGCGCGTCGTAGCGCACCCGGGACAGCCACATGCGCGCATCCGGCGTTGCCGTGGCGGCGCGCATCTGAAGCTGCAGCATTTCCTCCCCGCGGTACACGTTGATATTGACCCGGCAGACGAAGTCCAGATGCTCGGCGGCGTTAAGCTCATGCTCCCGGTCGCCCCAACCGAAGGCCACCGCCTGCACCCGGGTGCCGTTTTGTGACAGATGCATGCGGATGTGCCGGTTTTCCGCTCCCATGGTGCCCACCCGTTCCACCTTGGCTCTCTCCACATAAAACAGCGGCGTGGCGTTGCCGAAGCCCACCGGCTCCATGTAGCGCAGTTCCCGGGCCAGGTTCATATCCAGTTGGGAAAGCTCCACGGCGCTGTCGTAGGATACCTGCGGCAGGAAGATCTCCTCGTCCATGGCGTCCATGGCCTCGTTCATGCGCCGCCTGAGCTCGTCGACTTTATCCTGGGCCATGCTGACCCCCACGGCCATGCTGTGGCCGCCGAAGCGCTGGAAAAGGTCCTCACAGCCGCGCATGCTCCGGTACAGGTCCACGCCGGAGATGCTGCGGCCGCTGCCGCGGCAGACGCCGTCGTCGCGCCTGCAGAGCATCAGCACCGGGCGGCTGTAGCGCTCCGCCATCCGGGAGGCCACGATGCCCACCACGCCGTCGTCCCAGCCCTCTTGGGTCAGGATCAGGATTCTGTCCTGCAAAAAGCCGCTCCCCGGCGCCTCCACCATATCGACGGCTTCCTGCATGATTTCGCGCTCCACGCTCTGGCGCAGGCGATTCAGCTCGTCCAGCGTCTGCGCCAGTGCGGCCGCCTCATCCATATCCTGCGCTAAAAGAAGGGACAGCGCGATATTGGCGCTGTCCATACGCCCGCTGGCATTGATGCGCGGCGCCAGAAAGAAGGCCACGTCGGAAGCCGAGAGCTGATCGCGCTTTCTTGCGGCCACGTCCATCAGCACGCCAAGGCCGGCGCAGGGATTTTTCCGCATCTTTTCCATGCCGTAGGAGGCAAACACGCGGTTTTCGTCCATCAGCGGCACGATGTCGGCAATGGTGCCAAGGGCGATAACGTCCCAGTGCGGCGCCAGCGCCTCCACGCCGCAGAGCGCCTGCACCAGCTTTGCCGCCGTGCCCACGCCGGAAATAAAATCACAGGGATACGCCTGATCTTTGCGCTTGGGATTGATCACCGCCGCGGCGTCCGGCAGCACGTCGGGGCACTCGTGGTGGTCGGTGATGATCATATCGATGCCAAGGCTCCCGGCCTCCCGCACCTCCTCTACGGCGGTGATGCCGCAGTCCACGGTGATGATCAGGCCCGGCGCGTACTCATCGTGGATTTCCTGGATACAGACCGCGTGCACGCCGTAGCCTTCCTGCTGCCGCTCAGGCAGATAGGCATGGACCTGTGCGCCCAGGTTTTCAAGGACTTTCATCAGTATGGTCACCGCCGTGACGCCGTCGGCGTCGTAGTCGCCGTAGATCACGATCCGCTCTTTGTCCTTCAGCGCCTTTTTGATGCGCGCGACGGCCTTGTCCATATCCTTCAGCGCCATCGGGTCGTGCAGCTGCGAAATGTCGGGCGAAAGGTACTGCCTCGCTTTTTCCAGCGTGCCCACGCCCCGCGCGGTCAGAACCTTGGCAAGCTCAAGGGACACATTCAGCGCCTGCGAGAGCGCGCGTGCCTGCGCCAGCGTTTCTTCCGTATAGTTTTGGGCCTTAAAGCGGATCAAAGCATCGGCTCCCCTCTTTATTTTGTCGGACTTGGGAACAATTAAAATATTGTAACGCAAAAACGGGAGATTGTCTATCGGCCGCGGCGTCGGGAGGCTCGTGTTTTACGGTCCCGCGCGGACGGAACTCCCCCATTATAAAGGGGATTGCCCGCACAAAAAGCGCCGCTTGTGCGGCGCTTCAGACTGTCAAAAAAGTCCTTTCGGGGGTTATTAGGGGGCTAAAGCCCCCTAATTTTAATTCCGTGGGCAAGGGCAACATGCGCGGCCGCAGCCCACTCCTTTCAGGGTTTTCCGGCCGCTGCAAAAACCCGCTCATCGGTCTTTTGCAGCAGGAAAATCCCTGGCATGCCCGTCAAAAAACAAAGTTTTTTGACGGCCTCAAGCGCCGCTTGTGCGGCGCTTTTTCAGCTTTATTTTATCAAGCGGGTTTTCCAGCCCTCTTTTTCTTTGTGTGCTTGTCCTTTTTGCCCTTGCCGGAAATTCTCTTTTTGCGTGCGTCGGAGGTTGCCTTGTACTTTTCAAGCAAATCGGCCAGCTTGCACCAGAGCACCGGCGCGAAACAGACGCCGCACAGCGCTCCTAGCAGAAGGCCAAGGATGACCGGCAACGCAAACGCGCGGA
>JBMNQS010000123.1:0-3597 GCA_050944255.1 Christensenellales bacterium | reverse complement strand
ACCGTCCGCAGTTCTATTTCAGGACGACGGACGTGACGGGAACCATCACGCTGCCCGAGGGGGTGGAGATGGTGATGCCCGGAGACAACATCCAGATGGAGATCAAGCTGATCACGCCGATTGCCATTGAGGAAGGCCTGCGCTTTGCTATCCGCGAGGGCGGCCGCACGGTGGGCGCAGGCGTCGTGGCCAGCGTGATTGCCGACTGATCCAACCGAAGCATATTATAATCAAAACCACGCGTTGAACGCGTGGTATGCACAAGCCCTAGAAGGGCATAATGCAGGCGCAGCCCCTTAAGGGGCATCGAAAAAGTCCGCCAACCGCATTACTATTACAGGCCGCCGCTAAAGCGGCCTGTTTTTATGCCTTCATATTCTTGCTACCCGTAAACGGGTCAATGTATTCTTTGAAGGATATTTGATCTGATATGATGTCTTCCTGTAACTGGTTCTTTATGTATTGTGCTATCGCTTTCTTGTTGCGTCCCACTGTATCGACATAATATCCTCTGCGCCAGAAATGGCGACTGCCATATTTGTACTTCAAATTGGCATGCCTGTCGAAGATCATCAAACTGCTTTTCCCTTTCAAAAATCCCATGAACTGTGCGACACTTAGGCTCGGTGGTATACACACCAGCATGTGTATGTGATCTTTACACGCCTCTGCTTCCACGATCTCTACATGCTTTTGTTCGCACAGCTTTCGTAATATTTCTCCAATATCTTTCTTGATCTTCCCATATATTTCCTTCCGACGATATTTTGGCGCAAATACTATATGGTATTGGCATCGCCACTTGGAATGTGATAAACTTTGTATGTCGTTCATGCGACAAAACCTCTTTTGCTTTTTGCGCGGTTGGCAAACCTGCACTTATTTTAGCAAAAGGAGGTTTTCTTGTATCTAAAGATTTTTGATCCTCACCGGCAGAGCCGGTGGTTATCTTCGCTAAAGCTACGAAATAAAAAAACCGGCGGACAACGGTCCGCCGGTTTTTTATGCGCATGTCGTTGAACTTTAAAGCCCGCTTTGCTATAATCAAATAAAGTACCGATAATATCCAAAGGATGTGCGATTTTAAGCGACATCCATTTTTATGGAAATCAAATCGAAAGAAGACGATTCAATTGCATCATGAGACAAATACTTACGACCGGCTTGCCCGTATGATGACCCAGCCTGTCAAAAAGCTGATTTTACAGCTTTCGGCACCCACCATCATCGGCATGCTGGTCACGGCCATCTACAATATGGCCGATACCTATTTTGTCAGCCAGATTTCCACCAGCGCATCCGGCGCGGTAGGCATCGTATTTTCGCTGATGGCGCTGATACAGGCCATCGGCTTTACGCTGGGTATGGGAGCCGGCAACTTCATTTCCCGGCTGCTGGGCCAGGAAGATGCCGGGCAGGCCGACGTGGTTTCCTCCACAGCCTTTTATACTGCTCTTGCGGTGGGCGCGCTCATGACGGTTTTCGGACTCATATTCCTTGAACCGCTGGTACGCGTTCTGGGCGCCACCGAAACCATCATGCCCCATGCCAAGGCGTATGCGCAGTGGATACTGATCGGCGCGCCCTTCATGACGGCGTCCTTTGTGCTCAACAATGTTCTGCGCGCGCAGGGCAAAGCCTTTGCCTCCATGGTGGGCATTTCCATAGGCGGCGTACTTAATGTCATACTGGACCCCATCTTCATATTTGCGTTCGGACTGGGAACCGCCGGCGCGGCCATCGCCACCATTATCAGCCAGTTTATCGGCTTTCTGATCCTGGTGGGCGCCATGAGGCGCAAGGACAGCGCAGTGGGCATTCGCATCGCAAACTTCACATTCAGATGGAAAATCCACAGGGAGATTTTAAATACCGGCATGCCCTCTTTCTACCGGCAGGGGCTCGCCTCGCTGGCCACCGTCTGCATGAATCTGGCGGCAGCTCCCTTTGGCGATGCCGCCATCGCGGCCATGAGCATCGTGCAGCGCGTCTTTATGTTCGTTAATTATACGTTGGTGGGCTTTGGTCAGGGCTTCCAGCCGGTGGCTGGCTTCAATTATGGCGCCAAGCGCTATGACAGGGTATTGGAGGCCTTCTGGTTTTGCGTGAAGGTATCCGTAATTGTCCTGACGGCGGTAACGGTGGTCTTTTTGATCGTATCGCCTCAGGTCATCGCGCTTTTCAGGCGCGACGACCAGACCGTTATAGGCATCGGTACGCTGGCGCTTCGGCTTCAGGCGCTGCTTTTTCCGCTGCAGGGCTGGGTGGTCATGAGCAATATGCTGTTTCAATCAACGGGCAAGGGCATGAACGCCTCGCTGATCGCCCTTGGAAGGCAGGGGCTGTTCTTTATTCCGGTGGTTTTGATTCTTCCGAGGCTTTTCGGTGTTTTCGGCATCCAGATAGCGCAGCCGTTTGCGGACGTATTGACGTTTATCCTGGCGTTTGTGCTGGCTTTTCGCTATCTGTCGGTGATCCGCGCCCAGCGCGACGAACAGCTGGCCAAGGAAGGCGGCGAGAACGAGAGCGGTTTACAGGATGAGCAGATGGCCGCCGGTGAATTTTTAGAGCATTCTTTCGAGGAATGAGTTGCCGATATCTGGATATAATGATGGGCAGAGGAAGAATTCCCGCTTCCGGCTTGGCGCGGGCAGGTAAAAATTTCTAAAAAGGCATTGACATAGGTTGTGAGGATGGGTAGAATTAAACAGTAATCATTCCTAAAATTGGAGTGGATTGCTGCAAATATTCATTTCACAACAAACGTTTCTGAAGGAGGATGTACAAATGGCAGATTTTAAACCGATCGAGGGTCTTAAAGGCACAAAAACAGAGCAAAACCTGATGACCGCATTTTCAGGCGAGTCTCAGGCGAGAAACAAATACACCTTCTATGCTTCAAAGGCAAAAAAAGAAGGTTATGAGCAGATTGCCGCCATCTTTGCGGAAACCGCCGCCAATGAGAAAGAGCATGCCGAGCTTTGGTTCAAGTTCCTGCATGACGGTTCGCTACCCGATACCATTGCCAACCTGAAAGACGCCGCCGCAGGCGAAAATTACGAGTGGACCGAAATGTACAAGGAGTTCGCCGACGTTGCGCGCGAGGAAGGCTTCAATCAACTGGCCGCCCGCTTTAGTCTTATTGCCGCCATTGAAAAGACCCATGAAGAGCGCTATCTCGATCTTCTCAAGAACATTGAGGAAGGCAAAGTCTTCAAGCGCGACGCTTCGGTCGAATGGGAATGCCGTAACTGCGGCCACCACTATGTGGGCACAGACGCTCCCGTGATCTGCCCGGCCTGCGAACATCCTCAGGCGTACTTTGAATTGCTGGAGAAAAACTACTGAGATAAACCCATTTGAAACCAATGAAAGGCCTGTGGAATGCCTGCAGGCTTTTTGTTTATAATTTATGCTGGGTGCGCTCGTCCTTGATAAAGCGGCGGCTGCCGGGCTGTGGAAAACAGGCGCGCATATCCGGATCAGAGCATGGGCGCTTAAAAGAAAAAGGTTGACTAAAAAAGGTCTTTGGATTATACTAAAACGCGTTGCAATTATGTAAGAAAAAACTTTTTGGGGGTGTAGCTCAGCTGGGAG
>JBMNQS010000122.1:0-3615 GCA_050944255.1 Christensenellales bacterium | reverse complement strand
TTCATGCCGGGGAAACATAATCGGCGCCGTTTTGGAGGACGCTACCGGATGTGGGGAAAAAGCCTCGCTGTTTATTTGAAAGGCCCTCAAGAGACCGGACATGACATGTGGACAAAAAATGTCCCCCAGGGACAAGAGATTTGGGCAAATGTGTTGCGGCGCCTTGGAAGCTGATGTATACTTAACGATGGAGCCCGAAAAGGGCTACCATAATAAAGAGGATGTGTACCGGTGGGAGAAGGCGAACTGATCCTATTGCACGCGCTGAGGCAGCTGACGCCGGAATGGCTGACGGTGCTCACCAAGCGTTACTGGGTGCTGCGGGCCATTGAATCCATGGAGCCCGTGGGCCGTCGTGCGCTGATGAACCAGATCAACTGGTCCGAGCGGCAGGTCCGCGGCGAGATGGAGGCGCTGAAGCAAAGCGGGCTTCTGACTGTCAGCGGGCAGGGGATGTCCCTTTCGGATGCCGGGCGGGACGTGCTTTTAAAGCTGTCGGATTTAATCGACATGATCCACGCCATCGACCCCCTGGAGCGCGAGGTGCAGCAGGTGCTGGGGGTGGCTTCGGTGAGCGTGGTTTCCGGCGATGTGGCCGAAAGCCCGATGACGCTGCACAACCTGGGCAGAAGCGCGGCGCGCTGCCTGCGCAGCCGGCTGAAGGATAACGCCATCGTGGCCATTACAGGCGGTACCACTATGGCGGCCATGGCCGGCGCCATGGAGCCGACGCAGCAGTTTTCCGGCGTTACGGTAATCCCGGCCCGGGGCGGCATCGGCCAGAGGATGGAGAGCCAGGCCAACAATATCGCGGCGGTGCTGGCCCAGAAGCTGGGGGGCGAGTACCATCTGCTGCACCTGCCGGATCAATTGAGCGAGGCGGCCAGGGAGAGCCTTTTATCCCAGAGCGAGACGCGGGAGATACTGGCTATGCTTCAAAAGGCCGATATGTTAATTTACGGCATCGGCCGGGCGGACGTCATGGCCGAGCGAAGGCATCTGCCGGAGGAAATTCAGCGGGAGCTTCGCCGGGTGGAAGCCGTGGCCGAGGCCTGCGGCTACTATTATAACCGGCAGGGCGAGCCGGTTTACACGGCGGGAAGCGTGGGCCTGTCCCTTGAGCAGATCGACGCCATCGGCACACATATCGCCGTAGCCGGCGGCGCGGAGAAGGCGCAGGCCATTATGGCCGTGGCCAGGCGGAAGCCTGACATACACATCGTTATGGACGAGAGCGCGGCCGGCCGCATACTGGAGATTGCCCGGCAGTAATCTGCCCTGCATATATGCATCGCATAAGAGCGCCAATAAAAATAAAGGAGTGCAGTTGCATGAACAAAAAGACAGTCAAGGACATCGATGTAAAGGGCAAACGCGTATTGGTGCGCGTGGATTTCAATGTGCCGATGGATGAAAACGGCAGCATCACCGATCAGACCCGTATCGTGGCGGCGCTGCCCACAATCAAGTATCTGATCGAAAGCGGCGCCAAAGTGATTTTAACTTCCCACCTGGGAAGACCCAAGGGGCAGTTCAACCCCAAATATTCATTGAAGCCCGTGGCCGAGCGCTTGTCCGAGCTTTTGGGCAAGGATGTGGCCATGGCCGAGGATGTGATCGGCGACAGCGCCAAAGCCGCCGTGGCGGCCCTGAAGGATGGCGCGGTGGCGCTGCTTGAAAACGTGCGTTTCCATAAGGAAGAGGAGAAAAACGACGAGGATTTCTGCAAGGCGCTGGCCGCCTTCGGAGACGTGTACGTCAACGACGCGTTCGGCACGGCCCACAGGGCCCACGCCTCCACCACCGGCGTGGCCAAGTACCTGCCAGCGGTGGCCGGTTTCCTCATCGGCAAGGAGCTTGACTTCATGGGCAAGGCCCTTGAAAATCCCGACAGGCCCTTCGTGGCCATTCTCGGCGGCGCGAAGGTCTCCGATAAAATCGGCGTCATCAACCATCTGCTGGAGAAGGTCGATACGCTGATCATCGGCGGCGGCATGAGCTACACGTTCAAAAAGGCGCAGGGCATCGAGGTGGGCGATTCGCTGCTTGAGGCCGACAAGGTGGATATGGCCCGCGATTTGATGAAGAAGGCCCAGGCGCTTGGCGTAAAGCTACTTCTTCCGGTGGACAATGTCTGTGCGGATGCTTTCTCCAACGACGCCGACTGCCGCATCATCGAATCGGGCGACATTCCCGACGGCTGGCAGGGCCTTGATATCGGTCCCAAGACGGCCGAGCTTTATGCCGACGTGATCAAAAAGGCGGCCACGGTGGTCTGGAACGGCCCCATGGGCGTGTTTGAATTCCCCAATTTCGCGCAGGGCACCAGGGCCGTGGCCAAGGCCATGAGCCAGTGTGAGGGCATCACCATCATCGGCGGCGGCGACAGCGCGGCGGCGGTGGAGCAGATGGGCTTTGCCGATAAGATCAGCCACATTTCCACCGGCGGCGGCGCTTCCCTGGAGTTCCTTGAGGGACTGGAGCTTCCCGGCGTGGCGGCCTTAAACGATAAATAATAACGGCGCGTGCGCGGCCCTTTGAAGCAAAAACGAGAACCCGGCCGGGGGAGGCCCCGACCGGAATATTTTGGAGGATATCGTAAAATGAGAAAACCCGTAATTGCCGGCAATTGGAAAATGAACAAGACGCCCTCGGAGGCGGCGGCGCTGATCGAGGAGCTGAAGCCCCTTGTCAAGGACGCCGGGTGCGAAGTGGTGGTCTGCGTGCCCTTTACCTGCATCGCGGAGGCGAAAAAGGCTTTGGAAGGCAGCCATATCGGACTTGGCGCGCAGAACATGCACTGGGAGGAAAGCGGCGCCTTCACCGGCGAGATTTCCCCGGTGATGCTCGTGGACGCGGGCGTGCAGTACGTCATTTTGGGCCACAGCGAGCGCAGGCAGTACTTTGCCGAGACCGACGAGACGGTGAACAAGAAGATGATCTCCGCCCTGGGGCACGGCCTGACCCCCATCGTATGCGTGGGCGAAACGCTGGCCCAGCGCGAGGAGGGTATCACCGAAAGCCTTGTGCGCGGCCAGACCCGCGCGGCTTACGCGGGCATTTCCGGTGAGGACGCCGTAAAGACCATCATCGCCTATGAGCCCATCTGGGCTATCGGCACCGGCAAGACGGCCACCAGCGACGACGCCAACCATGTCATTGGCATCATCCGCGACGAGCTGGCCAAAATCTATGGCGGCGACACGGCGCAGCAGGTGCGCATCCAGTACGGCGGCAGCATGAATCCGGGCAACGCCTCGGAACTGATGGCCATGCCCGAAATCGACGGCGGGCTCATCGGCGGCGCCAGCCTGACGGCGGATTTTTCCAAGGTTGTGAACTATTAAGGAGCGTATTATGGCAAAACCTATAACGGCGCTGATCATTATGGACGGCTACGGCCTCAACCCCGATCCCCGGGACAATGCCGTCCATATGGCCGATACGCCGAACCTGGACGGCCTGATGAGCCGGTGGCCCTCCACCCAAATTGCCGCCAGCGGCATGGACGTGGGGCTTCCCGAGGGGCAGATGGGCAACTCGGAGGTGGGGCACCTGAATCTGGGCGCCGGCCGCATCGTCTATCAGGAGTTCACCCGCGTCACCAAATCCATT
>JBMNQS010000121.1:0-3777 GCA_050944255.1 Christensenellales bacterium | reverse complement strand
CTCTCCGCAAGCGCAGCTTGCGGCGGCAAAGTTTCTTGGGGTTTCACAAGGGGTATTCTTTTCAAAGAATACCCCTTGTGCGGGTCCGGGCAGCGCCCGGCATTTACAGTTAGAGCGGCAGGGCTCCGCCCTGAAACCCTAAACTCCAAAAAGACTTTTGTTCGCTTCGCGGGAGTATAATATCGTTTTATTGTTTTTCCTCTCCGCAAGCGCAGCTTGCGGCGGTAAAGTTTCTTGGGGTTTCAAAAGGGGGTTCTTTCAAAGAACCCCCTTTTGCGGGTCCGGGCAGCGCCCGGAAGTTTACATTTAAAGCGGCAACTCGAACCAGAAGGTGCTGCCTTGCCCCTGCCGGGATTCCACGCCAAAATTGGCGTCATGCATAACGAGTATCTCCTTGACGATGGAAAGACCCAGTCCGCTGGAGATCACCGCGCGCTTGTGGGACTTATCCACTTTATAGTAGCGGTCCCAGATGTAGGGGATATCTTCCGGCGCTATGCCGGGGCCGCTGTCGGTGATTTCAAGACGCAGGGCATCCTCCGCAAGAAACTGGCGCACCAGGACGGTCTTGTCCTCACCGGTATAATTGACGGCATTGTTTACCAAATTGTAAACCACCTGTCCCAGCCGGGTCGCATCGCCGGAAACCGTGATGTCCTCGGCGGCCACAAATTGTATCTGGTAGCCTTCGCGCTCCACCAGGCGCCCATACCGCTTGAGAAGCTCCCGGACCATCCGGGTAAAATTAAACTGGCCGCACTTCAGCGTCTGCACGCCGGACTGGTACTTGGAGACGTCCATCAGGTCCGACACCAGCGTGGAGAGCCTCTGCGCCTCCTCCACGATGACCTGTATATTCTCCGGCGTCCGCTCCCCGGGCATATCCCGCATCATTTCCCCATAGCCGGAAATCAGCGTCAGCGGCGTACGAAGGTCGTGGGAGATATTGGCGATCAGTTCGCGGCGCAGATTCTCCACCTTGGAAAGCTCCGACGCCGCGTAATTGAGAGTCTCGGACAACTGCCCGATCTCCTGATAGCCTCCCGCGTCGAAGGAAACACCGTAATCGCCAAGGGCCAATTGGCAGGCCGAATCGTTGATCTTGGCGATGGGCCCGGATATGCGGCGGGAAATGATCAGGGCCACCACAATGCTCAAAACCACCAGCAAGATGGTGATGATGGTTAGTTGCACCCGCAGGGTATCCACCGTGGCCGAAACCGGCGACAGCACGCTGTGCAGCACGATGGCCACCTCGCCATAAGTCTCGCTGTCGGCAATGCGCATCAGGATCATACTCTGCATGCCTTCTCCGCGCCGCCAGGACGCCAGGTCGGGGCGGGACTGGATGATCTGCTCGATATCCGTCTTGGAAATGTTAAAGGGAAATACGGTCTGCCCGCCCTGCAGGCGGGTATACTCCACCATTTCGCTGTAAGCCGCCGTGTCTCTCACGGCGTAGATGATATTGCTCCTGTACAGCGGGTCTACGGCATAAAGAATGTCGCCGCCGCCATGGTCGATCAATTCGGTGCGCATGATGCGCACCGTGATGCCCTGCCGTACCATTTCCTCCAGCGTATCGGCAAAACGCGGCACATCGTCGATGCTCCGGGCAATTCGCTCGGCGGAGCGCATCACCTCGCCGCGCTTGATCTGCTCGTAAAAGTTCTCCAGAAAGACCATCTGGAACAGCCATAACAATACCAGGACGACGGCCGCAAAAATACACAGGTAGAAAAATACCTGCCATTTGAGTTTGATGTCCTTGTCGGTCCTAATCCTCAAAACGGTAACCTACCCCCCGCAGCGTTACAATATGGCCCGCATAGGGACCAAGGCTTCTTCGAAGCAGCTTGATATGGGTATCCAGCGTGCGGTCGTCGCCAAAGAAGTCGTAGCCCCATACTTTGGACAGAAGCTGCTCCCGCGTCAGGGCGATGCCCCGGTTGCGCACCATGTAAAAGAGCAGGTCCGTCTCCTTGGGCGACATGTTCACCGCCTGCCCGTCGATGTTTACCCGGCGGGCGGTGAAATCCACCACCAGCGCGCCGCCGTCCAGCTCCACCACGTCGCGCCCGCCGGCGGCAGCCGGCGCGCTGCGCTTTAAAACCGCCTGCACCCGCAGCATCAGCTCCCTGGGCGAAAAGGGCTTGACCACATAGTCGTCCACGCCCAGCTCGAACCCGTGGATCTTATCGTATTCCTCGCCCCGGGCCGACAGCATGATCACCGGCACCGGGGAATGCTTGCGGATCTGCCGGCAGGCGGAAAAGCCGTCCAGCTCCGGCATCATAATGTCCATGATGATCAAATCAAATTCCTGAGACCTGCACAACTGCACCGCCTGCATCCCGTTTTCGGCTTCGGTGACCTTGTAGCCCTCAAAATCGGCGTATTTGCGGATCAGGTTTCGGATGCCCGCCTCGTCGTCCACTACCAGTAAATGTACCATGGCCATTCCTCCTGGTGATCATTTTTAACAGGCGTGAGCCGTCCCCGATGGGGACGGCCGATGCCTTACCCGCATAGCCTAAAATTTCATGCCGCCAATACATGGTGTCCTTTACGAAGCCGCTTTCAGCGTGGCCGTCACGCTGATGGTCTGATTGTCGCGCAGGATCATCAGCTCCAGCTCGTCGCCGACTTCGCTGGCCGCAACGATGTCGCTGAGATCCTGGGAGGCATTGATCGACTCACCGTTGGCGGTAAGGACGATGTCCCCCACCTGTACGCCGGCTTCCTCCGCCGCTGAACCGGGAACCACTTCCACAATCTGCACCAGTGTCCTCATCTGGCCGCCGGCGATCACGCCGGGTACTTCCTGCATGGTGACCCCAAGCAGGACTCTTCTTTCCGGCTGGGCCGCACCGCCGCCTCCGTCACCGGCATATACGCCGTCGATCAATTCACCGATCAAATCCTTCACATCGTCGATAGGAATCACGAAGCCCAAGCCCTCCACGGCGCTGCCGGAGCTCTTGGCCACCACGATGCCCACCAGATTGCCCCTGGCGTCAAACAGGCCGCCGCCGGAATTGCCCGGGTTGATGGCCGCGTTGGTCTGCATCAGGTTCATCTTCCTGCCGTCGATGGTCATTTCCCTGTCCAGGGCGCTGATAATGCCGTCGGTGACGGTGCCACCCAGCCGGCCCAGCGGATTGCCGATGGCCACCACGCTGTCGCCCACCTGCAGATCGGACGAATTGCCCAGCGTCACGGGAACCAGATTCTCGGCGTCCACTTTAATGATCGCCACATCGGCGTTGGAACTGGTGCCGACCAGCGTGGCATCGTAACTGGTGCCGTTATGAAGGGTCACGGTAATCTTTGTGGCCCCCTCGATGACGTGGTTGTTGGTGACGATATAACCGTCCTGCGTCAGGACCACGCCGCTGCCCGCGCCCTCCATGATAAACTCCCGCATCCAGCCGCCGGTAACCGCCTTTTCCGTGGAAAGCTCAACGACGCTGTTCTGGTTCTTGGCGGCGATCTGCGCTATGGTCAGAGTATCGCCGTCGGGGTTCTCCGCGAACTGCACGCCGCCTGAAGGATCTTCCGACCCTTCGTCCTGCGGACCTGAAGGAACCACAACGCTGGGGCTGGCGGGCTGACCCCAGTATTTCTCGATGAACATGCCGCCGGCAACGCCGATGGTGCCCACGATCAGGCACAGGACCAGCACCAGCGCCACCACCGCGCCGGTACGCTTTTTCTTCTTTTGGCCGAAAACCTCCATCCTGGGATCGGGACCGGATGCCTGGCGCCTTGCCCCGG
>JBMNQS010000120.1:0-3919 GCA_050944255.1 Christensenellales bacterium | reverse complement strand
CAAAAAAGGTCGGCACCAAACAGTGGCTTAAGGATATCCGCGTATTTATGGCCAGCTCCATCGGCAAGGACGTGCGCTTTAAATGGTCGGTGGAGGAGGCGGTGATCCAGATCGAGCCGGACCTGTTTAAAACCGTGATGCTCAATCTGCTGGACAACGCCATCAAGGCCCTGGAGGGAGAGGGGACCGTACGGCTGATCGGGAAAAAAGAGTCCGGCGGCTACAGCTTTTATGTGGAGGATACCGGAAAGGGCATCGCGCCGGAGGATCTGCCCAGGATTACCGAGGCGTTTTACATGGCCGATAAGTCCCGCAGCAGGAGCGCGGGCGGCGCCGGGCTGGGTCTGAGCATCGCCCGGGAGATCGTCAGGCTGCACGGGGGCGACATCACCTTTGAGAGCCAGATGGGCAAAGGGACCAGGGTGCACGTGTTTTTAAAGGAGGGCGAATTATGGGCCGGGGAATAAAGACGCTGCTGACGCTTCTGATCTGCCTTGCGGTGACGGCCGGATGCGTGCTTCTGCCGCCGGTGGTGGCGGGCATGA
Organism: Christensenellales bacterium; assembly: GCA_050944255.1. Taxonomy (GTDB): domain Bacteria; phylum Bacillota; class Clostridia; order Christensenellales; family Maliibacteriaceae; genus JBMNQS01. Next base: position 3,374 of record JBMNQS010000120.1, on the reverse strand, counting down.
TGGACAGCCGCCTGCTGGATCATCCCACGGTCGAGGACGCCGAGGACGCGCTGCCCGTGGCCCAGTCGGGCAGCCTGAATATCCTTGAAAAGATCAAATTGCTGGATGAACCGGGCGCGGATAAATACAAGCAGGTGACGACATCCCTGGGTACGGGTACGGCGGGGGAAAACGCCATTTTTCTTGAGACGGGCCGGGTGATGACCCAGGAACAGGCGCAGCGCAGAGCTCTTGAGGAGGTCAGTGAGCTTCAAGGCCTGGGCGTATTTCCTAAAATCGAGATTCTGCTGCACGGCAACCAGACCTCCGGCGCCAGCTTTTACGTGGATAAAAACGATCCCACGAAGAACGTCATCGCATGGGTGTTCAGCTTCCTGCGCAACGACGGCGGCGGATTCGGCCTGATCTACCTGGACGACGAGACCGGGAAGATCCTCAAGTATTACGTGCAGATGCTCCATCAGGAAATATCGCTTGCGGCCGATCTAGACCAAGTCCCGGCGATCATGGGCGAATACCTGGGGGTCGGCGTAACCCCGCTGGGCCGGGACAGCCTTGAGTTGATTGAATTTTACAAAAAATTCCCGGAAGAATTATATAGCCTGATAATTTCCAGTGAGTTTTTTACAGGCAACATGTTTGCCCGGTATGCGGTCTATCTCGACAAGACGGCCATTGTCTTTGGAAGCAGGGGGCCCGGCCCGGACGCTAACGTTACAAATGTGCTTGTAAAATGATGCCGGTACGATGCATCCGTCCTGTAGGATAGGCATGGAAAAATCTCTGGCGTCTGCCTCAAAAGGATGGAAACATAGTGAAACCGGGCCGTCATACATATCAGCCAAACAATTTGAATATAAAAATGATTGTAGTGTTCCTGCTGATTATTCTGGCTGTGGGGTTTATTCTCGGCTTTATAGCGGGCAGGCTGGCGGGTACGGCAAACGCCGCGGCGCATGGCTGGGAATTCTGGAATTGGCTGGAGAAATCCGAGGATAAAACGGGTGAGCCGGACGCGCGGCCGGCCGAGGAACAGGGGGCGGCGAAGATCGATAAAGACAGCTGGCAATTGAAACTGGTCAGTGAAAAGCATCCGCTGCCCGAGGATTATTCGCCGCAGCTTCAGGAGGTGGAGCACGGATACCGTCTCGACGAGCGGGCGGCGCCCGCGCTCAAAGACATGCTGGCGGCGATGCGGGCGCAGGGGCTTTCGCCGGTGATCTGCTCGGCGTACCGCACGTATGGCTACCAGGCGAAGCTCCACGATGCCAATATCAGGAAACACCAGAGGGAGGGCCACGCGCTGGAGGCGGCGAAGATGCTGGCCGTCACCGAGGTGGCGCGGCCTGGGCACAGCGAGCATAACCTGGGGCTGGCGGTGGATATTGTATCCGAAAGCTACCAAAGCCTGGACGAGGGATACGCCGATACGCCGGAGGCCCGTTGGCTGCGGGACAACTGCCACCAGTACGGGTTTATCCTGCGTTACCCGAAAGAAAAACAGTCCGTTACCGGCGTTACCTTTGAGCCGTGGCACTTCCGCTACGTGGGCGTTGAGCACGCCGGAGCCATTATGCAGGGCGGGCTGTGCCTGGAAGAATATTTGGATGAACCCTGAGAGATGTGGGCTGCGGCCGTGCATGCCGATCTGCGGCCAAGAGCCGCCTTCGGCGGTTGCCTCCGAAACGCTCGCTGCGGCTCGCAGTCTTGCCCACCAAATTTAAATTAGGGGGCTTTGGCCCCCTAATAACCCCTATAAACTTTTTGGCAGGCTGGGCCGGAACTTTGGTTTCGGCTTTCTTTATGCAGGGAAATATTGTAAAATTTTAATGAAGGGCCAAATACCGATAAGTTTCGAGGCAAATCGATTGAAGTTTTGGCAAGTTTTCGTTATACTGGTCTGTGTTGCGTTGTGCAGCGGAAATAATGTGAAATAAATTTGAAATAAGTGAGATCGGCGGAAATATAAAAATGAGTATGTTCAACGTTGCGGATATAGGCATTGACTTGGGGACGGCCAGCGTATTGATCTATGTGAAGGAGCGGGGCATCGTGCTGTGCGAGCCCTCGGTGCTGGCCATGGATAAGGAGACGGGCCGCATTCTCGCCGTGGGCGACGACGCCCGTAAGATGCTGGGCAGGACGCCCGACCGGATCGCGGCGATCCGCCCCTTAAGGGACGGTGTTATCTCCGATTACGATATCACCGAGCGGATGCTGCGCTACTTCTTCCAGAAAGTCGTCGGCAAGCGTATGTTCATGAAGCCCCGGGTCATCGTCTGCGTGCCCGCAGGCGTTACCGAGGTGGAGCGAAGAAGCGTCATCGACGCCACGCTGGAAGCCGGCGCCAAGGATACTTACCTCATCGAGGAACCGCTGGCCGCGGCCATCGGCGCGGGTATGGACATCGCCAAGCCCTACGGCTCCATGGTGGTGGATATCGGCGGCGGTACCACCGACGTGGCCGTGATCTCCCTTGGCTCCATGGTGGTGGCCGAAACCATCAAGGTAGCCGGCGATAAGTTCGACGAGGCCATCGTCCGCTATATGCGCAAGAAACATAACCTGTATATCGGAGAACGCACCGCGGAGGAAATGAAAATCAATATCGGCGCGGCGTACCCCAGGCGCGAGACAGTCTATATGGACGTTACCGGCAGGAGCCTTTTAAACGGCCTGCCAAGGACGCTCACCGTCGGCTCCGATGAAATGATCGAGGCCATCGAGGAGCCGGTGCAGTCCATCGTGGAGGCCGTATATTCCGTGCTGGAACGCACCCCTCCCGAACTGGCGGCGGACGTCAGCGGGCGCGGCATCGTCATGACAGGCGGCGGCGCGCTGCTCTACGGGCTGGACCGCCTCATCAGCGAAAATACCAAGGTGCCCTGCTATGTGGCCGAGGACGCCATCTCCTGCGTGGCCATCGGCACGGGACGCGCTCTTGAGAATATCGATATCTTCTCGGAAAATATGGTCTCCGGCAAGAGCCGGATACGCAACAGGACAAGGTAAATAAACGGGGGGAGGCCTCCGGGGATGCCTCCGGCGGCCTAAGAACCTTCTTTGGAAAAGAAGGTTCTTAGGATCTCCAAGAAACTTTAATACGCTTCGCGGCAGGGGAGTGCCTCCGGCGGCTTAAGGGGCCTTCTTTGGAAAAGAAGGTTCTTAGGAATCTCCAAGAAACTTGCTGGGGGAAGGGAGGGGTGCCTCCGGCGGCTTAAGAACCTTCTTTGGAAAGAAGGTTCTTAAGAATCTCCAAGAAACTTTAATACGCTTCGCGGCGGGGGAGTGCCTCCGGCGGCCTAAGAACCTTCTTTGGAAAAGAAGGTTCTTAGGAATCTCCAAGAAACTTTAATACGCTTCGCGGCGGGGGA
>JBMNQS010000119.1:0-3958 GCA_050944255.1 Christensenellales bacterium | reverse complement strand
GCCGCCGGCATCTGGAACGCGCTTTCCTGCACGATATTCCGTCCGCCGTCGGGCGGGTCAAGCCGCAGCATCATTTTTGGCGCCTGCCGGGCCGCATAGTCGGCCACATTGTCGTCGGTGACGGCATAGGCCGGATTGCCCAGGCACCCATAGCCTGCCGTAAAGTCAAACGCGCAACCTGAAAAGGCGGATAATCCCAAAACTACCTGAGTATCCGGCCAGATCACATCATCCAACAGCAGGCAGTTTTCAAATGCGCCCTGCCCGATATCTGTCACATTTGGAAGGCTTATGCCCGATAGAGCGCAGCCTCTGAACGCCTGCGCGCCGATGGTCCGGACGCTCTTTACGTTCGCCTGCGCAAGCGATACGCATCCGCTGAAGGCCGAGGGCCCGATGCTCTGCACGCTTTTCGCATTCAAAGACGCCAGCGCCGCGCATTCTTCAAACGCGGAGGCGCCGATACTTTCGGCGTCCGCAATCTCGATTTCTTCCAGTTGATCGCATCCATAAAACGCTCTGTCGGAGACCGCTTTCACTTCCGGCATATGGACGCTGCGGATTTCAGATGCCCGGAACGCCTCCGCACCGACGCTCTGCACTTTCGGCATCAACAGCGCCGTCAGCTTTGTAACCCCCTTGAACGCGTTATCGCGGACCGCCCGCACCTTGCCCATCTCCAGCGTGTACATGGAAACGGACGCGCATCCTTCAAACGCCGACTTGCCAACCACCTGCACGTTAGGCAAGTGTATTTCCAGCAGATGCGTATTGCCATAGAACGCTCTGTCGCCAAGGGTTGTCAGGCGCATCATGTCCGCGTACTCCACAGGACAGTTCAGGAACGCTCCGTCGCCGATTTCTTCAGCCCATGGCATATGGAGCGCCTTCACCGCACAATCCAGGAACGCTTCCTCGCCGATGTGCTCCACAAGCGCCATATCCACCGTTTCAAGCCCCACACACGAGAAAAATGCCCTGTCTCCGATCCGTCGGGCATTGGGGATCACCGCATCTTGCAGCTGCTCGCAGCCCATGAAGGCCTCATCCCCGACAGAAACGGCGCCTGCCGCCTCCACGCGCCGCAGATTGGGGCAGTCTTTCAGCGCCCGCTCCCCTATCGCATAAAACGCGCCCGTGGACGGCAGCGCCAGATATTCCAGCGAGCAGCCCTCCAGGACGTCGTTTCCCAGCAAATCATTTTCCCCCGCGGTCTCAAAAAAAGAAGTTCCCGACAAATCAAGGCGTACCAAATTTGACCGGGGATCAGCCGCAATGGATGCGAGGTAGTCCATGTCCGTTTTGTTCACAGGCCCGTCGGATACCACGATCCGTTCAAGATCGAGCACGTCGACGCTCCAGTAACTCAAATAATCTTCAAGCGTCGCACGAACCCGCCCCACCTGATTGGTTTGGATGTCCACATGCACAAAACCAGCCTGCGCGGAAGGCGGGAAAAGGCATAGGCATGCCATGACCACCGCGCACGCAAATAAAAAATGAATGCCGTGAAGTCTTTTCATCCGATCCCTCTCATATTGTCAAATTGTCGAACGTTGCCATTTTTTGTCAATTTAAGTATAACCGAAATTGGAGCGGGATACAAACATCATTTGCCCATTGCGATCAAAAGTTTTCAAAAACCGAAGTCACATGGATAAGGCGCCGGGAAAACATACATCGCAGCGGCGGATAACCGATAAAAAACAGACGATATGCCCGGAGCATACCGTCTGCTTTTTAAAGTTCTCTTTGATGCATTGAAGGTCCGGCTTACCTTTGGACGGGCAAATGCCCAAAACTCGACGTCTCCACCACGCGCACACCGCTGTCGCGGCTGGCTCTGACGGCATGGATGCTCCCGATAATGCGGCGCTGGAGCTCCGCCACCTGCTCCTGCGCTTCAGGCACATAGCGAATCTCAAGGGCGCTTTTTTTGTTCAGGTGGATATGGAGCCGCAGAAAACTCTCTGTCTTTTCGAGCCGGACGTCGGTGATCCGCTTCAGCGGCATAAACACATAGATGGCGCCGTAATTGGTATCCATTTGCTGTATCCGCTCGTCCTCACATATCCAGATCAGTTCATCCTGCGTCAAAAGGACAAGGTGCGGATTGATCATCATACGCGTCCAGAAGATCATGGCCCGGTAGGGTACGCCGTACTGGTACAGATAATGTACCAGCGGCCTGGCGCCTTTGAGCACGCCAGTTCCCAGCGTGGTAAATTTAAAGCTCTGCTCCTGCAGCGCCCGCAAGGCGTCGGGAATCTGCGCGATCTGCGGATCGTCCAGCTTGCGCAGCGTCTGAATGATAGGCTCAAAGTAGTCATAGCTCACCGCGTTGAACGGCACAAACACCTCGTCTTTTTTGCCCAATACACGCAGGTGAGAATAGAGCAGTGACTCCTGATGCTCTATCAGAATGACTTCATTTAAGGCAATGACCACCGGTTTATACCCTTTTTCAAACACGTACAGCGCATCGTCGCTCAGCGCGCACAATTTTACATCCTCGTCGGGACGGTTCAGCCGCTGATCCGGGCACAATAGAACGTAAGGAAAGGGTTTGCCCGCAAACGTGGCGTCAAACGCCTTTCGGAATTCGATGGGAACTTTTCTAGCTTGATTCAAAAAAATGGTCCAGGTGCTCATAGTTTGAACGGAGCTGTCCATACTTTATCCTCCCAATTCACTGGGTTAAAAGCACTGTAAAAACAGTGCCCTCTATTTTCCTGAAGTTATGATAGACGATAAAAAGCGAACCGTTTCATCCAAACGAATATATACTATATATAAGTATATGCGAAAAGTTTTATCCTGTCAACGCATCCTTTTATCGTTTATTTGACTTTTCCGGGACATTCTGTCATAATACTGCATGCATTCCGGCGGCGCCAAGGCACTCTCGGCCCGCCGGTTTCTCACTTTGTTTCGGAGCAAACGTCAGCATGAACAATCAAAGTATCATTGATATCCACGCGCACATTTATCCCGAAAAGATTGCCGCGCGGGCCGTGGAGGCCGTCGGCGAATTTTACGGTATTATCATGGACTCTAAGGGCACCACCGAGCAGCTGCTTGAATACGGCAGCCGAATCGGTGCGGCGCATTACGCGGTCCATTCCGTGGCCACCACCGATCACCAGGTTTTTTCCGTCAACGAGTTTATTGCCGGTGAAATGAAGGCCCATCCCGAGCTTACAGGCTTCGCCACGCTGCTTCCCTTTATGGACGACCTTGAAAAAGCCGTTGAGGAAGCCAAAAGGCTCGGCCTTAAAGGCATCAAACTGCATCCGGATTTCCAGCGGTTTTACATTGACGATCCCCGGTGCGACCGCATGTATGAATTAATCCGGGGCTTCGGCCCGGTTTTGTTCCATATGGGCGATGAGACAAGAGACTACTCCAGACCCGAGCGCCTGGCCAGGGTGCTGGATAAATTCCCGGATATGGTCGTCATCGCCGCGCACATGGGCGGCTACAGCACCTGGGACGAGTCCCGCAAATACCTTCTGGGCCGCGATATTTATTTGGATACGTCCTCCACGCTCTTTAAATTACCTAAAGAAGACGTCACCGACATGATCCTCTCCCACGGCGTGGAGCGCGTTTTGTTTGGAACCGACTACCCCATGTGGAAGCACGATGAGGAGCTTGCGCGCTTTATGGCCCTGGATCTGACGGACAGGCAGCGCCGCCGGATCCTCTATGACAATGCCGCCGGGCTGCTGGGGCTTAATGAAGCGGACGGGTGCTCTCGGACTTTCAGTGCGGAAATCTTAAAAGAGAAAATATCCGTTTAATCAAAACCACGCGTTAAACGCGTGGTATGCACAAGCCCTAGAAAGGCATAATGCAGGCGCAGCCCCTTAAGGGGCATCGAAAAAGTCCGCCAACCGCATTACTATTACAGGCCGCCGCTAAAGCGGCCTGTTTTTATGCCTTCATATTCTTGCTA
>JBMNQS010000118.1:0-3962 GCA_050944255.1 Christensenellales bacterium | reverse complement strand
ACTTGTATAATTGGCGCTTGACACATTGATCAGTCCAATATATAGTTGTATTATTAAGGAAGGAGAGATAGCGGTGCATGAGGGTACAGCAAGTCCCACCTGCGGAATCGTGGTGGATCATATCATTGGCCAGGTGGCCAGCAAAGAATATAACGTGGGCGATAAACTTCCTCCCGAAAGGGACTTGGCCAAGCAGTTATGCGTCAGCCGCGCAACGGTGCGCGAGGCAATCAAAGTCCTCAACTACATGGGGTTTATCGATAGCAACCAGGGATCGGGCAACTACATAACGGATACTTACGATAGAACCACCGCCAACATCATGAAGGTAATGTATCTTCGTGGTGAAGTTGATTTTCACGGTTTTACGGTATTCAGACAGATGCTGGAGCTTCAATCCTTTAGCTTGGCGCTGGTGAACGCCACCGAAAAACAAATATCCGAGATGAAGCAGATCGTTGATCTACTGGACGTCACCACCGACAGCGGTTTAATCTTCAGCCTGGATATGCGGTTTCATACGCTGCTTGCCGAGGCATCATGCAATCCGTTGATCGTCATCAATTTCCATGCGCTTTCCAGCGTCATCGAAAAATATATGTCGGATACCTACCATAAAACCGTTTCACAAAAAGCGGGAGGGTTTGAGCGTCTGCAGGAGTATCACCACGCCATTGTTGACGCATTGAAAAACAAGGACCGGGAATTGGGCATCGAAGCCATACAAAATCATTTTTCTTGGCTATACTAGTCTCTTAAATATAAATCCGGCAAAACAATAAGGTTTACAAATTGGCCTGTCCAATAAAGCGGCATAATATCCATTAAAAGAGCTTACAGAAGCGTTTTCTGCAAGCTCTTTTGTATATATCACAATATTAGAACGGGTCGGTATCCCTGGATTTTATCGGCCAATACCACAAGCGCCGCGCAATTTATGATTGCGCGGCGCTTGGCATTTACTTTTCCTTAAAAGTCCTGTCTCATAGCGGCGGCTGTACCCTCCTCACAGCGCCAGCACTGTCTCCGCCGCCCGCTTCAGCCCCGAATAAAAGCTGCAAAGCACCGGCGTTTTCGTGTCTCCAAGCTGCGGTAAAAGGGCGCGCATGCTCACCTGCGCCATGACGATGGCGTCGCACTTGCCGTCATGGCTGCCGATGGCGTCCAGCACCATCCGGTTGTGTCTTTCCCTGTCGCCGGACTGCAGGATATTGTAGGCGCCCTCCACCAGATACTCGGTCACGTTCATGGTTTTTCCCTGCCGTCGCCCCTCCTGTTCGATCAGCCGCCGGGACGGACCCAGCGTCGATTCCACCGTGGCCACCAGCACCACGTTTTCGCCCAGCGATACCGCTTCCTCGGCCATGGCCTGGTCGATCTTCACCACCGGAATGCCCACCAGCTTCGAATAGATATCGGCCACCTCGCCCACCGACGAACAGGAATTCAAAATCACATCGGCGCCCATTTTCTCGGCGGCCATGGCGTACAGGCCCATCCGCGCGATCACCTCATTTGTAGGCCCGCCGCTTGCCCTGACGTCCGCCAGAAGCGTACTGTCGGCCACGTAGGCGATCCGCACGCCGGGACAGAGGCGCGCGAACTCATCGTCGAAGTCCTTATTGCTCTTTTGATAGTTGGTTTGAAGCACGCAGATTTGTTTGCTCATAAAAATTGCCCTCACAAATAGTAAGATTAGGTTCATCGTTGCACAATCAGCGGAGCTTGTCAAGATATTGTATCGCTTCCCGCATAAATTCTGCGGCAGATTCCCATAATAATCCACGGAGGTGATACTATCATGAGTCCCAAAGAATTATTGTACATGGAGGATGCACTCAGCCATCAGCAGCATCTGAAAACCCTTTGCGACAGCGTTGCGACGCAGCTGCAGGACACGCAGCTGCAGGAGTTTGTCCGCAACCTGTCCAGCCGTCACCAGAACATTTTCGACAACCTGTACAACACACTGTAAAAAAGGAGGCGAAAGCCATGCAAATGAACGACAAGGATTTAATGGAGGAGCTTCTCAACGGCCTTAAGGGCGCGGCAGGCTTGTACCTGCACGGCACCATTGAATCGTCCACCGAAAACGTCCATTCCGCTTTTGATCAGGCACTTGACGAGACGCTGGCCATGCAAAATTCCGTCTACAACAAGATGAGCGAGAAGGGCTGGTATCCCATGCAGAACGCACCGCAGGAACAGATCAACCAGGTCCAGAGAAAGTTCTCCAACTGACGGCACATCTAAAAAGGCATGAGCCAGAGCTCATGCCTTCAGACTGTCAAAAAAGTTCTTTTTGGGGGTTATTAGGGGGCCGAAGCCCCCTAATTTCAATTCCGTGGGCAAGGGCGACATGCGCGGCCGCCGCCCACTCCTCTCAGGGTTTTCCGGCCGCTGCAAAAACCTACTACCCGTTTTTGCAGCAGGAAAATCTCTGGCAGATCCGTCAAAAAACAAAGTTTTTTGACGGCCTCAAGGCATGAGCCAGAGCTCATGCCTTTTTAGATTATGCTGCTAAAAGACGTATGCCGCAGAGCGCCTGAAGGATTCGGCAAATTCGGGAAGCCTGTCCTCTTCTATGGCGCTTCTGATCTTTGCCATGATATCGGTGAGATAGGCGATATTGTGCAGCGAGAGAAGCTGGGCGGCCAGCATCTCCTCAGCCTTGAGCAGATGACGGATATACGCCCTTGTAAAGGTTCGGCAGGTATAGCAGCCGCACTGTGGATCAAGGGGCGAAAAATCGTCTTTATAGGGCGCGTTGCGCACCACGACGCGGCCCTGGCTGGTCAGCGCGGTGCCGGTTCTTCCCATGCGGGTGGGCAGCACGCAGTCAAACATGTCCACGCCGCGGACAACACCTTCCACAAGCGTGTCCGGACTGCCCACGCCCATCAGGTAGTGGGGCTTTGCATCCGTGATATGAGGCCTTATCTGCTCGAGCATATCGTACATGATGTCTTTGGGTTCCCCTACGCTCAGGCCGCCGATGGCGATGCCGGGAAAATCCATGGCGGAGATGGCCTTGGCGCTTTCGATGCGCAGGTCCGCGTAGACATTACCCTGGATAATGCCAAAGAGCGCCTGGTCCGGCCGGGTGTGGGCCGCCTTGCAGCGCTGCGCCCATAAATGGGTGCGCTCCATGGCCCGGATGGAACCCTCATAGCCGGTGGGATGGGCTGTGCACTCATCCAGGCACATGGCGATGTCCGCCCCGAGGGCCTCCTGTATCTGCATCACCGATTCGGGCGTAAACATATGCGCGGAACCGTCCAGATGCGACCGGAAAACCACGCCCTCGTCGCTGATCTTCCGAAGGCCGTCCAGCGAAAACACCTGGAACCCGCCGCTGTCGGTCAATATGGGGCCGTCCCACGCCATAAATTTGTGCAGTCCACCCGCGGCCTTTACGATATCGTGCCCGGGACGCATGTACAGATGATACGTATTGCCCAGCAATATCTGCGTACCTAGCGTTTTTAAATCCTTGGGCAGCACGCCCTTGACCGTGGCCTGCGTGCCCACGGGCATAAATACCGGCGTCTGGATATCCCCGTGGGGCGTATGCAGCACGCCGCGGCGCGCGCCGGTGACCGGACAGGTCTTCAATATCTCAAACTCAAACAAAGAGTGTTCCTCCCATCGTGCATTGCGCCTTTGATTATGCCATAACCCACCTTAAAAAGCAATTGACGCCCGCACAGGAAGGATGCCCCGCAAGGCTCCGCCTTAACCGGGAGTTTTTGCCTCCGGCGGCCAAAGGCTCCGCCTTTGGATTCCACCAGGGACCATTGTCCCTGGACCCCCTTGCGCAAATGCCCGCTCGGGGCATTTGCGGGGTTTTAATGAACGCAACTTTGATAAATTTGCCGCGAAGCGGTATAAAAGTCTTTTGGAGTTCTTAAAACCTTTTCTTCCAGAAAAGGTTTTAAGCGGGTCCGGGCGGAGCCCGGCGG
>JBMNQS010000117.1:0-4086 GCA_050944255.1 Christensenellales bacterium | reverse complement strand
CCGCCAGGCCCAGATTTACCGTCCAGCCAAGCGTCATGGCCGCCGCCGCAAACGTGGCGCCGAAAAAAATACCGATGGCCCCGCGGCCCACCATCTTTTCCGGCGCCTTGATGATCTGCGACAGGCGTGGCACGATGGAAAGTATGCTCAGGAGCGCCGCGGCGCCAACCCCGGTGAACATACCGTTGGCAAGACCCACCAGCGCCGCCAGAATATGCCTCATGGACCGGCCTCCTCATCGTTGAGCATCTGCTTTTGCAAGTATCTCTGCATGTCCTGGCGATAGGCCTGATCCTGCAATTCCAGCGGGTTGGGCGCCACCACCTGCTTGTTCCACATCTTTCGTCCCACAAAGATAAACGTGCCGATGCCCACCCCGATGCTATAGGGAATCGCCACCCAGAGCGGGCGGGCCGCCGTCTCGCCGGTGATAAACGTATAGAGTATCTGGTGCACCGTGGTCATGTCCACGTCCGCATGGAAGTTGATCATGGTCATGGCCGAACCGAAAAAAAAGATCAGCGCGACAGCGGCAATTTTCACCATGCTCAGCAGCTTTTTCTTTTTTTCATCCTCCGGTTTCTGCTGACGCTCGCAGACCCAGCAGGCTTCCTCCCCCATGGCCTTCACTTCAAGCTGGGGATGCTTTTCAAGTATGGCCGAAACCGCGTCCAGCTGCGTAAAGCGCATCATGCGCACCGGATTGTTCTCAAGGCCCAGCGAAATCTTCGCCAGACGCTTCGCGGTTTCGTTCTCTGGCCAAAAGTGCACGATATCGCCCAGACGCGCCGCCTCCAGGTTGTCGCAGTAGGTCTCCGCCTCCATCCAGAAATAGATTCTGTTTTGCGCCGTCTCGCTCATGCCGCCATCCCCGCCGACACCAGAAATACGTCCGTCACTATCTCTCGCTGCTGCGCGCCGAGATACCACAGCACCGCAATGATTGCAGCCAAAACAATAGTCACGATAAGGACGATATGCACGGCGGAAAATTTTCTCGTTTGTTTTGCAAGCATTCGTAAAAGCCTCCTGTCCAATCTTAGTATGGACATAAAAAATGGTTTTATCAGCGCTTTTCCGGACAGCTTTAAAATGCGCAAAAACCGCAGATTCATTCGAATCTGCGGCAAAAATCTATTTAAAATAGATTGCGATGATTAAAAATTGAAAATTTGACGATGCGGTTGCCGCGGAGAACCCCGCGGTTTAAATAATTGGCGCCCACTGCTTAAACTCTTCGGTATGGCGCGCACGGACGCCCGCCATGAGGCTTGCGCCTGAAAATCACCGGCCGGGATAACTATGGCTCGCCGGCCCACTTCTCGCGCATCTGATGGAGTATCTTGTGCTCCAGGCGGGACACCTGCACCTGGCTGATGCCCAGCTTTTCGGCAATCTCCCGCTGGGACTTCTGCTGGAAAAAGCGCATCACGATGATCATGCGCTCGCGGCCCGCCAGCTCTGCCAGCATCTGCTTGAGCATGATCCGATCCACGCTCTTTGCCGGGTTCTCGCTATCCGAAGCGATCAGATCGCCCAGGACCGCCTTTGCGTCGCCGCCCGCGTCCACCGGGGCGTCCAGGGAAACCGGCGCCTTGCCGCTGTCGAGAATATACACCAGCTCCGCCGGGGAAAGACCCTGCTCCTGCGCCCAGGTTCTGATGTCCGGCTCCCGGCCCAGACGCGCCGTCAAAGCCTCCTTGACCTTCATGGCCTCGCGGTATTTTTCCTTCAATCCCCGTCCCACGCGAATAGCGCCGTCATCGCGAAGGAACCGGCGCATTTCGCCGGCAATCATCGGTACGGCGTATGTGGAAAAACGCAGCGACAACCGAAGATCAAACCGCTTGATGGCCTTGAAAAGACCCACACAGCCCAATTGAAACAGATCGTCGTACTCCGCGCCGCGGCCTGCGAACCGCTTGGCAACACTGTGTACCAGGGCCATATTCTCCTCCACCAGAGTGTCCACACAGGCCTCATCCCCCCGCTGCGCGCGGCAGATCAGCTGCATGGTTTCATGATGGCTCAAACGGTTTTTTCCGCCGCTCAATTCTCAGCGCCGTCAGGCTGTACGCCCAGGCGCTTATGCATGGTGACAGTGGTTCCCCTGCCCACATGGGTCTTGACCTCAAGCCCATCGGTAAAGCTCTCCATCACGGTAAAGCCAAGACCGCTTCGCTCCATCTCCGGCTTGGACGTATACATGGGTTCCATGGCCCGCTCGATGTCTTCAATGCCCTTGCCCGTATCCTCCACCTGGATGAACAGCACGTCCGCCTCGATCCAAAGGCGCATCCGCACCACGCCTATCTCTTGCTCATACCCGTGGATAACGGCGTTGGTCACCGCCTCGGAAACGGCAGTCTTCACATCCTCGAGCTCCTCGATGGTCGGGTTCAGCTGCGCAGCAAAAGAGGCGGCCACAACGCGGGCAAAAGATTCATTTTCGCTGTAGCTGGGGAACGATAGTTCCATATAATTGCCTTTATCTTGCATGGCTCTGCCTCCCTCTGACGGTTTTCCTCGGCGTATCCACCCGCTTGACGATCCGGTACAAGCCCGCCAGCGTCATGATCCGGTCGATCTGGGCGTTGACGTTCTTCACCTGCATGCGCCCGCCCCGGCCCTTCAAGTGCTTGTAGCGGCCGATGATCACCCCGATGCCCGATGAATCCATAAACGTCAGGTGCTTTAAATCCAGCGTCAGCACCTTGATCTGCGGGTCCATGATCAGCGCGTCCAGCTTGTCCCGCACCGTGGCGGCGCAGTGATGGTCCAGCTCTCCCCTGAGCGCGACGGTCAATTCCGGCGCCTTCGGCGAAGCCTTTATCTGCATAGGCCTTCCCCCCTCTTATAGGCTGCAAGGGGAATTCAATAAGACGCACGCCAAATCCTGTCTCGAAAAATCGGACCATTTGGCGCATCCGCCCGAATCGCCGTTTTTTCCATTTTATCGCAAAAACGAACCGGATACAATCTTCGAAAAACCTTAAGACTAAACTTATCGGGCCGTGGACACAATAAATATTACCGATCAATTAAAAAAGGAAGATACTGCTGATGGCGAGGCTTCTCGATACATTATTTTCCCCGAAAAAAGAAAAAATTCCCAAACGTGAAAAACAGCCCCGGGAAAAACGCAGGCGCAGGTGGCGGATCGTTTTATTGTGCGCCGCGCTGGCGCTTGTGGCGCTGATCATCACGCTGGCGCTTGTGCTTGACGTGTCCTCTTGGGGCACGCTGAAGGAAACCAAGCTGTACGATCTGCCCCAGACGCTGTTTATATACGACGCGGACGGCCGGCGCATCGCTTCCATATACAACCAGCAGGACCGGGTCAATACGGATATCTCCCAATTGCCCCAAGACGTGAAAAACGCGTTTGTCGCCGCTGAGGATGAACGGTTCTACTCCCATCACGGCATCGACGTCAGGCGCGTCTTCGGCGCCATGAAAGCCAATATGACCAGCGGCGAATATTCTCAGGGCGCCTCCACCATCTCTCAGCAATTGATCAAGCTGACGCATCTGTCCAACGAAAAGACGCTGGCACGCAAGGCCCAGGAAGCGTACCTGGCCTGGCAGCTGGAACGGCGCTACGAAAAGGACGAAATTCTGGAAATGTACCTCAATACCGTCTACTTTGGGCGTGGCGCCTATGGGATTGAGGCCGCCTCCAGCGTGTATTTCGCAAAGCCTGCGAAGGACCTGACACTGGACGAGGCGGCGCTGCTGGCGGCGATACTGAAGTCTCCCACCAACTACGCGCCCCACATAGAGCCGGAAAACGCGCTGGCCAGGCGGAATCTGGTGCTGGATCTAATGGTGGAAAATGAAATGCTGGCCCCACAGGAAGCCGCCCGCTACAGGAATGTGCCCATAAAAATCGAGCCGGACCGGGATTTGAAATACGACTACGGCTACTATGTGGACGCAGTGCTTCTGGAGGCCACGGGCATACTGGATGTGACGCTGGAGGAGCTGTACTCCAACGGATACCGCATCCATACGGTCATGGACCGCGAGCTTCAATCCACCGCCGAACAGCTCTGCGCCGATCTGAACAATTTCCCGCCCGCGGCG
>JBMNQS010000116.1:0-4112 GCA_050944255.1 Christensenellales bacterium | reverse complement strand
GGCGGGCGGCGCATATTCTGTGCCGGAAAAGAAGATTTTAGTGCGGCCATGGCATTTTTTGGATGCTATGAGGTATAATAAAGGTTAAATAAAGAGAGGGGGAACGGATATGTACGGCAAATTGCCGCCGAATCCCAATGCGGGCACCGCATTCAATGAGGAGGACCTGCGGACCATTTACCTGGCCGGCGGGTGCTTTTGGGGCACCCAGGCCTTTATGGCGCGGGTGCCGGGCGTGGCCTCCACCGAGGTGGGGTACGCCAACGGCAAAATAAAAAATCCCACGTACAAGGACGTGTGCGGTGGGGATACCGGTTTTGTGGAGGCGGTGCAGGTGAAATACGATCCGGCTGTGGCGCCCCTTGAAAAGGTGCTGGAAGCCTTTTTTCTGACCATTGACCCCACCGTCAAAAACAGGCAGGGAAACGATGTGGGTACGCAGTACAGAACCGGCATCTACTATGAGGATGAGCGGGACCTGCCCGTGGTCGAAGAACTCGTCCGCTCCGAGCAGATGCGCTACAGCCGTATCATCGTCACCGAAGTGCTGCCCCTTGAAAACTTCTACCTGGCGGAGGAATACCACCAGGAGTACCTGGAGAAAAACCCCGGCGGTTACTGCCATGTGGATTTCTCCAAGCTGCCGCAGGTGTGAGTATCCGCCGCGCGCGAGTTCTCAGGGCCGCCTTTGCTTAGGCGGCGGAGCGCGGGAAAATTTTAAGCGGACGCCTAAAGGCGGCAGGATAAAAGCGTGTGAAAGAGGGATGAGTTTTGAAGGATGATCTGAAGAAACGGCTGACGCCGATGCAGTATGCGGTAACGCAGCGGAGCGCCACGGAGCCGCCGGGCTCGGGAGAATACCTGCACCACAAGGAGCCGGGGCTCTATGTGGACGTGGTTTCGGGAGAACCGCTGTTTACGTCCATGGACAAGTTTGATTCCCACTGCGGATGGCCCAGCTTTACCCGCCCGGTAAAACCCGAGGTGCTCAAGGAATTGAAGGATGCGTCCCATGGGATGATCCGCACCGAGGTGCGCTCCACCGGGTGCAACAGCCATCTGGGCCATGTGTTTCCCGACGGGCCGAGGAACAGGGGCGGCCTGCGCTACTGCATCAATTCCGCCGCGCTGCGCTTCATACCCGCGGACCGGCTCCAGGCGGAGGGATATGGCGAGTACCTGTATCTGTTTGAGCAAAACAAGTAAACGCATGCCGGTTTTGTGACGGGAGAAGCTGCCGATTTCATGCCGTTTCAATGGCGCCAAAGCGGTATCAGCCGCCTGCGTGCTTGATTTTATCGCGTATCTTCATGATGGTGCCCCATGTTGCGGCTGGTGAACTTGTCCCTCATGTTTCCATGGCCCAGTATTTTGGAAAATCCCGCATCCAGCGTGGCGCCCTTTTTGACCTGCCAGAAAAACAGGCCGCCGCAAAGAGCGGCCTGAGGCCGTCAAAAAACGATGTTTTTTGACGGATCTGCCAGGAATTTTCCTGCTGCAAAAACCTATAAACGGTTTTTGCAGCGGCCGGAAAACTCTGAGCGGTGTGGGCTGCGGCCGTACATGCCGCCCTTGCCCACGGATTAAAATTAGGGGGCTTCGGCCCCCTAATAACCCCCAAAAGGACTTTTTTGACAGTCTGAGGCCGCAAAGAGCGGCCTCTTCGCCGGGAAGAGGGCTAATCTTATGAAATTCTTCCATCAGGACCTTTTCAAAGCCCGGTTCACATAAAAAGGCGTAAATATGAAAATCGGGATGAGGCGCAAAAGGAACGGAGGATAGGAGAGCCTCTATTTCCTGATGATTTTTAATGAACATATAAACTTCCGATGCGTAATGCGCGGACATGGCCCGCTGCAGCGCGTCCCGCAATGACGCGCGTGGCCTGTCCGACCGAAAAAGGATATTGCCCGAAGCCAGAACGGAGGATACGCCCGTCATTCCGGCCTGCTGGAATACGCGGCAGACCTCCGGCATTTTCATCCTGCGCCTGCCGACATTGACGCCGCGCAGAAAGGCGCAGTAGATTTTTTGCTCTTTCATATTTTTTACCTCCATGCTTCGCCCGCGGCGCAGTGCTTACCCGGCTTGCGCCCGCCGTGAAGGCGCCGGGCATCGATGGCCGGCGGCGGGATGCGAAGGGCTGGTTTGATTATATAGCCGTGGCCCGGCGCTGTCCAGAGGCGCCGCTTACACGGCTTCTCAGGGGATTTGAAGGCATAAACGAGCCGGTACACCGCGGTTTTTCTTGCAGCCGGACCGGGGGGAAGGTATAATAAGGGCAGCGTCTAAGAGCGGTGAAGTCTTTTGCCGCCGGATACATTTTTGGCAGTCTATTCATTTTGGAGGTAATCTTAATATGGAAGAAGTACGCGGACCGATCCGGCTGATGCAGAACGTGCTGGCCGGAAACCCTGACGACGGCGGCGAGCTGCTGGAAAAGTTCAGAAACGGCGGTGAGGCCAATCAGATGGCCTGGGTGGGCTCCATGTTTGAATTGCCCAGCGTTACGGACAGCGGCCTTTCAAAGGCCGTGCTCCCAGACGGCGGTGAGGCGGCGCTCAAGGACATCATCCAGGCCGATCCGCAGTATATGCTGGGCCAGGAGAACCTTGAACGCCTCGGCGCGGACCATTCGATGCTGCTGAAGATTCTCTCACCCAATAAGCAGCTGCCCCTGGCCACCCATCCCTGGACGGAGCGCGCCCAGGAATGCTTCGGCTTTGAGCACGGCAAGACAGAGTGCTGGTACGTGATCGACGTGATGCCCCAGTGGGAGGGGAAAACCTACTACCTGGGGCATTTCAAAGAGGGCGTCACGAAGGAGAAGTTCAAGCAGCTCTACAGGCAGACGGACATCCCGGCGCTGGAGGCCCTGTGCCATAAAATCCCCATCGAGAAGGGGGAGATGGTGCTGGTCAAAACCGGCGTGCCTCACGCGCTGGGACCCGGCGTGCTGGTGCTGGAACTGCAGGAGCCGTCGGACGCCGGCGTGCGCCTTGGAACGCCCAAGCCCGCCTTTAACAGCCGGGACGAGGAAAAGGCTTTCGAGAAAATGGAGATCGATACCTTTATCTTCGAGGGCGTGAGCTTTGACGAGGCCGCCGGCCGGATGCGCATCCCGCCGGAATTGATCAAACAGACCGACCAGGGCAGGGAGACCCGCCTGATCGGCCGCAAGCATACGAAGTACCTGACCATGACCCGCTGCGACGTAAACGGAAGTTTTAAGCCGGTAAGGCCGGGCTACTGCTCCATACTACTGGTGATTTCCGGCAGCGGCAGGATCATCGGCGACGGCGTGGAGCTGGAGGCGGCGCAGGCCGAAGAAATTTTCCTGCCCGCGGGCATCAGTGATCTTCGGTTCGAGGGGGCGTTTTCCGCGCTGAGGTGCTTCCCGCCGGAGGCGCTGTAAGTAAATTTCCTAAAATATCATGGAGAAATATAAAACCGTCTGTGCACCGGAGCGCGGACGGTTTTTGCGTGCGGGTTTTTATTTAAGTATTGAAAAGGATGCGAGGCGTGGGCCTTTGAAAAAACGCGGACGCCTAATCCTCAAAGTCCGGCGCGCATAAATACAGCTTCATGTGAAGCACGTCTTCCACCTTGCCGTCGATTTCCAGGTAGTTGCGGCGGATGCCGGCGGAAATGAAGCCGAACTGTTTGTACAGGTGAATGGCCCGCAAATTGCTCATGCGGACGTTGAGCTGGACGGACCGGTAACCGTAAGCTCCGGCGGCCTTTAATGCCTCGCGCATGAGGCGCTTGCCCACACCGCCGCCCCGGTAAGCCTTCAGCACGCCGATGCCCAGCGTGCCGGTATGCTTTTCGGCAGGCTGGATATCGCACCAGCCGATCACCTGATCGCGCTCCACCGCCACCAGAAAGGGAATGCCCTTGCGGATGCAGTTTCGGACAAATACGCGGGTTTCCTCCATGGGAAACGCCCGGGTGATGCCAAAGAAGATGCGCTCGGAAGCGATCTGGTCAAAGGCCTGCCAATAGGAATCGATATGCTTTTTTTCAATGGGAATGATGTGCAAGAAAAAGCCTCCTCAACCATCATGCAGCGGGCGGTGTGCATTTATATCATTATACAATATGCGGGCGGC
>JBMNQS010000115.1:0-4343 GCA_050944255.1 Christensenellales bacterium | reverse complement strand
AATGTCGCTTTGGATGTCCGACCTTGCCGGATAAACCTCGTCCCATTGCGGGATGCCGCATTCGTTCATATGGCGTATGGCGGCCTGATACAGCGGCCATATGGTCTGAAGGTCCTCATGCACAGCTTTTCGCAGCGTTAAATTACACGTTGTCATGCGGCGTTTCCTTTTTCTTAAAATTCAGGGCGCGGTTTAAAGTGCCGGCGCCTTTTCTTCGTGGCGCTTGAGTATATCGGGGATGTCACTGAGCTGGGCGCACGTGTAATCCGCCTCCGGACAAGGGGGCTTGTGCACGAGAATCGTCGTCATGCCGGCGGCCTTGCCGCCCTTCATGTCGGCCACGGGATTGTCGCCGATCATGTAGCGGATCTCGGGATCATTCGCGGCGCCAAGGGCGTAGGCGAAGAGCTCCGGGCGGGGCTTTTCATAGCCCACCTGGGCCGAAGCGATGACTTTTTCAAAGAAATGGCCGATCCCCATAGCCTCAACCACATAGGGGAGCTCCGGATAATTGTTGGAAAGCATGTAATTTTTATAGCCCAGATTTGTGCAGGCCGTCAGCACGGATACGGCGTCGTCGTAGAGGCGGTAGTTGGCCGCATCCAAAATGCAGCTGCGCAGAGCGCTGTTGACGCCGTCGCGCTCCTCTTGCGTGAGGTCGTAAATATCATAGAGAGGACCCAACTGGCTGTAAAACAGGGGCCACCACTTTTCGCCGGCGTGATCGGGATAGTGGGAATCCGGAAAATGCCAGGTATAGCTGCTGGAAAGCTGGGCGCGCACCTCTTCCAATGCAATGCCGTAGGTCAGCTTGTCCAGCGCCGCGAACAGGCTGCGGCTCCATATGTGCTCCGGACGCACCAGCGTCCCGTCGAAATCCCAAAACAGAACCTTGCGCATAATCCCTCCAAACCGTAAAGCTATCCTGTATTTTACCATATACGCATGCGGCAGCACAATAAAAAAACCCTTGGATTGCTGTCAATGCGGTGAACGCCAAATAAAAAGAGGCCGCTCTCGGCCTCTCAGACTGTCAAAAAAGTTCTTTTTGGGGGTTATTAGGGAGCCGAAGCTCCCTAATCTAAATTCCGTGGGCAAGGGCGACATGTGCGGCCGCAGTCCACTCCTTTCAGGGTTTTCCGGCCGCTGCAAAAACCTACCTATCCGTTTTTGCAGCAGGAAAATCCCTGGCATGCCCGTCAAAAAACAAAGTTTTTTGACGGGCTCAAGAGGCCGCTTTCGGCCTCTTTGGGAGGACAGTCAGTCCTTTTTCCAGCGCTTGAGCGTGGGTAGCGCCTCCGCCATGATGGAGCGGGCTTCATCTTCGGTCAACCCGGGATTGTGCTGGACCATGGGGGCGATGCAGAACTCCAGCATCTCCTGCATGCTCATCTGGGCGGTGAACTCTCCGTCACTGTAGCAATACTGGCAATAGTCCGGACTTTTGGAACCGTCTTTTTCCGTGGCATAGAACTCGTCGGTCATGGGCATGGCGCAGCTTTGACAGAATTTTTGATGTTCCATTGCAGTGTTCCTTTCTGTTGTGATTTTATGGCTACAGTATAACCGGACCAACATGACAACAGCGCGTCAGGTTAGGATGGCTCCATATATTTTTTTTGGATCATCGTCGTCAGCAGTACCAGCCTCTGCCGTACGATGGGCGGCTCCAGGACCTCCACCTCTCCCGCAAAGGACAGTACGAAACCGTACAGCCAGCCGTCCTCTGGCATGTCCAGTTCAACGATAAAGCTGCCGTCGGGCTGCTTATGGATATCGGTATGATTGAACTCGTCGTATACGCGGTGCGCAACCCGCCGGGAAAAGCGCAGCACAATGTGCACAGTGGGGATTTTTGCGGCCAGATGATCGTAGAAATCCACCGGCGGTGCAGGGGGCAGTGCGCTCTTGTCAAAGGTATCGGGCGCTTGGCATACGTTTACCATGCGGCTGATCTTGAAGAGGCGGTAATCGTTTTTGTCCTTGTCGTGGGCCAGGAGGTACCAGGCTTTCGACTTGTATACCAGCTTGACGGGACGAACGCTGCGGCTCTGAAAGACGCCGCTTGAATAACCGCTGATGTAATCGAATGTGACCGCGCGGGAGCCGATCACCGCTGCGCACAGGGCGTCGAATTTGTCCTTGTCGGCGGAGATGTTGCCCCAGCGGGTGAAATCCACTTCGATCCAGTCGGTGTGGCTCTTGTGGAACAGGCCGCCCAGACGCTCCAAAAGGGCGTCATGATCCAGGTAGGGCGCGGCGGATACGCTTTTGAGCGCCACGAGAATCTGGTTTTGCTCCGCGTCGGACAGCAGCGATTTGTCAAGGACAAAATCCTTGTCGATGAATATGCCGCCGCCGGTGCCCTGCTGCGTGTACACGGGTATGCCCGAAGCGCTCAGCGTCTCGATGTCGCGGTAGATGGTGCGCACCGAGACCTCAAAGCGCTCCGCCAGCTCCCTGGCGGTGGTGCTCTCTTGCGCCAGCAACAGATGGACAATTTCAAAAAGGCGGTGAATCTGCATAGGGGTTGCACCTCTTGCTCATAGGGAATGATGGGGAATCATGGGGCTATATCAACTAATATGACATCTTTTCGTCATGTTGTAAAGTGGAAGGGATTGCCAAATGTATTTGATGCCGTCGCGTGCGGCGCAAAAACACCGCGGACCGCCAAAGGCGGTTCGCGGTGTGGACTCCAAAGAAAGGCCGGAGCAAGATGCCGTAAGCGATCCCTGCGCCAGCCGCCGTCAAGCCGTTATCCGGCCTGGGTTACGGGCCTGGCTTCAATGTAGCCTCTGTAGCCCATCGGGGCCAGCTGGAACCTGGGAGCCGCCTCGGGCGCCCACTCGAAGCCGTAAATGCCCGGATCGTATCTGTCGATGCTCTCCCAAACCTCTTCGATGGCCTCCGCGAAATCGTCGTCATCGAAGGGTTCGCCCTGAAAGACCATCATCTTGCAGGGTGGCAGTTCGATCAGCTCGTACCCGTCCGGAACCTCATTGCCGTAATTAAGGGGAAGCTCCACTCCTTGTACATACTGTGAGGTGCCCTCTTTGATCAGGTGCCTGGGCAGCCACATGCCGATGGGTTCGTAAAGCGCCTCCTTGACGCTGGAAAGCAGCGCCCACACATCGCAGCCGACTTCCTCACAGTAGCCGAAATAGTCGGCGGCCTCTATCCCGCGCCTTAAAAGCACCTTTCTTGCGGGACGCTCGATGACCTGAACAAACACGGTTTTTGTCATTTTGCCTTCACTCATATCCGTCTCTCCCTTTTGAAATTTGTAGGCGGCGAAAGCCTTTACGGGCAGAAAAAGCTGAATGGGAGGGGTGTTGCGGCTGTATTTTTTCGGAGGCACCCCGAATTCCCTGGTAAAAGCGCGGGTGAAGCCTTCGTGCGAGTCGAACACAAAATCCAGCGCGACGTCGATGATTTTGCGCCTCTGGTCGCGCAGTACAATCGCCGCCTCCGTCAGCCTCAGCGCGCGGATATACTCAAAGGGCGTTTTGCCGGTAAACGCCTTGAAAATCCTTTCCGAATGCCATGGGGAATACCCCGCCGCATCCGAAAGCTGCCGCAACGTAATTTTCTCGCGTATGTGCGCGTGGATATACGCCTGCATTTTCTGGACCGCCATGGCCGTTTCCGCCCGATGCATTCGCTCGCCTTCTCTTGTAGCATAGAGCCAAAAGAAAACTTTTTCTTGACCGCAATTGCCCGGTTTAAAGCCGCCGGACGTCTCCGGGGAAAGGCCGGTTAAATCAATGCGTCAAGCGTTTCTGCACGCCGGTCAGCCTGCTAGGCCGATGCGCGCTGAAAAAGCCTGCGGCGGTATTGCCTGCCGCGGGCCGACAGCGCCTGGAAAACGGATGGCCGATTAAAAAATCAACGGAACGGATCCAATATCTTTTGGAAGACGATGACGTCAAGTATCCTGCCGAATTTCATGCCCACTTCTTTAAAATGCGCGCATTGCTCATAGCCGTGTTTTGCAAACAGAGCGGCGCTCGCTTCATTCTCGGCGCAGATTACGGCCAGCAGCGTGCGGATTCCCTGCCCGGCGGCGTGTTTCTCCAGAAGCCTCAACGCCTGCGAGCCGATGCCTTTTCCGGTATGGCCGGGACTTAAATATAGGGTTAACTCGGCAGAAATGCGGTAAGCCTGACGCTTTTTATACGGGGCCGTATAAGCGTATCCGCACAGTTCATCGTTGTCTAGTATGGCAAAGGTGGCATAGATCGGATCATCCTGATAGACGATGGGCTTCATTTGCTCGGCAGACAAAAGTTCGGTGTGGAAGGTTACCGTGGTATGGCTGACATAATAATTATAGATATCCG
>JBMNQS010000114.1:0-4499 GCA_050944255.1 Christensenellales bacterium | reverse complement strand
AGCTACGACGCAGGCGTCACCGACGAGTTTGTGGAACCTGTGGTGATCTGCGAAAACGGCGCGCCGGTGGCCACCATTGAGGAGGGCGACGGCGTCATCTTCTTCAATTTCCGCCCCGATCGGGCCAGGGAGATCACCCGCACCTTCATTATGGAGAATTTCGACGGGTTTGAGCGTCCCAAGGGGTATTTTCCCGTGCATTATGTGACGCTGACCCAGTACGATGCCACGTTCAACGGCCTGGTATCGGTGGCTTATGAGCCCCAATCACTGGACAATACGCTGGGGCAGGTCTGGAGCGCCGCGGGGCTCAAACAGCTGCGCATCGCCGAGACGGAGAAGTACGCCCACGTGACGTTTTTCTTCAACGGCGGCGTGGAGGTGCCGGGTGAAGGGGAGGACCGCGTGCTGATTCCGTCTCCCAAAGTGGCCACGTACGACCTCAAGCCCGAAATGAGCGCCTACGAGGTGGCGGACGAAGCGGTAAAGCGCGTCCGTTCCGGAGCGTACGACGCCATGATTTTAAATTTCGCCAACTGCGATATGGTGGGGCATACCGGCGTATTGCAGGCGGCCATCGACGCGGTGGAGGCCGTGGACGCCTGCGTGGGCAAGGTGGTGGACGCCATCGTGCAAAACGGCGGCAGCGCCCTGGTGACGGCGGACCACGGCAACGCGGACCAGATGGTGGACGAGGAGACCGGCGCGCCGTTTACCGCGCACACCACCCATCCTGTTCCGCTGATCCTGGCAGGCGAAAAATTTAAAGACGCAAAGCTCAAGTCCGGCGGCCGCCTGGCGGACCTGGCGCCGACGCTCCTGGACATGATGGGCATGGAAAAACCGCCGGAAATGACCGGCGAAAGTTTGATTGAAAAATAAAACGTGCGCAAAGGAATTGTTTTTGTGCAAGATGGTAAAAATGATTGCACGTGGAGTGGTTTTGTGGTACAATACCGCTTGTTGACCGGTGTATTGCCGGCCGGCGTGACCTGAAGGAGGGAAAAACCCTGTGATAACAGCCATTGAAATCATAGCGACCATCTTGCTTTTAATCATCAGCGCCGCGCTGATTGCCATCATTATGATGCAGGAGAGCAATCAGTCGGGCATCGGCGCGCTGGGCGGCAGCTCAGGCGCGGACGCCATCACCGAGCGCAAAGCGCCCAGGAGCAAACATGAAAAACTGGCGTTTTACACGAAGGTTGGCGGAATTGCCATCATCGTGCTGTCCC
This sequence comes from Christensenellales bacterium, assembly GCA_050944255.1. GTDB lineage: Bacteria > Bacillota > Clostridia > Christensenellales > Maliibacteriaceae > JBMNQS01. The sequence continues at coordinate 3,264 of JBMNQS010000114.1, read as the reverse complement.
TTGGCATGATGTTTCTGCAGCGGTTTGCGGAGTAACCGCCATAAGTGATTAAAAAGGCGTTGGCTGCTTTGATTTTCAGTAGCAAACGCCTTTTTCGTTCGAGCCGAAAAAAATGGATGGAAGCCGGTCTGTTTAAAAGAAACCCGGGCAGACTGTAGAAAGAGGATAAAAAACGGGAGACGGAGGAAATATGAGCATCGATAAAAACACGTTAAAAGAAGAAGTCATAGTGGCGCTGGTATCCGCCGGCGCGCCCAGAACGCGCGATCAGCTGGCGGCCATGCTGCATATGGATCAAAACGACGCCGCGCTTTCGGCCGCCATCGGCGAATTAAATGAGGCTGCGCTGATTGCGTTGGATGCGAAACAGCGCATCGGCCTGCCCCACCAGATGGGGATGGCCCGGGGCGTTATGTCCCGGACGGCCTCGGGATTCGGCTTCGTATCCGACAAGGAATTTATGGACGCGGATGTGTTCATTCCGCCCCCGTACATGAACGGCGCCATGCGGGACGATACCGTGCTGGTGGAGGTCACTTCAAAGACCGGCAGCCGCGGCAGGGGCCCCGAAGGACGCGTATTGCGCGTTGTCAAGCGGGCGCATCCGTTTATCGTGGGCGTGCTGGAAGAGGGGCCCAGAGGCCAGACGGTCCGGCCGGACGACCCCAAAATCTGTGACGGCATCCACGTGCTGCCGGGCGGTCCCGTCAGGGCGCAGAAGGATGAGCGGGTGGTGGTGACCATCACCAGCTTTTTGCCGCTTCAGGGGTATCTGACCGAATCGCTGGGGAAAGTGGGCGAGCCGGGCAGCGACATACTGGCCATCCTGCGGCAGTACGGTCTGAAGCAGGAGTTCCCTGATAAAGTGGAAAAAGAGGCGCGGGCCATAGCCGAGACCGGCATCGGGGAAAAGGACCTGAAGGACCGTGAAGACCTGCGAGGAATGTTTATGGTGACCATCGACGGTGCCGATGCCAAGGACCTGGATGACGCCGTCAGCTGCGAGAAACTTTCCGAGCATCTGATGCGCCTGGGAGTGCACATCGCCGACGTGAGCCATTACGTGCAGGCGGGCACCGCCCTTGACGAGGAGGCGCAGCGGCGCGGCACCAGCGTATACTTCCCCGACCGGGTGGTGCCTATGCTACCCGAGGCGCTGTCTAACGACATCTGCTCGCTGAACCAGGGCGTGGACCGCCTGGCCATGAGCGTTTTCATGGACATCAACCCCGATGGACGCATGGTGGATTACCGCATCTGCCAAAGCGTGATCAAGACCAATTTCCGCCTGGTGTACGACGACGTGACCCGGTACGTGGAGCACGGCGATCCGGAAATAGCGGGGCGTTTCGGCAGGGAGCTGTGCGCCAAGCTGGACGATATGAAACAGTTGATGCAGTGGCTCAGGGGCCGCCGCATGAAGCGCGGCAGCATCGACTTTGAGCTTTCCGAAAGCCAGATTACGCTGGATGACAGGGGCCGTCCCATCGAGGTGAAGAGGCGCGAGAGCGGCGTGGCCAACCAGATCATCGAGGAGTTCATGCTCCGGGCCAACGAGACGGTGGCCGAGCACTGCCGGACGCTGGACATCCCGTGCTTGTACCGCGTGCACGAGCAGCCGGACCCTATGAAGATGAACACCTTCGCCCAGTTTATAGGGCTCTTCGGCTACAAGCTGCCGGGAAGAACGGGAGGCGTGCATCCCAGCGCGCTGCAGCAGCTTCTGGGCAGGATCAGGAACACGCCGGAGGAGACGGTGATCACAAGATTGATGCTGCGCTCCATGCAGAAGGCCCGGTACCTGCCGGTGAATCTGGGGCACTTCGGCCTGGCGCTGACCGATTACGCCCACTTCACGTCGCCCATCCGCCGCTACCCGGATTTGATCGTGCACCGCGTGCTGCACTTTCATCTGGCGGGGCTTCTTGACCAGAGCCTGATCACCATGCTGGAGGACGAGCTGGACGAAGTGGCTGACAGCGCCTCGGCCAGCGAGCGCAACGCCATCGATGCCGAGCGTGACGCCGACGCGCTGAAAAAGTGCGAGTACATGGCCGACCATCTCGGAGAGCCCTACGAGGGCATGGTCTCCGGCGTCACCGAATACGGCTTTTACGTGGAACTGGACAACACCGTTGAAGGGCTCGTGCACGTGCAGACCATGAGCGACGACATCTACGATTACGACCGGGTGCGTCAGCAGCTGATCGGGCACCGCAGCAGGCGCTCCTTCAGAATCGGCGACACGGTGCTGGTGCAGGCCATACGCACCAATCCCGTCAACCGCACCATCGACTTCGAATTGGTAAAAGAGGAAAACTCTGCGTCTTGAATGGGCGCGCGGGCATATGATAAAATGAGTGCAGGCGGACATGATCTGTCATTGCATGGCCCGCGGACGGAAAGGTTGGGCTGCGATGGCGTCAACACAGAAAAAAAGCGTGAAAGTGCTGGCGCAGAACAAAAAAGCCAGGCATGATTACTTCATTGAAGAGACTTTCGAAGCGGGCCTTTCGCTGGCCGGTACGGAGGTCAAATCCATCCGCCAGGGCAAGGTGAGCCTCCGGGAGAGCTTTGTAGTCATCCGGGACGGCGAGGCCTTCGTGCAGGGCATGCACGTGACACCCTTTGAACAGGGCAACCGGTTCAATCAAGACCCGATTCGCACGAGAAAACTGCTTTTGAACAAGCGGGAGATCCGGCGCCTTGCCGGCGTGGTCAGTCAGGAGGGCCTGACGCTGATACCGCTGGACCTGTACCTGAAAAACGGTCTGGTCAAAATGACGCTGGCGGTGGCAAAGGGCAAAAAACTATACGACAAACGGCACAGCCTCGCGGAAAAGGACGCGCAGAGACAAATTGAGCGCAGTTTCCGGGGCGGCTGCGGCAGGGAATAAGCCTCTGCCGATTTCATGGGCGCGTACATGGTTTCGACGGGGATCAGTGAGCGCAGATAAGCGAGCCGCGGGTCAGGCCGCGTCAACAACTGAACACTCATAAATTAAACGCGGACAATAAAGTCGCACTCGCTGCCTAATTAAGGCAGCCATCCAGCCGGGCGCCCACTGCCCGGGTCCTGGGTGTCATCAAGTGGGGAACCAGCTTGCCTAAGCTTTGCCGCAAGTGGGATTTGATGAAGCTACTAAAACCAAGATCCTGTCATTTGGAGCTTGGCAGAGGGAACGTTAAATAAATGACTAGCGCTCGGAGAAAGTCTGCAGGATCGGTTCTCGGACAGGGGTTCGACTCCCCTCGCGTCCACCA
>JBMNQS010000113.1:0-4529 GCA_050944255.1 Christensenellales bacterium | reverse complement strand
ACTTTACGCGCTACTCGTCGCGCTACGACGCGTATTTAAGGGGCGAGGCGCCCAACGCCTTCAAACGGGAGCTTTCCAACGGAAGCCTGCTGGATATCGGCGTGTACGCGCTGCATCCGGCCGTTGCCCTGTTCGGGGAGCCGCGATCCATTTTCGCCGGCGGGCACATCCTGGAGGAGGGCCGTGGCATCGATGCTTTTGCCACCGTGGTGATGGATTACCAGGATATGCAGGCGGTAATTATGACCTCCAAGGTGCACACGTCCCACATCGGCTCCGAAATCCAGGGAGAGAGCGGGTCCATCACCATAGGCGCGCTGGGGAGCTTTACGCCCATGGCGCTGTGGGACAATGAGGGCAAGAGGACGGACATCCCCACCCATCAGCTGGGTGACCGCGTCGATATGCGCTATGAGCTGGAGTATTTCATCCGGCAGGCCAAATCGCCCGATCCCGGGGCGTGGGCGCGCCTGGACGAGCAGACGCTGCGCGTGATGCGCCTGCTGGACGAGGCGCGCAGTCAGATGGGGCTTGTATACCCGTCGGATGAGGCATAAGGGCTTTTGCCGTAACGGTGCGGAAATCCATGGATTGCTTTTATGGCTGAAAGGCGTAAAGCGCGCCTTTTTCGTTGCGAACGTATTAAATAATCAAAAAATAAATACTGGGAGGTCATGCGGATGAAAATGGACTTAACGGGGAAGCGGGCCATTATTACCGGAGCGGGGGGCGGCATCGGAAGGGGCATCGCCTTGGCGCTGGCCGGCGCCGGCGTGAATTTGCTTTTATGCGGCAGGGACGTAAGCAAACTGGAGCAGACGGCCCGGCAGGCCCAGGGGGGCGGCAAAATCGCGCTTTACCCCGGCGATTTGCTGGAGGAAAGCTACATCGCCTCGGTGGTGCAAAGGGCGAGGCAGGTTTTGGGCGGTATCGATTTTCTGATCAACAATGCGGGGCTGGTGCAGAACATGCCGTTCCACGAGATTCCCACCGAGCTTTTCGATCGGATCATGGCCACCAATGCGCGGGCGCCGTTCTTACTGTGCAAGTACGCGCTGGATGATCTGAAGGCCTCCGGATACGGCACCATAATCAACATCTGCTCGGTGGTGGCCCACAAGGGCTATCCCTTCCAGGCGGCCTACGCGGCGTCCAAGCATGCCCTCTACGGGCTGAGTAAGACCATGGCCAACGAGCTTTACAAACAGAACGTGCGGGTGCATGTGATCGCCCCGGGGGGCGTACTCACCGAGATGGTGAGGCAGGCCCGGCCGGACCTGGACGATTCGGGGCTGATGGTGCCGGAAAATATTGCCGACATCGTGCTGTTTTTCCTGGAGCGCCGCCACACCAACGCGGTGGTGGATGAAATCAGCGTGCACCGCCCGGGCAAGGAGCCCTTTGCATAAATATACATACAGAGCGGCGGGTATTCTGCCGCTCTTTGCCGTCCCGCGGCAAGCGCTCCGCATTAAAAGCCACCCGGCGCATACCCCTCTTTGAGCAGCGCCCTGCGGGCCTTGTAGTCCGGCAGCACGCTTTCGATCAGCGCATAAAAATCTTTCCCATGGTTTTTGTGGGCGATGTGGGCCAATTCGTGCACGATCACGTAATCGACGGCCCTGGTGTCGTAGAGCATCAGCCGGCAGGAGAAGCAGAGGCTGTTTTTCGCGCTGCAGCTTCCGAATCGGGTTTTGGCCCGGGTGATCTTCACGCCGGTGGGATAAATTCCCATAATGGCGGCATAACGGGCCACCCGGGGCGGAATTTGTTCCTTTGCCAGGCGCGAAAGTTCCTTCAGGGTCTCTTCATCCGGCTCCTTGTGGCGGGCATTGTATTGCCTCTGCTTATCCATGTGAACGCGGACCCAGTTTTCATGGGCGCCAACAAAGCGGTCGATCTGCCGCCTGGACGCCCTAAGCGGCGCGCGCACCAGGACCTCCAGGTCCTTCGTGACCGTCAGGGCGATGGTTTTTCTGTTGGAACGCACCAGTCTATAGAGCATAAACGCCTCCCGGACAATTATAAACCCAAGACGGCCGCCGGGCAATGCGCCGCGGAGAAAAGGCTTTGCCGCAGCCCATTCAAATTGCAAAACCCCATCATTTTTTTGTATCGGCCGCGTCATACTATAAACACCGCAAACACCGCCGCGCGGCTGCGCGATGGAGGCGCGCGCACCGGACGCATTGCGTATTGCATCGGATGCAAGAAAAATGTTATAATTTAACGGATACTAAAGGGGCGTAGGAGCATTTCGTGTTTAGAGAACTTATTTCTGATATCATTTGTTATTTGCCATAGGCTCCTGAAAACGAGAGAGAGGTAAAAAAATGGACCTGTTTTCCAAATGCGAACGGTTTACCCGGGTGGACGAGGCCAAAGAAAAGGGCGTCTACCCCTATTTCCACATGCTGGAAAGCCGTCAGGCGGCGGAGGTGACCATGGAGGGCAAGCGCCGCATCATGCTGGGCTCCAACAACTATCTTGGACTGACCACGCATCCCGAGGTGATCGAGGCCTCCGTAAAGGCGGCGGAGCAATTTGGCTCGGGCTGTTCTGGCTCCCGGTTTTTGAACGGCACGCTGACGCTGCATGTGGAGCTTGAGGAGGCGCTGGCCGAATTTTTGAACAAGGAGGCCTGCGTGACGTTCTCCACCGGATTTCAGAGCAATCTGGGCATTATTTCCGCGCTTTGCGGCAGGACCGATTACATCATCTGCGACCGGGAGAACCACGCCAGCATTTACGATGCGTGCCGTTTGAGCTATGCCAAGATGCTGCGCTACCATCACAACGATATGGACGACCTGAAGAGCCAGCTGGAAAAGGTGCCGGAGACATCGGGGATTCTGATCGTCACCGACGGCGTGTTTTCCATGGGCGGCGACGTGTGCAACCTGCCTAAAATCGTGGAGCTGGCCAAAGCGTACGGCGCCCGGGTGATGGTGGACGACGCCCACAGCCTGGGGGTGCTGGGCGAGGGCGGCCGCGGCACGGCCGAGTACTTCGGCCTGGAGGACGAAGTGGACGTCATCATGGGCACTTTTTCAAAATCGCTGGCGTCCCTTGGCGGCTACATGGCTTCCAGCCGGGTGGTGGCCGAATATGTCCGTCACAATTCCAGGCCCTTTATTTTCAGCGCGTCCATTACGCCGGCGTCCTGCGCGGCGGCCATTGCCGCCCTTGGCGTACTGAAGCGGGAGCCCCAGCGGGTACGCAGGCTCGAGAGCCTGAGCCGCTACGCGCGCCAGGGTTATACCAAGCGCGGCATTGCCATGCGCGCCACGGACAGCCCGTGCGATACGCCCATTGTGCCGCTGTACACCTACGAGATGGAAGCTACGCTCTATGCGGGCAAGGTGCTCTATGACGAGGGGGTCTATGTCAACCCGGTGCTGCCTCCGGCCACCGGCGCCAACGAGTGCCTGCTTCGCACCAGCTACATGGCCACCCACAACGAAGCCGTTTTGGACGAGGCCATGGACATCATCGACGCGGTATTCAACAGGATCGGATTAAAGGGCCAATGAAAAAAACCGCTGCCGTCACGGGCGCCTCATCGGGCATAGGATACGAGATTGCCAAAGGTTTTTTAAGCAGGGGTTACGCGGTTTACGGGCTTTCCAGGAGCGCCGGCGTCCCCGAGGGCGCGGTGCACATCCGCTGCGACGTGGCGGACGAGGCCAGCGCCGCAGAGGCCATAGAGCGCATCGCGGAAGATCATGAAAAGCTGGACGTGCTGATCAATTGCGCCGGAATAGGGATTTCAGGCTCCGTGGAGGATACGCCGCTGGAGCTTGCCGAAGTGCAGCTGGACGTCAATATTTTGGGTTCCATGCGCGTTATCCGGTGTGCGCTGCCCCTTTTGAGGCGGGCGGATTCGCCCATCATCATCAATATCAGTTCCGTGGCGGCCGTCACGCCCATTGCGTTCCAGGCTTACTACAGCGCCTCCAAAGCGGCGCTGAACGCGCTGACCTGCGCGCTGAAAAACGAGCTTGCCCCCGAGGGCATCCGCGTCTGCGCCGTGCTTCCCGGCGACACAAAGACGGGCTTTACCGATTCCAGAGAGAAGGTTCCTGCGTCGGAGCGCTACCGGGCGCGGGCGGAGCGTTCCGTAAGTAAGATGGAGAAGGACGAGCGGCAGGGCATGGACCCGGCAAAAGTGGCGCTCAAGGTGCTGTCGGTGGCCGGGAAGCCCCGGGTGCGGCCGCTGTACGTGGTGGGAGCCTTTTACAGCCTGGTGGGCTTTTTGGCCAAGATACTGCCCGTGGCGCTGGTCAACCGGGTACTGTACGAGATGTACGCAAAATAAAGTCAGAAGAGCCCGCAAGCACGGGTTCTTTCGCTTTCGATAACCCCGCACGATTGAAGGGCCGGGCGCCGCTGCCTTGAAGCACCGGAATATTTGAAGCAGAGGATACTGTCATGGGTTTTTTCATTGCCATTTTTGCTGGAATTTTTATCTATATCATCTTTAAAGGCGCCACGCAGTATATCGACAATGAAAATTCCCCGCTGGTCAC
>JBMNQS010000112.1:0-4537 GCA_050944255.1 Christensenellales bacterium | reverse complement strand
TGCGGCATTTTGCCGCTGATATAACCCAGCAGCGCAATGGCGCCGTATATGACGCCCATGACGATCAGGATGCCGATCATGCCGTAGAGCATAATCTCAAGTGTCTGCAAAAACAAAGGTACGTTCATTTTATGCTCCTTTCCTTAACTGCCGGTCATGGCCGAAACCAGGGTGATGATCAGGCCGCCCGCGATCACCGAGGCGATCTGCCCCGAAACATTGGCGCCGGCTGCGTGCATCAGAAGGTGGTTGTAGGGGTCCTCGTCAAGTCCCATCTTATGGATGACCCGCGCGGACATGGGGAATGCGGAAATGCCCGCCGCGCCCACCATGGGATTGATCTTGTTCTTGGAGAACAGGTTCAGGAATTTGGCGAACAGCACGCCGCCGATGGTATCGAATATGAAGGCGATCAGTCCAAGCCCAAGGATCAATATGGTCTGCCACGTGAGGAAATTTTTCGCCTCCATCTGCGCGGCGATGGTAATGCCCAGGAGGATCGTGATCAGATTGGGCAGCTCCTTCTGCGCCGTCTCGGACAGGATGCGCAGCACGCCGCACTCTCTGATCAGGTTGCCGAACATCAAAAAGCCCACCAGCGCCACCGAACGCGGCGCCACAAGACCGGCAATGGCCGTCACGATGATGGGGAAGAGGATCTTGACGAACTGGGGGATGTTCTTCTGTTTGTAATGCATGCGGATCAGCCGCTCTTTCCTCGTGGTGACCATCTTGATCACCGGCGGCTGGATCATGGGCACCAGCGCCATGTATGAGTAGGCCGCCACAATGATGGCCCCCAGATAATTGGATTTAAAATAATTGGCCACAAAAATACTGGTGGGGCCGTCCGCCGCGCCGATGATGCCGATGGACGCGGCGTCTTTCAGATCGAACCCTACCAGCGCTGCCAGAGAAAGCGTAAAGAAGATGCCGAACTGCGCGGCCGCGCCGAACAAAAGCATCTTGGGCTGTGACAAGAGCGGCGTGAAGTCGATCATAGCGCCGATGCCGATGAATAAGAGCAGCGGGAAAAGCTCGTTGGAAATGCCCGCATCGAACAGGATCGACAGTACGCCCTCTTCCACCTCGCTTCCGAAGATTTGAGTAACGGCGCCCGACAGCGGCAGGTTCACCAGGATAATGCCAAAGCCAAGGGGCAACAGCAGCGTCGGCTCCATGTCCCTTTTGATGGCCAGATAGATCAGTATGCCGCCAATGGCCCACATGACCAGATGCTGCCATGACAAATTGAGCAGGTTGCTAAACAGAGATGCCAAAATCGCGTCCCTTCCTTTCGTGAGAGATTTTTTACAGCCAACTGGAATTTATTATACGGGACGAACATCCCTTTGGCAATGGGAAAAACGCACCTTTTGTCGATTCGCGCAAAGCGCCGGCGGCATTGGCCTAAATGTAGGAAGGAACAGAGGGCCTTTCCTCGCCCATCAGCATCACCATCACGGCTTTCTGCACGTGCAGGCGGTTTTCCGCTTCATCGAAGATTTCATTGGCGTGGGCTTCAAATACCTTGTCGGTGATCTCCTCCTCCCGGTGCGCGGGAAGGCAGTGCTGCACCATGGCGTCCGGCCTTGCCGCCGCCATCACCTGATCGTTCACCTGATAGACGCCCTCAAAGGCCCGGCGGCGCGCTTCCGCCTCTGCCTCCTGGCCCATGGAGGCCCATACGTCGGTGCAGATGACGTCGGCGCCTTCCGCCGCCTCCAATACGTCGCGGGTCAGGGCGAATCCCTGGTAATCCTTGGCAAATTCCAGCACCCCCGCATCGGGCTCATAGCCTTTCGGCGTGGCCACCGATACGTGCATGCCCGTTTTCAGGCCGCCCACGATCAGCGAATTGGCCATGTTGTTACCATCGCCGATATAGCACAGCTTCAGGCCCTCAAGCCGTCCCTTGTACTCGCGGACGGTCATCAGGTCCGCCAGCACCTGGCAGGGATGATAAAGATCCGTCAGGCCGTTGATGACGGGAATGGAGCCGTACTTGGCCAGGTCCTCCACCTCCTTTTGGGAAAAGGTGCGGATCATAATGCCGTCCACGTAGCGCGAGAGCACCCGCGCGGTGTCCTTCACCGGTTCGCCGCGGCCGATCTGAAGGTCGCCGGCGCTTAAAAACAGCGCCGCCCCGCCCAATTGGTACATGCCCACCTCGAAGGATACCCGCGTTCTGGTGGAGGATTTCTGGAAGATCATCCCCAGGGTTTTCCCCGCCAGGTGCGGATGGGCGATGCCGTGCCTGCGCTCGTACTTGAGCTGGTCGGCCATGTTCAGGATGCCTGAAATATCCTCGGCGGACAAATCCATCAGTTTCAGAAGGTGTTTCATTCGCTACGCCCCCAATCGCTCAGTACGTTTTCGAGTATATCCAGCCCCGCGTCGATCTCCCCCATGCCGATGACAAGCGGCGGCAGCATACGGAGCCTTGTCTTGGCCAGAAGGAACAGCGCGCCCTTTTGCATGCAGGCCTTGAGTATATCCGCTGCGGAAACGTCATCCTCAAAGGTGACGCCCAGCATCAGGCCCATGCCGTGTACGGCCTTTACATGGGGCATGGCCGACACCCGCCGCACGATGTGCGCGCTCTTGGCCCTCACGTCGGCAAAGAAGGCTTCGGTCATATGATCCATCACCACGTTGCCGCCGGCGCAGGCGATGGGATTGGCGCCGAAGGTGGTGGCGTGATCGCCGGGCCCGAGCGTATACTCCGTCTTTTCCCCGAAGAGCACCGCCCCCAGCGGCAGGCCGCCACCGATGGCCTTGGCCGATGTGACGATGTCCGGCACGAGATCAAACTGCTGGTAGCAGAACAGGCTGCCGGTCCTTCCGATGCCGGTCTGCACCTCGTCGATGACCATCAGGATATCTTTTTCGCGGCAGATATCGGCGATGGCCTCCACAAACGCTTTTTCAAGCGGCACCACGCCGCCCTCGCCCTGCACCAGTTCGAACATGACGGCGCAGGTGGAGTCGGTGAGTTTGCGGTTTAAATCGTTTATATCGTTGGCGGTCACGTAATCGAACCCGCCGGTATACGGCGCGAAACAGCTCTTGTGCATGGCCTGCTGCCCGGTGGCCTCCAGCGTCAGCACCGTGCGGCCGTGGAAGGAGTTTTCCAGCACCAGAATGTGGCTTCTACCCTGGCCGTACTTATCGTAGCTGTACTTCCTGGCGGTCTTGACGGCGCCCTCGTTGGCGCTGCCGCCGTCGTTGCAGAAGAAGACCTTCTTCATGCCGCTTTTCTCGCACAGCTTCTGCGCCAGAGACGCCATGGGGGCGGTGTAGTATAAATTCGATACGTGGCTGAGCGCCGCGGCCTGCTCCGCCACGGCCCGCGTCCAATCCGGATGGGCGTAGCCCAGGGCGTTGACGCCGATGCCGCAGGTGAAGTCAATGTATGTCCCTCCTTCAAAATCCTCCAGTATCACCCCGCTGCCGCTTTTAAGCGCCAGATCGAACCGGTCGTAGGTGTGGGCCACGTACGCCTGCGTCGTTTGTTTTACGCTGCTTGAATCCATGAGGGCCTCCTTTAACAGAACATGGTGCCGATGCCGGAATCGGATAGTATCTCAATGAGTATGGCGTGCTTGATGCGCCCGTCGATGATCACGGCCTTTTTGACGCCGCGCCGCACGGCCTCCACGCAGCATTCGATCTTGGGGATCATGCCGCCGGAGATGATGCCCTGGCACTTGAGAGAGGGCACCTCGGAGATGCTGACGAAGGGGATCAGCGTATTCTCGTCGTCCTTGTCCCGCAGAAGGCCCCGCACGTCGGTCATTAAAATCACGTTCTCCGCGCCAAGCTCCGCCGCCAGGCGGGCTGCCGCGGTGTCCGCGTTGATGTTGTAGACGTTGCCCGCATCGTCCCCGGCCACCGTGGCGATGACGGGGATGTACCCGTTTTGAAGCGCCTGGAGGATGGGGGAGGTGTCCACCTGCGTGATCTCGCCCACATAGCCCAGATCCGGCTCGTGGACCAGTTTTTTCGCCTTGATCATACCGCCGTCCATGCCGCAGTAGCCAAGCGCCTTTCCGCCGCAGCCCTGGATCAGCGATACCAGCGACTTGTTGATCTTGCCCGCCAGCACCATCTGCACCACCTCCGCCGTGTCGCGGTCGGTGTAGCGCAGTCCGTCGATGAATTGGGACGATTTGCCCATGGCGCTGAGGGTGTCGCTGATCTCTGGCCCGCCGCCGTGCACTAAGACGATGCGGATGCCCACCAGCGACAACAGCACCAGGTCGTTCATGACGGCCTGCTTTAAGTCCTCGTCGATCATGGCGTTGCCGCCGTACTTGATGACGATGATTTTATTGTAGTAATTTTGTATATAGGGCAGCGCCTGGATCAGTACCTGCGCCTTGTCGCCCGTTGAAAACGTCATGAGCCCCTCCTTTACGAGCGGTAGCTGCCGTTGATCTTCACGTAGTCGTACGTCAGATCGCAGCCCCAGGCGGTGGCGGTCTCGTCTCCGCTGTTCATATGGATGCGGATGCCGATGCTCTTTTCCTTCAGG
>JBMNQS010000111.1:0-4624 GCA_050944255.1 Christensenellales bacterium | reverse complement strand
GGCATCAGAAGCGCCGACTGGGGCACGATGCCGATGCCAAGGCCCGCGTGCGCCCACGCGAGGGTGGTTCTGGCGTCGTCGTTCTTGCAGCATATGAACGGCGCGATGCCTGCCTCGGAAAACACCTCGTGAAGCAGCGCCTCAAAGCGCCGGTAGATAATCAGCGGATATGCTTTCAGTTCCGAAAGCTCAATGCGCTCGGGCTGCCGTCCGCAGACGTAATTTTCGGGCATCACCGCCATCATCGGCTCCAGCGGCGCATAGCGGCAGTCGATCATATCGTGCTTGAAGGGGGTGCGTACAATGCCGATGTCGACGATTCGCTTTTCCAGCATTTCGATGACCTCAAAGCTGTTGCCCTCGTGGATTTCAAAGCGTACGTTGGGATAGTTTTTGGTAAAGTCCAGCATGAGCCGGCCGGGCACCACGCCGCCCGAGGACGAAATGGTGCCGATGGACAGCGTACCGAACATGCCCTTTTCGTAATAGGCCACCTCCCTGGCGGCGGAGGAGGCCAATTCCAGTATCTGCTCCGCCCGGTCCTTCAGCAGTTCGCCCGCCCCGGTCAGCTGGATGCCCCGCGGACCCCGGGTAACCAGCGTCACGCCCAGCTCCCGCTCCAGAAGGCTGAGTTGATAGCTTAAAGGCGGCTGCGAGATATGCAGCTTCTTTGCCGCCGCGGTGATCTGCCGCTCCTGGGCGATGGCCAGAAAATACTTCAGCTGCTTTAAGTTCATGCTTTTCAACTCCTTTGAAAGTTCATGGGTTTATTATAAGCCAGGCGGCACGGCATTGAAAGCGAGATATACTTTTTTTATATAAATACCATTGAATTCATGTATTTTAAATATGAGAAAAATGGCAGTATAATAGAGGGCAGTGCCACGGAAAGGGGAGAACGAATTGCTGAAACTGGCGGTCTATTTAAAAAATTATAAAAAAGAGTGCATTCTGGGCCCGGCCTTTAAGTTCCTTGAGGTGATCTTCGAGCTTCTGATGCCCACCATCATGGCGCTGATCATCAACAACGGGGTGGCCCGCCGCGACGTGGGCTACGTGCTGGGCATGGGCGGCCTGATGATCGTGCTGGCCGTCTGCGGATACGGAAGCGCCTACATCTGCCAGCGCTTTGCCTCGCGCGCCTCCCAGGGCTTCGGCACTGTGCTTCGAAACGCGGTCTTTGCCCGTATACTCGGTTTTTCCTACGCGCAGATCGACCGCTTCGGCCCGCCCACGCTGACCAACCGCATCACCAACGATATCAATCAGCTCCAGCAGTGGGTGGCGATGATGATCCGCCTGGTGTCCCGGGCCCCGTTTATCTGCATCGGGGCGCTTGTGATGTCCTTTATCCTCGATGCCAAGCTGGCGCTGATCCTGCTGGCGGCCACCCCCGTTCTGGCCGGGATCATCTACTTCGTTACCAAGTACGCTGCGCCGCTGTACCGCAGCTATCAAAAGAGATTGGACCATCTGGCGGTGATTCTCGGCGAGAATCTCTCCGGCGTGCGCGTGGTGCGCGCCTTTGCCAAAAACAGGCAGGAGACCGCGCGGTTCCGCCGGGCCAACGACGAGCTTCGCGACAACGGCATCGCCATCAGCCGCCTGTCGTCGCTGTTCAATCCCATGACGTCGCTGGTGGTCAATATCGTCATCGTGCTGATCCTGTGGTTCGGCGGCCTGCGCATCGACGCCGGACGGCTGTCCCAGGGCCAGATTCTGGCGTTCATCAACTACGTCAGCCAGATACTGGTGGCGCTTCTGGTGGTGTCCAACCTGATTATCCTGCTGACGAAAGCCATGGCCTCCGCGATGAGGGTCAATGAAATTCTCGACACTCCGCCGGATATGCAGGCCGCGGACGATAAGGTCATCAGGCTGCCGGACGCCTCCGTGCCCGCCATTGAATTTGAAGGCGTGTCCTTCGGGTACAACCCCACCGGCGAGCGGGCGCTGCAGGATATCAACGTGACGATAAAAAGAGGCGAAACCGTGGGCATCATCGGCGGGACCGGCTCGGGCAAGACCACCTTCGTGCACCTGATTGCCCGCTTTTACGACGCCACCGAGGGCGTTATCCGCATAGACGGCGTGCCGGTGCGGGAGTACCCACTGGAAATGCTGCGGAAAAAGATTGCCCTGGTGCCCCAGAGGGTCCGGCTCTTTACCGGCACCATTGCCGAAAACATCCGCTGGGGCAACCCCCAGGCGGATATGCAGGCTGTGCGCGACGCCGCGCAGGTGGCGCAGGCGGACGAATTTATCCAAAATCTTCCCAGGCAGTACGACGCGCCGGTGCAGCGGGGCGGAATGAATCTGTCGGGCGGGCAGCGCCAGCGGCTGAGCATCGCCCGCGCCCTTGTGGCCAGTGCGGAGATACTCATCCTGGACGACGCCTCCAGCGCCCTGGATTTTCTTACCGACGCACGGCTGCGAAAGGCGATCCGCCGGAGCAGCCGGACCCAGACGGTGCTGCTGGTCTCCCAGCGGGTGGGCGTGGTGAAAAACGCCGACCGGATCATCGTGCTGGAGGACGGAGAAGTGGCCGGCGTGGGCACGCATGACGTTCTATTCGAGACCTGTGAAACGTATCGGGAGATTTACCTTTCCCAGATTTCCGCAGAGGAGGCGCAGTTATGAGACGCACGCTTTTTCGGCTCTTTCACTACATCGGGCGATACAAACGGACGCTTTTGTTCTGTGTGCTGTGCGCCGTCGTCAGCGTGGCCTGCACGTTGGTGGCGCCTCTGGTTGTGGGAAGGGCCGTGGACCATATGGCCGATGCCGGCCGGGTAAACTTTTCCGAAATCACCGCGGCGCTGATCCTGCTGGCCGTCATCTACCTGGGCGCTAGCCTCTTCCTGTGGTTGCTGACGCTGCTGAGCAATAAGGTGGCCTACCGTACGGTGAACCGCCTGCGCGAGACACTGTTCGACCGGCTTTTGAAGCTGCCGCTGAGCTTCTACGATCAAACTGCCCACGGCGATACCGTCAGCCGCTTTGTCAATGACGTGGACGCTGTCTCCGAAGGGCTGCTGCAGGGTTTTGTGGTCCTGCTGCAGGGGGTGATCACCATTGTGGGCGCCATTTTGTTCATGTTATATATCAATGCGGGCATGACGCTGGCCGTGGTGCTTTCCGCCCCGGCGTCCTACTTTGTGGCCCGGTACATCACGCTGCGCTCCCAGGAGCTGTTTTCCAGACAGGCGGAGCACCTGGGACAGCTCAACGGGTACGCTCAGGAGATGATCGAGGGCCAGAAGATCGTCAAGGCGTTCGGCTATGAACAGCGCGCGCTGAAACAGTTTGAGGACATCAATCAGAAGCTCTATGAAACCGGCTTCAAGGCCCAGTTTATCTCGGCCATGTCCAATCCCTCCACCCGGATCGTCAACAACATCGCCTATGCCGCCATCGGTATCATCGGGGCCGTTTCGGCCATCAGGGGGAATATCTCGGTGGGCGATATCACCAGTTTCCTGATCTTTGCCATCATTTTCGCAAAGCCCTTCAACGAGATTACCGGCGTGCTCACGCAGATGCAGGCGGCGGCTGCGTCGGCGCAGCGGGTGTTTGAGATCCTGGACATTGAAGCCGAAACGCCCGACAGCGCCGCCGCCAAGCTCGATGACTGCACCGGGCGCGTGCAGTTTAAGGACGTCTCCTTTGCCTATCGTCCGGATCAAAGACTGATCGAACACTTTAATCTGGATGTGGCACCCGGCAGCCGGGTGGCCATCGTGGGCCGGACAGGAGCGGGCAAGACCACGCTGGTGAATCTGTTGATGCGGTTTTATGACGTGGACAGCGGCGCCATCCTCATCGACGGCATCGACATCCGCGACCTGCCCCGGGACAACCTGCGCGGCCAGTTCGGCATGGTGCTGCAGGAAACGTGGCTCTTTAACGGCAGCATCCGGGACAATATCGCCTACGCCAAGCCGCAGGCGACGATGCAGGAGGTTATGGCCGCGGCGAAGGACGCGGGGGCCCACGGCTTTATCCGCCGGCTGGACAACGGCTACGACACCGTCATCTCCGCCGACGGAGAAGGTCTCTCCCAGGGGCAGAAGCAGCTTCTGACCATCGCGCGGGTGATGCTGGTGAACCCGCCCATGCTGATACTGGACGAGGCCACCAGCAACATCGACACCTATACGGAGGTGCGCATCCAGCGGGCCTTCGCCCGCCTGACGAAGGGACGTACCAGCTTTGTGATCGCCCACCGGCTCTCCACCATCCGGAACGCCGACATGATCCTTGTCATGGACAAGGGCCACGTGGTGGAAAGCGGCACGCACAAGCAGCTGCTGGATCAAAACGGCTACTATGCCAGGCTGTACAACAGCCAATTCTCCAAGGAGACTGCATAAGCCGGATGCCCCGTGGCAAGCGGCTGAAAAGAAAAAAGGCCGGACGCAAACGCGTCCGGCCCAGACTGTCAAAAAAGTCCTTTTGGGGGTTATTAGGGGGCCAAAGCCCCCCTAATTTAAATTTCGTGGGCAAGGGCGACATGTGCGGCCGCAGCCCACTCCTTTCAGGGTTTTCCGGCCGCTGCAAAAACCGATGAGAGGTTTTTGCAGCAGGAAAAGCCCTGGCAGATCCGTCAAAAAACATCGTTTTT
>JBMNQS010000110.1:0-4634 GCA_050944255.1 Christensenellales bacterium | reverse complement strand
GTCCGCTCCATGGAGACGGTGATCCACGATTCCATGATACCCTATGCCGAGTACGTGATCATGGACCGTGCGCTTCCCCGTGTGGAGGACGGCCTGAAGCCGGTGCAGCGCAGGATTTTATATACGATGCACGAGCAGGCCATGTGGCCCGACCGGCCCCACAGGAAGTGCGCCCGCATCGTGGGCGACTGCCTGGGCAAGTACCATCCACACGGTGATTCTTCAGTTTACGACGCGCTGGTGCGCATGGCGCAGGACTTTGCCATGCGGCATACGCTGGTGGACGGCCACGGCAATTTCGGCTCCATCGACGGGGACGCCGCGGCGGCCATGCGGTATACCGAGGCGCGGCTGACGCCGCTGTCGCTGGAGCTGCTGCGCGACCTGGACAAGGACACGGTGCCCTTTTCCCTCAACTACGACGATTCGCTGAAGGAGCCGGACGTTTTGCCGGGCCGGTTCCCCAACCTTCTTGTCAACGGCGCCTCCGGCATCGCCGTGGGGCTTGCCACCAACATCCCGCCCCACAATCTGGGTGAGGTGATCGACGGCGTCATTGCCCAATTGGATAACCCCGACATCACCGTGAAGGAACTGATGCGCCATGTCAAGGGCCCCGACTTTCCCACCGGCGGCGTAATGCTGGATTCCGATGAGATCGAAAAGGCCTACGAGACGGGCCGCGGCCGCGTCGTGGTGCGCGCCGCCTGCCACATTGAGAAGGCCGCCGCGGGCAAAAAGCTCATCGTCATCACCCAGGTGCCCTATCAGGTGAACAAGGCCAACCTTCTGGAGCGCATCGTCAAGCTCAGCGAGCAGAAGAAGGCCATCCTGTCGGGCATCGCCGCCATCCGCGACGAATCGGACAGAAGCGGCATCCGCGCCGTCATCGAAATCCGAAAGGACGCCGACGCGGAGAAGATACTGCATTTCCTATATAAATACACGCCGCTTCAGACCACCTTCGGCGTGAACATGGTGGCCATTGCCCAGGGCAAGCCGCAGTTGATGGGCCTTAAGGCCATCAACCGTCACTATATCGAGCATCAAAAGATGGTGGTCACCCGCCGCATCCGCTACGATCTTGAAAAGGCTAGGGCCAGGGAGCACATCCTGCAGGGCCTGATGATCGCGCTGGCGCATATCGACGAGGTAATCCGGATCATCCGCGGCAGCGATACGCCGGCCACGGCCAAAGTGCGGCTGATGGAGCGTTTCGGGCTGTCGGACATCCAGGCGCAGGCCATACTGGACATGCGGCTGCAGCGGCTGACGGCGCTGCAGATCGACGAGCTCAAAAAAGAGTACGAGCAGATTCAAAAGCTCATCGCCCAACTGGAGGCCATTTTGAAGAGCGAGCGGCGGCTGCTGGCGCTGATCAAAAAAGAGCTTCTGGAAATCCGCGGGAAGTACGCTGGCGCGCGGCGCACGCAGTTTGTCTCCGCCGACGGCGTGGTGGAGGTTTCCGAGGCCGACTTTGCCGTGGTGGAGGATACGGTGGTGTCCCTGACCGCCGGCGGCTACATCAAGCGCGTGTCGCCGAAACTGTATCAGCGCGGCGCCAGAAACGGCGACGACATCAAGGAGAGCGAGATCGTCCGCTTCATACTGGAGACGCGCACCGACCGGCGGCTGATGCTCGTCACGTCCAGGGGCATGTGCCACGTGCTGGAGGTATCGGCGCTGCCCGACGCCAAGGGCAAAGAGCGGGGCGTTCTGGCCTCCACGGCCTGCGGCGGATTTGACGACGGGGAGCAGGTGGTCTCGGTGATGCCGGCGCCGGACAAAGACACTGACGGCGAGATCATACTGTTCACCAAAAACGGGATGGTCAAGCGTTCCGCGCTTGCCGATTACGTGGTGCGCAACCGCAAATTTGCGGGCATTTCCCTGAAGAAGGGTGACGAGGTGCTGAGCGCCGAGCTTCTCCAGCCGGACGCCACGCTGCTGTCCATCTCCGCAAACGCCATGAGTATCCACACCGATCCGTCCACCGTGCCCACTACGGGCCGCGCCACCGGCGGCGTGAAGAACATGGCGCTGGACGATGGCGACCAGGTGATCTTCGCCGGCCAGATACGCATGGAGGGCGAGGTGGTGGTCTTTACCGACCGCGGCTACGCCAAACGCATCCTGTGCGTGGACTTCGACAAGCAGAACAGAAACGGCAAAGGCGCCCGGATATTCGATCTTAAAGGCGCCTGCGGCAAGAAACTTGCGGCCGTCTTTTACGTCACCGATCCCTACGAGCTGGTGCTGGTGCAGAAGAAATCCGGCCAGACGCGCCTGAACACCGAGGCTATCCCCATCCAGGGGCGCGTTGCCAAGGGCAGCCCCATCGTGCTGGCCATGTCCGGCGACGAGGTGACCGGCGTTTTCCGCCCGGTGTATTGATATTTGGTTGATGTTACCGGGCGCTGCCCGGACCTGCCAAAGGGGGCGTTCTTTGAAAAGAACGCCCCCATCCCCCAAGAAACTTTACTACCGCAAGCTGCGCTTGCGGGGCGGGTAAAAGGATAAACTATAGCATTCTCCCGCGAAGCGAAGTAAAAGTTCTTTGGAGTTCTTAGAACCTTTCTTTCAAGAAAGGTTCTAAGTGGGTTCCAAGGGCAGCGCCCTTGGCCGTATCCCTAAGAGACTTTATTACCACAAGCTGCGCTTGCGGGGCGGGTAAAACGATAAACGATAGCATCCTGCCGCGAAGCGAAATAAAAGTTCTTTGGAGTTTAGGGTTCCAAGGGCGGCGCCCGGAAAACGGAGCCCTTGCGTCGTTTTTTCCTTAACATATCTATGTCCATCGCGTCATATTCCTTAATATGGGAGGGATGAAGCGATGTTTTCACGGATTATAGATTGGATTAAAGATCAAAAACGCGTACTGGCCATAGCGTTATCGGCGGTGATGCTCCTTGCCGTTATCCTCATGGTGGGTAGTCTTGTTACCGGAGGCGGTATCAATGTCTTTGCCAGGGAACGGATTATTCCGATTTACAGGGTCAATCGCGACGATAAAAAAATTGCCATCAGTTTCGACGCAGCCTGGGGTTCGGAGAAGACCGTGGGCATACTGGACATTTTGGATAAATACCAGATCAAGACCACTTTCTTTTTAGTGGGTTTCTGGGTGGACCGTTATCCGGAGCGCACGCAGTTGATATCCCAGCGCGGCCATGAGATCGGCAACCACTCCACCAACCATCCCAACATGCCGAAATTATCGGCCGAGCAGATGGAAAACGAGATCATGACCACGCACAACAAGATCAAGGAACTTACCGGCCAGGAGCCCAAAATTTTCAGGCCGCCTTACGGGGATTACGACAATCAGGTGATGACGGTTCTTCACAATCTGGGTTATGAGGGCGTCCAGTGGGATGTGGATTCCCTTGACTGGAAGGAAGAGGGCACGGACGCCATGGTCAAGCGCGTGACGGGCAACGTACGCTCCGGCTCCATCGTTCTTTTCCACAACAATTCCCGGGATATCCTGGAGGCATTGCCGCTGATCCTTGACGAACTGCTGTCCCAGGGATATACCATCGTTCCGGTATCGGAGCTGCTGCTTGACGAACCCTACATCGTGGATTCACAGGGTATCCAGCAGCCGGTGAAATGATCGGCGCGGGTCTGAATCGGGCGCTTTTATCCGGCATGCTGGAGCTGGAGCCATTTTTAAGCCACGCCGCTCACAATGAGCGATTTTACCAAACGGTGCTGCAGTGCGCGCGCAAAAGCGGGGTTATTGACCAGATCCCCATTGTAATCAGCGAGAGTGTTCTTTTGCGTGACGGTATTGGCTGCGGCTGCGGCTGGTTTGTGGAGGGGCAGGTGCGCTCCGTGATGCTTCGGGACGAGGCGGACGATTCGGCCAGGCTTATGGTGGCCGTATACGCCAAGCGGTGCTGGCCGGCGGACGAGGACACCGTATCCACCAATCAGATTACGCTGTGCGGCAAACTGTGGCGTGACCCGGTTTACCGTACGACGCCTCTCCAGCGGGAAATCTGCGATATGATGCTGTGCGTTCCCCGGACGCACGGCCGGCACGACCGCATTCCATGCATTACATGGGGCGCGTGCGCCCGTTACGCCGGCCAGCTGGAGCAAGGCGATATGATCAGCGTTGAAGGCCGCATGCAGTCGCGCACATACACGAAAAAGCTGCCCGACGGCGCCGAGCTGAACCGTATGGTTTACGAAGTTTCCGTCGCTAAATTTTCGAGGCTTGGGTCCCTTGCCGGTGGGGTGGATGAGTAGGCAAAGCAGGTAGGCATTCCATGGAAAAGGCGCGCAGCCGGCCGCGCCTTTTCCATATTTATTTTGGTTGCGGGCTCCGCCCGGGCCCGCCAAAGGGGGTATTCTTTGAAAAGAATACCCCCTTTGGAATCCCCCAAGAAACTTTACTACCGCAAGCTGCGCTTGCGGGGCGGGTAAAACGATAAACGATAGCCTCCTGCCGCGAAGCGAAATAAAAGTTCTTTGGAGTTTAGGGTTCCAAGGGCAGCGCCCGGAAAACGGAGCCCTTGCGCCGTTTTTTCCTTAACATATCTATGTCCATCGCGTCATATTCCTTAATATGGGAGGGATGAAGCGATGTTTTCACGGATTATAGATTGGATTAAAGATCAAAAACG
>JBMNQS010000109.1:0-4733 GCA_050944255.1 Christensenellales bacterium | reverse complement strand
GCCAGATCGGCATTAAAGTAGCGATCGTCCACATCATAGGGCTTCGTGCTGCCGAAATTGCACTGGACCATCCTCACTTTGCCTATGACGCCGCCGTCTACCATCTCCCGCAGCTTTTTGATCAGCGGCATGTGGTACATGGTCATGGCCTCGGCAACAATCACTCCCTTTTCCCGCGCAAGAGCCACCGCGCTTTCCAGCTGCTGGTAGGTGACGGTAATGGCCTTTTCGCAAAGCACGTGCTTGCCCGCCTCGATGGCGCGCATCATGACGTCGTAATGGGCGTTGTGCGGCGTGGCGATATAGACGATATCCACCTGCGGGTCGGCCAGCATGGCCTCCTGGGTTTCAAAAACGTGCTTCACCCCGTACTTCGCCGCAAAATCCTGCGCCTTTTTCAGCGTGCGGTTGTAAATGCCGTACACCTCGCCGTTTACATCCAGCAGTGCCTGCGCCATATCCCCGCCGATCCAGCCGGCGCCGATAATCCCCCAATTGTACTTTTTCATAATCCTCCTCCGTTTCGTTGTGATAAAAATCTGCTTGCATCCATTATATAACAATTGCGCCCGCGGCAACAGCCCCCTTTGCACGGCGCGCGCACCTGGATGTGCAGGGGGCGGCAATACACTCTCCCCCCGCGGCGGGAAAAGGCGCGGGGCGCGGTGCCCGGACGCCCGCCGGCGGCAGATGGGGCAGTCCGTTTGCCATGGCTGTGGAATGAACGGCCGCGAACCATGAAAGCGTGATGCAAAGCGCCTTTCTCCCGGATGCTTTTTCATTGCCACCCACCCGCGGGTATGGTATGCTGAAGATCAAAGAAAACACATTTTACCAAAAGAAAAAGGGGGACAAAGGATGCTTACATTATCCTACGACGGATTGAAGGACGGCGCCGTCTGGCAGTCTGCCGGGGTTGCGCTGCCAAATTACGATCTGCCGGCCATGCGCGAGAAAACGCTGGCTGCGCCCACATGGCTGCACTTTGGCGCGGGCAACATCTTCCGCGGCTATATCGCCGCGCTGCAGCAGGACCTGCTGAACCGGGGCATCGCCGATACGGGCATCGTCGCGGTGGAGTCCTTCGACTTTGATATCATCGACAACATCTACGAGCCCCACGACGCGCTGACGCTGACGGTGACCCTCAAGGCCGACGGGCATATGGAAAAATCGGTGATCGGCTCCATTGCGAAGGGGCTGACTACAAAGGACCTGGCGCCCCTTCGCGCCTACTTTGAGGCGGACGCTCTTCAGATGGTCAGCTTCACCATCACCGAGAAGGGTTACAGCCTCTACGACATGGAGGGAAAGCCCCTTCCCATCGTGGAAAAGGACATGCGTGAGGGCCCGGAAAATCCCGGCCACGTGATGGCGGTGGTCACCGCGCTGCTCTTGTCCAGATATAAGGCCGGCGGCGCGCCCGTTTCCCTGGTGAGCATGGACAACTGCAGCCATAACGGAGAGAAGCTGCAGTGCGCGGTGCTGGATATGGCCCGGGCGTGGGAACAGAACGGCTTCGTGGACGAGGGCTTCATAGCCTATATCAAAGAGAAGGTTGCCTTCCCCTGGAGCATGATCGACAAGATCACGCCGCGACCGGCCGACAGCGTAAAAGAGGCGCTCATAAAAGCCGGTCTGGAGGGCATGGAGCCCATTGTGACCTCCAAAAACACCTACATTGCCCCCTTTGTCAACGCAGAGGCGCCCCAGTACCTGGTGATCGAGGACGACTTCCCCAACGGAAGGCCCCCGCTGGAGGAATCCGGCGTGTACATCACCGGCCGGGACACGGTCAACAAGGTGGAGCGGATGAAGGTTACCACCTGTTTGAATCCGCTGCATACGGCGCTGGCGGTCTACGGCTGCCTGCTGGGCTATACGCTCATCGCCGATGAGATGAAGGACGAGCAGCTTTCCGCCCTGGCCTACGCCATCGGCTATACCGAAGGGCTGCCCGTGGTCACCGACCCGGGGATCATCCGGCCCAGAAACTTCCTGGACGAAGTGTTCAACGAGCGGCTGCCCAATCCGTTCATGCCCGATACGCCCCAGCGCATCGCCACCGACACCAGCCAGAAGGTGGGCATCCGCTTCGGCGAGACCATCAAGAGCTACATGTCGGACGAAAACCTTTCCACAGACAGCCTCACGGCCATCCCTCTGGCGCTGGCGGGCTGGCTGCGGTATCTGCTGGGGGTGGACGACGACTTAAATGAAATGGCCGTCAGCAGCGATCCGCTGCTGGAGGACCTTACAAAGGCGCTCAAAGGCGTCCGCATAACCGACGGCGAGCCCCGGGACTGCGGCGAAATACTGCGCCCGATACTCTCCAATAAGCACATCTTCGGCGTGGACCTCTACGAGGCGGGCCTTGCCGGACGCATCACCGGCATGTTTGAGCAGATGCTGCGGGGCAAAGGCGCGGTACGGGCGCTTTTGGCCGAATACTTTCCATCAAGAGGGTGACGCCTTATGAAGATGACGTTCCGATGGTTCGGCGAAAACCTCGACCCCATCCCGCTTGAGTATATCCGCCAGATACCGGCTGTAAGCGGCGTGGTCACAAGCCTGATGGACATCCCTGTGGGCGAAGTGTGGCCACTTGAAGACGTACGCCGCATGCACCGCAGGATCACCGGCGCGGGCCTAGCCGTGGAGGTGATCGAAAGCGTGAATATCCACGAGGACATCAAGCTGGGCGCCCCCGGCCGCGACGAGAAGATCGAAAACTACATCCGGACCATGCAAAACCTGTCGCAGATCGGCATCAAGGTCATCTGCTACAATTTCATGCCGCTGATCGACTGGGCCAGGAGCCACCTCTTCTACGAACTGCCGGACGGCTCCAGGACCATGTTCTTTGGCCGGGAGTTCGTGCTTGGCTCCACTCCCAAATCGCTGGGCGACCGCTACGCGCAACAGTCCGGCGGCATGGCGCTGCCCGGTTGGGAGCCCGAACGGGTAGCCTATTTCGACCAGACCATCAAGCTGTACCGGCAGATCAGCCAGGAGCAGTACTGGCAGAATGCCCGGTATTTCATCGACGCCATCATCCCCTATGCGGAAAAATATGGCATCCGTATGGCCATCCACCCCGACGACCCGCCCTGGCCCGTGTTCGCTCTGCCCAGGCTGATCAACAGCCGGGAGAATATCGCCCGCTTCCTGTCGTTTTCCAAAAGCCCCTATCACGGCCTGACGCTGTGCACCGGCTCTATCGGTGTGGATACGGCAAACGACGTGCCGGCCATCATCCGGGAATTTTCAGACAGAATCCCCTTTGCCCATATACGCAACCTGAAATTCCTTGAAAACGGCGATTTCTACGAATCGGCGCATCCCTCCGCGTGCGGCAGCTTCGATATGTACGAAGTCGTCAAGGCCTTCCACGAAAGCGGGTTTGACGGCTATATCCGCCCCGATCACGGCCGCATGGTTTTCGGAGAAACGGGACGGCCGGGGTACGGCCTCTACGACCGGGCCATGGGCATCACGTACCTGGCGGGACTTTGGGAAGCCCTGGAAAAAGCATAATGTCTCAAGCCGTCTATATATAAACCTGCGGAAAAAATCTGCAGGTTTATACCATTTTATGGCAACTTGTCATTTTCCGGTTCAAAGGGCTAAAAATGTCGAAAAAGATCGAAAGCCCTGCGCCAAAATCGCTATACCGCCTTACATTCCGAACAAAATTATCATAACTATTCTCTATGTTTTTTTTGCCAGAAGAAAAAAAATCGTCATAAAACTAAAAAATTCATGACAAAATGTCAACATTTGCATTCGTATTCTGCTGCGCGATTGACTAGAATAAAACAAAAGGAGTTCCGTATGCTGGATGCGTCGATTGTAGGTAAAGTCATACAACGTTACAGGGAAAGCCTCGGGCTGTCGCAGGAGGTTGTTTCTAGTTTTGCCGATATTGGCCGGACGCATTTGAGCGCCATCGAAAGAGGCCAGCGCAAACCCACCTTGGAAACCTTTTACCGCATCAGCGAGGCGCTGATGATCAAACCCAGTAAATTGATGGCCGAAATCGAAAAGGAAATTGAACGCTCGACTAAATAAAATAAAGAAAAAGTTGCACGGCGGGAATTCCCGCCGTTTTTTATTATGCCCATGTAAGGGCGCCCTTTGCATCCCCTCATCCGCTTATACACGGATCAAATATCAAGGTACAATTCACTGATCCTCCGGCCTCTCGAAAATCACTTCGGCAATACTGTCGGATAAAAGGCTGACCTTAAATTCCATTTCCCTGCCGTCGCGCAGCATCACGCGCACATTGTTGCCCCAGTCGTCGTCGATATCCCAGAAATTGACGGTGATGGTGGTCTCGTCCGCCTCAAGGCCCTGACGCTCAAGAAAATCCAATACCTTCTGCGTATGGTGGTCCTCCTGTTTGGCCGCCTCCTCGTCCAGGGTCTCCAGCGCCCCAAGCTGCTCGTATTCCCCAAGGGCCTTCCACTCACTCTCGGTCAAAGACGAATCGCCGAAACGGTTGCGCTTCTCGATGATCTGCGGAATCGTGCCGTGCTTGCGGGAATACTCGCTGAAGCCGTCGCCCAGATAGTGCTTGACGCCAATGGACTGGATCGTCATGTCCTCGTACAAATGGCAGAAGTAAGTATCAAAGGGCTCCGTCTGACCGGCGGTATCCACAGGCCAGGCCTGATCCTTCGGCAGCCAGGTCACATACCATATCCCCAGATACTGATTGTGCGACAGCG
>JBMNQS010000108.1:0-4920 GCA_050944255.1 Christensenellales bacterium | reverse complement strand
GGCAAAGACGCTATCCCTCCCGAGCCGGCGCGCCGAACGCAAAAGCCAGTAAGCGCGCCCGGATTGCCCCGTTACAGGCAGAGGATTTGTTGGAATCCAGCAAGTGGGCGGAGCCAAAACCCGCCAAGTTGAGTGGTACCGCGTGCACAGCACGTCTCATCGATGGAGATGTGCTTTTTTATTTGGCCGGGACGCCCCAGCCAAAAGGAACATAGAGCAAAATACCAACGCAGCAGAACCTGGCGCAACGCGCGGGAAAAATAAGGAGGAAACGGCCATGATGAGCGAAGAGATGATGAACGAGCAGTTGAAGTGGATCGCACGGCGAATTATCGAGCTGCGCGAGATACGGGGTATCTCCGCGCAGGAGATGGCTGAGAAAATCGGGATGCCCTTTCACGAGTACAAGGAGTATGAGGCCGGCAAAAACGATTTTACGTTCAGTTTGATTTTCCAGATCGCCGGCGAGCTGGACGTGGACTTTACCGAGCTGATTACCGGCGATCGGGCGAAACTGCAGCGCTACAGCGTGGTGCGGAAGGGAAAGGGCCTTGCCTTCAACAGGAGAAAGGCGTACCGCTATTTTCATCTGGCGCCCACGTTCAGAAACCGCATTGCCGAACCGTTTCTCACCACGGTGCAGTACGATCCGGCAAATACCCCCAAACCGCTGAACCGGCACGAGGGACAGGAGTTCGACTACGTGCTGGAAGGCAGGATGAAAATCCGGCTGGGCGACGATGAAATCGAGCTTTCCGAAGGCGATTCGGTCTACTACGATTCCCAGTTGCCCCACAACATGACGGCGCTGGACGAAAAAGACTGTACGTTTATTGCCGTGATCATGAAATGAGCGAGAGGATAAAACGATGAAATTATATGAGAAGTATCTGAAGCAGGCCGAATTTTCATCCTATGAGGATTTCATGGAGAACTTCGAGATCCGCGTGCCGGAAGAGTTCAATTTCGCCTACGACGTGGTGGACTACCTGGGCGAGCACCACGGGGACTCAAGGGCCATCGTATGGTGCAACGAGGCCGGACAGGAGCGTGAATTCACCTTCCGCGACATCATGAAAAAGAGCAATCAGGCGGCCAATCTTTTCCGCAGCTTGGGGGTTAAAAAGGGCGACCATGTGATGCTGATCCTCAAGCGGCACTACCAGTTCTGGTTCTGCATGATCGCGCTGCACAAGATCGGCGCCATCGGGGTGCCGGGCACCCATCTTCTGACCACAAAGGACCTGATCTACCGCAATAACTACGCCGGCGTCAATGCCGTGGTGTGCACGTCCGACGGGGTGGTGGCCCAGGCGGTGGAGGAAGCCGAAAGAAAGAGCCCGGACCTGCGCCTGAAACTGATGGTGGTCAGCGAAAATCCGCTTCGGGAAGGCTGGCTGGACTTCGATGAGCTGATGGCCGGACAGCCCGACACGTTTGAAAAACCCACCGGGGACCTTCTGCCCCAAAACGGCGATACCATGCTGGCCTACTTTACCTCCGGCACCACCGGCTATCCCAAACTGGTGCGCCATGACTTCACCTACCCGCTGGGGCATATCGTAACGGCGACTTACTGGCAGAACGTCGTCGACGGCGGCCTGCACCTGACGGTCTCGGATACGGGCTGGGCCAAAAGCGTATGGGGCAAGCTCTATGGCCAGTGGCTGGGCGGAAGCGCCGTGATGGTCTACGACTACGATAAATTCGTACCTGAGGTGATGCTGGGCATCATCCAAAAGTACAAGATCAATACCTTCTGCGCGCCGCCCACCATCTACCGCTTCCTGATCCGCGAGGATATGAGCCGGTACGATCTGTCCAGCCTTCAGTACTGCGTCATCGCCGGCGAGGCCCTCAACCCGGAAATCTATAACCGGTTCCTTGAATCCACCGGCATCAAGCTGATGGAGGGTTTCGGCCAGACGGAAATGACCGTGGCCGTGGCCACGTTCCCGTGGATGCAGCCAAGGCCCGGCTCCATGGGCAAACCCTCGCCCCAATACCATATCGACCTGGTGGACGAGGACCTCAATACCGTGGACAGCGGTGTCACCGGCGAGATCATCATCCGTCCCTCGGATAACAAGATACCGGGACTGTTCGTGGACTACTACAAAGCGCCCGAGCTCAATGAAAAGGTCTGGGAAAAGGGCGTGTACCACACCGGCGATATCGCCTGGCGCGACGAGCAGGGCTACTTCTGGTACGTGGGCCGCATGGACGACGTGATCAAATCCTCCGGGTACCGCATCGGCCCCTTCGAGGTGGAGAGCGCGCTGATGGAGCATGACGCCGTGGTGGAAACCGCCGTCACAGGTGTACCCGATGAAATCCGCGGGCAGCTTGTAAAGGCCACGGTGGTGCTGGCGCCGGGCTATACGCCCAGCGACGAACTGGTGAAGGAACTGCAGGACTACGTCAAGAACAATACGGCGCCGTACAAGTACCCGCGGATCGTGGAGTTCGTGGACGAGCTGCCCAAGACCATCAGCGGCAAGATCCGCAGGGTGGAGCTTCGCGAGCGTGACCAGCAAAGGATGCAGGCCGTGGACTGACTCTTGCGAGCATAGGCTTAAAATGTTAAAATAATGCTGCGGCAAAGGCGCCGGCGAACATTCGCCGGCGCCTTTTTATGGTATGATAACCGGCTTTCGGCCATCCTTATTTTGAAAAAATAGCTGAGCAGGACGGAAAATGTCCCAAAAAGAGTTCTCAAGGTAAAAATGCCGTGCTATAATGATGGAGATCATGCGGAAATGAGCGGGAGATAACCGCCAAAGACAGGAACCTTGCATCGGTGCGCAGCAGCGCAATGCGGGGACGCCGGGACAGGAGAAAACATACGTGCCTAAATTGTTCAGGTTTCAGGGCGGCGTTTTGCCGCTGAAGAAAAGCCATGAGGGAAAACCGCTATCCAACAAGTGCCCCATCGAACCGGCCGGGGTGCCCGATACGGTGGTGGTGCCGCTGAGGCAGTGCATCGGCGCGCCCTGCCAGAGCCTGGTAAAAAAGGGCGATCCGGTGAAGATGGGTCAATTGATCGGCGAGAGCCGCGCATTTGTCAGCTCCAGCGTCCACTCGCCGGTATCCGGTACGGTCAGATCGGTGGGGATGATGCCCACCGCCATACAGCGCAACGTGCCCTGCGTGGTCATTGAAAACGACCACCGGGACGAGCTGGACGAGGGCATTGACTTAAAGGGCCGCGCCGATCTGGATGCGCTGAGCAGAGACGACATTCTCGAAAAGATCAAGAGCGCGGGCATCGTGGGCCTTGGCGGCGCCGGGTTTCCCACCCACGTGAAGCTGTCGTGCGACGAGGCCATGGATGTCTTGATTGCCAACGGCGCGGAGTGCGAGCCATACTCCACATGCGATCACCGGCTGATGGTCGAGGAGCCCGGGCAGATACTGCGCGGCGCGCTGATATCGGGGAAGCTGCTGGGCGTGAAAAAGGTGTATATCGCCATTGAGGAGAATAAGCCCGACGCCATCGAGGCCATGGGAGAAGCCGTTTCGCAGGCAGGCGTTTCCGGCGTTGAAGTGGTGAAGCTGGGCGTGAAATACCCGCAGGGCTCGGAACTGCAGTTGATGTATACGCTGACGGGACGCAAGGTAAAAGTGGGGGAGCGGCCGCCCCAGGCCAAAGTGATGGTGCAGAATGTGGCTACGCTGCACGCCATCGCCGCGGCGGTGGACCAGAATATGCCGCTGATACAGCGCGTGGTGACGGTGACGGGCGAGATCGGCCGGCCGTCCAACCTGCGCGTGCGCGTCGGCACCCCGATCCAGGAGCTGATCCGCCAGTGCGGCGGGACCACCGTTACAGCCGGCAAGGTGATCGCCGGAGGGCCCATGACGGGCATTTCCCAGCACGCGCTGGATGTGCCGGTGGTCAAAACCACCACCACGGTGCTGGTGCTGTCCGAAACGGCGGCTCCGGTGCACCAGGAGGGACCGTGCATCCGCTGCGGGCGGTGCGTGTACGCCTGCCCGGCGGGCATACAGCCGCTGCATATCGCCAACTATATATTCAGAAACGAAGTGGATAAGGCGCGTCAGTACCATCCGCAGGCATGCATTGCCTGCGGCATCTGCTCCTTTGTCTGCCCGGCCAGGCTTCCGCTGACCCCCGGCTGCATACTGGCCAAGAACGTGGTCACCACAGGGAAGGAGAGCGCCGTATGATCAAGCGGTTTATCATGACGCCCGCGCCCCACGTGCTGCACCGGGATTCCACCAGGAGCATCATGCGCGACGTGATCATCGCGCTGGTTCCGGCAGTGATCGCCGGCTTCATCTTCTTTGGATGGCAGGCCATGGGCGTGCTGTTCATGTCCACGGCGTCCTGTGTGGTATTTGAAGCCCTGTATCAGAGAGTGTGCAAAAAACAGGTGACGGTGGGCGACCTGAGCGCCGTGGTGACGGGCCTGATACTGGGACTGAACCTGCCGGCCAATTCGCCCGCGTGGATGGTGGTACTGGGCAGCGCCTTTGCCATCGTACTGGTCAAGCAGCTTTTCGGAGGCCTGGGGCACAATTTCTGCAACCCGGCTCTGGCTGCGAGAATTATGCTGACGGTGTCCTTCGCCGTAGTCATCGGCCAGGCGGTGCCCACCCGCTTCATGCAGGCCGAGGCGGAAGCCGCCGCGGCCGCCAGGGCGTCTTACGGCATTGTCCAGACGGACACGGAGAGCGGGACCATGCCGGATGCGGATTCTTCAGCTACGCCGGATACGGATTCTTCGGCCACGCCGGACACGGATTCTTCGGCCACGCCGGACGGGGCGTCCTCGGCCACGCCGGACGGGGCGTCCTCGGCCACGCCGGACGCGGAATCCTCCGCCACGCCGGATGCGCTGTCCTCGGCCACGCCGCTTGCCATGCTGAAGCGCAATGCCGGGGATGAAATACCCT
>JBMNQS010000107.1:0-4924 GCA_050944255.1 Christensenellales bacterium | reverse complement strand
AGGTTCTAGAGAAGCGAGTAATGGAACTGAAATCTATTATGACAGAGGAAAAAGAAAGCGCTCTCAATGTTGACCACTTCCTCTCCCTGGTAAGAAAGTATACGGACATAAAGGAACTCACAGCGGAAATTATCCGGGAATTCGTTGAAAAAATCTATGTTTACAAGGCAGAGCGCATTGATGGCAGGCGGGTACAGCGTATCAAAATTGTATGGAACTGCATTGGCGAATTTGATCCACCGGTTTCTACATCCACCACAAAAAATGAAAAATCGGCATAGCCGGTTATAAACCAAACTATGCCGATTTTTTTCCGGGATTAAAAATCCCTAAGACTAACCCCCAAAAGGCGGGGTTTTATAAGACAAGCGGTTCCTCAGCCGATATCGGCCTCAATCAATCCATAGTTGCCGTCGTGGCGCTTGTAGACGACGCTGACCCTTTCGGTTTCCGCATCCAGATAGACAAAGAAGGTATGGCCCAGCATCTCCATCTGCGCCACGGCCTCTTCGGTATCCATGGGCTTGACGGAAAAGCGCTTGGTGCGGACGATCCGCGGGCCGTCGTCGGCTTCCTGCTCGTCGTCAAATTCGGCCATAAACACCGGCTGTTCGCTTTCAAAGGCGTCCTCCCTCAGGCGGCGGGCCAGGCGGGTGCGATGCTTACGCATCTGGCGCTCCAACCGTTCCAGCACCACATCCACAGCGGTATAAAAATCATAACCGGACTCCTGCGCGCGAAGCACCGCCCCGTTAAGCGGTATAGTCACTTCGATGATCTCCCGGCTGCCCTCCTGCGAGAACGTGGCCAGGACGTCCGTCTCCATGCGCAGATAGCGTTCCAGCTTACCAGCTTTTTTCATGAACAAATTCCGTAGATCTTCCGATAGCGTCATATTTTTGCTACTGATAATGATACGCATTTTGTTCAGCTCCTTTCATGACCACACGGGGTCCCTTATGGATATCTATTTCGCCACATGCCTATTTTTTACCTGCTCCATACAAAAAACATACAAAATTGTTCAATAAACGATCACATCCCACTGGCTGGAAATTTAGAAAATATAAAAAGGCACGCCTATTCCAGCGTGTCTAGTATGGGGCCGCAAGCAAAAGTTTTATTCAAAGAGACGGCTCATTTTATTCTTGATGCGTACCCGGCGGCGGCCGGTTTCCTCCGCATCGACGGTATACCCTTCCGCGCTTTTCAAAAGCACGTCGCCTTCGGACGCAGATTCCGGCAGAAGGCGGCGCGGAATATCGATGAAATTTTTTTCTTCGTTTTCCGCGATGGCGACATCGCCTTCAAAGCGGTCTATAATGTAGCGCATATCGGCCTCATTTCTCGGTTTTGACCGTCAGCTGCCCGCCGTCTGTTTCAAAGATGATTGTGCCGTGGCGGTCGGTACGGTAAATTTGAACGCCCATGGCCTTCAGGCGGTCTAACACCTCATCGGAAGGATGGCCGTAGGTATTGCCGGCGCCCACGCAGATCACGGCGGCTGCGGGATTGACGGCGTCCAAAAATTCCTGGGTGCTGCTGGTATTGGACCCGTGGTGGGACACTTTCAGCACGTCAGCTGAAAGCGTCCGGCCCAAAGAGATTATCTGCCGCTCGCTCTGTTTCTCCGCATCGCCGCAGAAAATAAAAGCCTTATCCCCGCAGGTGAGCCGAACGCCCACGGAATGGTTATTGAGATTGGCCTCATCGCTGCCGCCCGGCGCAATGACGGTAAACGCCGCATCTTCGGAAAGATCGTAACGGTTTCCCACAGAGGGCTTTGTGATGCGCAGGTCCTTGCGCTCGATGGCGTCGAGCACCTCCTCAAAGGTCCTGGTATTGGCAGCAGCCTCGGGCATGATGACGGTGCCGATTTCAAAGGCGTTGATAATATCGTCCATGCCGCCGATATGATCCGCGTGGGGATGCGTGCCGATGACGTAGTCCAGGTATTCCACGCCCTGGTCTTCAAGGTATTCCACCAGCATGGCGCCGGAGGCGTTGGTGCCCGCGTCAATGAGCATCCTCTTGTCATGCGATGCGATGAATATGGCATCCCCCTGCCCTACGTCGATGAAATGAACGGATAAAAAACTTTCATCATACTGCTGCGAAGCGGAAGAGAAAGTATCTTCAGAACTGTCGGATTGCAAAAAAGGCGAAAGATCACAGCCAAGGCCAAAGGCCACCGACAGCGCCACGGCGGCGGTGAGCACAATGGATAAGATAACGGCGGTGAATTTTTGCCTGCTGTGCATCGGATGCGTCTCCATACTAGTCTCCATCTATAATAAAATGACGCAGCCGTGCCGGATGCGTCATTTTTTAAACATGATCGGTTCAATACTGCTTTTCGGCCGGCACGTAGTCTCCGGCAAGGAACTCCTTGATGATCCGGGCGTTTTCCTCGTAATTGGCCACCAGCACCATTTTGCCGTCGATGGTCTGATCGCTGTAGGAGCCGTCCACCGGAATGCGCAGCTCTTCGGTTTTCACCGAGCGCATGGCCAGGACCGTAGCGCCGATGTTCATCATCTGATTCGGGGTCAGGTTGGTCACCACATCGTTTCGCACGTCGTCCAGAAGGCCGGGCATGGACGTGACGGAAATGGTCATCACTTCACCGATCAACTGCTGCAGCACTTCGCGCTGACGCGCCGTGCGCTGGAAGTCGGAGTTGCCGCTTCTGCGGATCCGGCCGTACGCCACCGCCTGATCGCCGTTGAGCCGCTGAAGCCCCGGCTCCGTCAGGTATTCCTTCGTGTTGGGGTCCTGCTTCTTTTCATTGGCCAGATCCCTCACATTTCTGTTGACCTGCTTCATATCGGCCTGGGAAACATCAATCTCCACACCACCGACCCGGTTGACAATGTTTTTTACACTATTGAAGTTTACAATGGCATAATGGTCGATGTCCAAGTCGAACGTCTCATTCACCGTGTTCATGCACGCGTCGATGCCGCCGAAGGCGTACGCCGCATTGATGCGTTCGCTCCAGTAGCCGGGGATGCCGACCCACAAGTCGCGCATGATGGACACCATGCGGACGCGCTTGGCCTTCACATCCAGCGAAACGATCATGATCACGTCGGTATTGCCCTTCATGCCGTCGTCCTCCCGGGAGTCAAGGCCCAGGCACAGCACATTGATGACGTCGCTTCCCAGTGGCTTGGTGGAAACCTCCACTTCATTGCCCTCATTGTCGTAAGTGACAATAGGCCTTTCATCGGAAATATCCCGGAGAAAATCGTACAGATACATGCCGCCGCCGATCACCACCACCAGTACGCCGGTAAGAATAACGATCATCGCATTGCGCATAAAACGCTTAAAAGTCATTTTCGCTACCTTCTTTAAAAAAAGTTTGGACTATCTTTTATTATAGCCCCTTTTAATGTAAGCGCCAACCGTAAACCCCAAAAATTAATAAATGCTTTATTTATTTAATATTTTTGGCGCCCAAAACAGATGGCATTGAACCGGGCCGTCAGAAAAGGCCGGTAATGCTGCCCGATTCATCCACATCGATCTGTTCCGCCGAGGGCGTCTTGGGAAGTCCCGGCATGGTCATGATGCTGCCGGTAAACGCCACGATGAAGCCCGCCCCCACCGACGGTTTGAGATCCCGAACGGTGATGGTGAAATTCCTCGGCGCTCCCAGAAGCCGGTCGTTGTCCGAAAAGCTGTACTGGGTCTTGGCCATGCAGATGGGAATACCCGAAAGGCCAAGATCATGAAGCTGCCTGGCCTGGCGTTTGGCCGCCGCCGTCAGCTCCACACCGCTTGCGCGGTAGATGCGCTTTGCAATGGCCTCCAGTTTTTCCTCGATGCTCATGGACAACTCATAGCAATAGGAAAAATCATTCCCGCCATTATCACACAGCTCCATCACCGCCTCGGCCAGCTCTACGGCGCCCTTGCCGCCCTTTGCCCAGGCGTCGTTGACGATGGCGCGTACGCCCAGCTTGGCGCAGCCGCGCACGACGGCTTCGATCTCCTCGTCGGTGTCGGAGATAAAGCGGTTGATGGCCACCACTATTGGGACGCGATAAACGTACCCAAGGTTCTCCAGATGCTGCAAAAGATTGGGCATGCCGGTCTCAACGGCCTCCACATTCTCGGCAGACAGCTCATCCCTGCGGGCGCCGCCGTGCATTTTCAGCGCGCGCACCGTGGCCACCACCACGGCGCAGGAGGGCGTCAGATCGCCCGTACGGCACTTGATATCAAAAAATTTCTCCGCGCCCAGGTCGGCGCCGAAACCAGCTTCGGTCACCACGTAATCCGCGAGCTTCAAGGCCAGCTTCGTGGCAATCAGGCTGCTGCAGCCGTGGGCGATATTGGCGAAGGGTCCCCCGTGGATCAGCGCCGGGGTATGTTCCAGCGTCTGCACCAGATTGGGCATGATGGCGTCCTTCAAAAGGGCGGTCATGGCTCCCTGCGCCTTTAGATCGCCCGCCGTCACGGCTTCGCCGCTTCTCGTATAGGCGATGATCATTTTACCCAGCCGCCGCTTCAGATCCTGAATGTCCGAGGCCAGGCACAATACCGCCATGACTTCTGAAGCCACGGTGATCTCGTAGCCGTCCTCACGTGGAAAGCCGTTGGTCTTCCCGCCCAGCCCATCGGTAATGAAGCGCAACTGGCGGTCGTTCATGTCCACGCAGCGCTTCCAGACGATCTGTCGCGGATCGATATTCAGCGCGTTGCCCTGGTAGATATGGTTGTCCAGCAGGGCCGCCAGAAGATTACAGGCCGAGCCCACCGCATGCAGATCGCCGGTGAAGTGAAGGTTGATGTCCTGCATGGGCACCACCTGCGCGTATCCCCCGCCTGCGGCGCCGCCCTTCATGCCGAAAACCGGACCCAGCGACGGCTCGCGAAGCGCCGCCATGGCCCGCTTTCCAAGACATGCCAAACC
>JBMNQS010000106.1:0-5121 GCA_050944255.1 Christensenellales bacterium | reverse complement strand
CGCCGATGGTCTGCACGCGGGTCTGGTCCGCCGCCAGCGCGTACTGGTCGCCGCTGCCCAACTGCAGCGTGTACACTTCAATGGCCAGCACCGCAAAGGCCGCCAGCAGCACCAAAAGCATAAGGATGAACCGGTATATCGGGTTATAAATTTTCTTTGTTTCTTCCTGCATCAATTGACTCCTGTATCTGCACTGCTGCCTAGCTGCCTCCGGCGGCCAAGGGCTTGTCCTTTTATCGGTCACCGGTTGCCTCCGGCGGCCAAGGGCTCCGCCCTTGGAACCCGCCAGGGACAATCGTCCCTGGACCCGTTTACGCAAATGCCCGCAAGCGGTCATTTGCTGGGAATATACTAAAACTTTTAAGATAAAACTGAAATTTTCTACCCCTGCCCTCCGCAGTTCGCACTCCTAATCAAATTCCCTTCCCGCGAAGTGGAAACAAAGTCTTTTTGGAGTTCTTAGAACCTTTTTCTTCCAGAAAAAGGTTCTAAGCGGGTCCGGGCGGAGCCCGGCGGTTTCTTAAGGCGGAGCCTTAAGCGGGGTCCAGGGGCAGCGCCCCTGGCGGATCAGCCACACGATACCCCTATTTTACATCAACCGCCCTCAAAAGCAAAAGGGGCTTTTTCTGTCGAAAAGCCCCATCCTTCACTTTTTGACAGCATCTCATTTTTTAAGACAAAGGTTGCATGCGCCTTCCGCTTTGCCCGATGCACTTGTCCGGGTCCGCACGCTAAAGCATACTGCCGTCGTCCAGCCTCAGCCGCCTGGCCATGAACCGCAGCCGCTGCACCTGGTAGAGTATGGCATACAAGAGCGCGGCCAGCGCCACCGTCCAAAATACGTTGGGCAGCGCGACTCGTCCCATAAACTGAAAAAAATCAAGCCGCAGGCCGCCGACATACCGGGGCACCCACAGCCAGAACAGCCGAAACACAGAAAAAGCGGCGCTGAGCGCTATCAGCCGCACAAAGCGCCTGTAGCTCTGGTCAAAGAAGTAGCCGCACACGGCGCCGGCGATGATATACAGCACCGTCAGCTGCCCGATGGCGCCGGTGCGAAAGACAGCGTCCCCCAGAAAACCGGTCACGCCGCCGGCCGCCGCGCCGAAGGCGGGCCCGGTGAAGGCCGATATGGCGATGACCATGCATAAAAGCGCGTCCGGACCGGTATAGACAATGCCCGTCAGGCTGGTGACCACCGCCTGCAGGGCAACGGACAGCACTATACAGATACCAAATACAATCGTTCTGCCCATACGCCCTCCTACTGGATCGGAACGGTTTCGACCACGTCGGTGAGGACCAATACATCCTCCAGATGCACGAAATCCGCCGCCGGACGGATGCTGACGCCGTGCTGGCTGGACGCATCCCTGCCCACAGCCATCACCTCGCCGATAATAATGCCCTTGGGGTATATGCCGCCCATACCGCTGGTGACAATCCGGTCGCCGGGGGAAAGCTCGCTCTCGGCGGGCAGATAGATCATATTCAGGAGCGCGTCCTCATCCAGCGCCGTCATATTGCCCCTGACGATGCCCGGATCGCGGGTACGCTCCACGATGGCCGGCACCGAGCAGTTGGTATCGATGATGCTCATCACGCGGGCCCAGTTGCTCCCGGCGTCCACCACCTTGCCCACAAGGCCGCCCGAATCGATCACCGCCATATCCTTTGCGATGCCGTCTTTTTCGCCCTTATCGATGATAAACACGTATCCGAAGGGATTGGCCGAGCGGTTGATGACCTTCGCATGCACCGGCTCGCTGTCAGATAACGCCTCGGCGCTGTCCAGAAGCTCCCGCAGCCGCTGGTTTTCCCTTTGAAGTTCCTGCATATCGGCGTTCTGCTGGCGAAGCGCCGATACTTCCTGCTGCAGTTTCAGGTAGTCCTCATGGGTCTTACCGTCCCAGTACGGCCCGCGCA
Organism: Christensenellales bacterium; assembly: GCA_050944255.1. GTDB lineage: Bacteria > Bacillota > Clostridia > Christensenellales > Maliibacteriaceae > JBMNQS01. The sequence goes on along the minus strand of JBMNQS010000106.1, from coordinate 3,195 downwards.
CCCAGCCGGTGACCTCCTCCGCGGCGGACGCGGCGCCGCGCTGCACCCATTGCAGCGCGGAGGAAATGCCCTTTTCGATGAACGACGGCTCGCCGGTGCGGCCTCTCCACGCCGCGGAAAAGACGATAGCCGCTATAATCACCAGCACCAGCGCCATGGCGAGCCACGTGACTTTATGCTGCAGGAAAGCCAGCATATTTCTTTTGCGTCCCAGTTTCAATTGCGCTCACCCGTCCTTCCGGCTCTCATCATCATCCAATGGCGCTGATGGTCCTGTACAGCTTCCTGTCGCCGGCGATTTTGCCCGCGCCGGCGGCCACCGTATCCAAGGGATGCTCCGCCACGTTGACGGTAAGGCCAGTCCCCTCGTGGATCAATACGTCAAGCCCCAGAAGCAGGGAGCTGCCGCCGGTAATGGTGACGCCGCGGTTCATGATATCGGACAAAAGCTCCGGCGGCGCGGATTCCAGCGCGCTTCGGATCACTTCCACAATCTGGCGCACCGGCTCTCGGATGGCCAGGTAGATGTCCTGGGTGGACACCGCCACCGTGGTGGGCAGATTCAGGTCCGCGTCGATGCCTCTCACCGTCACGCTGCTTTGCGCCTGCACCGGGTACACGCTGCCCAGCCCGATTTTCAGCTCCTCCGCCGTGGCCGGGGATATGCCTACATTCTTCTCACGGCGGATATACTGCACGATATGATCGTCCAACTGCATGCCGCCGATGCGCACATTGCGGCTGACCACCATGGAGCCCATGGAAATGACGGCCACCTCCGTGGTACCGCCGCCGATGTCCACGATCATCACGCCCTTGGGCTCATCGATGGGCAGGCCCGCGCCGATGGCCGCGGCAAGCGGCTCCTCCACCAGCACGGCGTTTCTGGCGCCGGCCTTGAGGATAACGTCCTCCACGGCGCGGCGCTCCACCGGGGTGATGCCGCTGGGCGCGCAGATCACCACATCGGGCCTCAGCGCCAGCTTGTGGTCCTTCATGACTTTCTTTACAAAGTGCCGCAGCATGATCTCGGTGACTTCATAATCGGCGATAACGCCGGATAAAAGCGGCTGTATGGCCTGTATATCGCCGGTGGCCCGGCCGATCATCCGCCTGGCCTCCTCGCCCGTGGCGATGACGCGCCTGACGCCCTTGATTTTCTGCACCGCCGCCACCGTGGGCTCCCGCAGCACGATGCCCTGGTCCGCCAGATGGATCAGCACATTGCTGGTGCCCAGGTCAATGCCCATGGCGCCGCGGCGCAGTGGATTGGTTATCGCCATATATTTTACCTCAAATCAAATCGATTGCGCCGAAACTTTCAAGTGCCTTGATCACCCTTGAAACCGGCAGGCCCACGATATTGTCGTAGTCGCCCGCATAGCGGCGCACAAACTGCGAGGCGCCGCCCTGTATGGCGTAGGCCCCGGCCTTGTCCATGGGCTCGCCGCTTTGGACGTACGCCTGTATTTCCTCCTGCGACAGCCGCCTGAACAGCACCCTGGACACGCAGCAGAAGAGCTCTTCTTCTCCGCCCGGAAAAATCATGCACACGCCGGTGCGTACCGTATGCCACCGGCCGGACAGCCTCCGGAGCATCCTCTGCGCATCCTGCGGGCCTTCGGGCTTGCCCAGCATATCCGTCCCCAGAAACACGGCCGTATCCGCGCCGATAACGACGCCCTGCCTGTCCCACCTGGCGGCGCAGCAGCGCGCCTTGCCTGCGGCCAGCGCCATGACCTTTCCTCCGGGCGAAAGGCGCTCATCCACAACCTCCTCGTCAGGACATACCATCGTCTCAAACTCCAGCGACGCCGCCTTTAAGAGGCTGATCCGCCTGGCGGAAGAAGATGCCAGCAGTATGGGCATTCGCGTCCTCAAAGACCCGTCACAACCTTCCTTGGATATCGCCCAACCATTATAGCACAATCCGCCGCAGTTTGCCACGGCCCCTACCGGCGGGAAAAAGAGCTTTTGCGATGCATTTTTTCCACCGCCTCTTCGGGAAAAGAACTAAAAAAGCGCAGGCCTTAAGCCCTCCGCGCGCCGCTGCGCTCTCCATCCCGAAAACGTTCACTTTTGAACTTTATATAAAAAGCGGCCCCGCGCAATTTGACCGCAAAGCCGCTTTTTATATTTGATTCCGGGAGGCTGGGCCCTACATATCCATCACCAGCGCCGACGTGGGGCATTTCTTCACGCATAGGCCGCAGGTGGTGCATTTGGCGTAATCGATATGCGGTATATTTCCCTGCACCACGATGGCATCCACCGGGCAGGCCTTCTCGCAGATGCCGCAGGCGATGCAGCCCACGCGGCAGGCGTCGGACACCTGTTTGCCGTAGGCCAGCGCGCTGCAGCTCAACTCCAGCTTCCTGCTCTTGGGCACCATGGAAATGATGCCTTTGGGGCACTCGGCCACGCACACGCCGCAGGCGCGGCACTTATCCGTGCGCACGCCGGCGATCCCCTGGTCGGTGATGATGATGGCGTCGTAGGGGCAGGAGCGCACGCAGTCGCCCAGGCCTATGCAGCCGTACTCGCACAGTTTGGTGCCGCCGCAGACGGTGGACGCGCGGCAGTTGTCGGGCCCCTCGTAGTCCCCTCGCGATTTTGCGTTTCGATGTCCGCCCTGACAGCTGACGAAGGCCACGAATTCTTCGCGCTCCTCGGTGGCCACGCCCAGGATCTGAGCGATGGCCTCCATGACGGACGCGCCGCCCACGGGACATCTTGAAATGGAGGCGCCCTCCTGCACGATGGCCGCGGCGTAATTTTCACATCCGGCAAAGCCGCAGGCGCCGCAATTGGCGCCGGGCAGCGCGTCGTTGACGGCGGCCACGTCGGGGTGTACGCCGTCGTCAAATTTTTTCGCCGCAACGCCCAGCGCCGCCGCAAAGATGACGCCAAGGCCGCCCAGGACCAGTAAGCTGTATAGGATAACTTGCATATACGCTCCTTCCGATGACTAATTGAGCAAATTCTGCAAACTGGCGAACCCGCTGAAGGCCATGGACATCAACCCCGCTGATATCAGCGCGATGGGAAATCCCTGCATGCTCTTGGGGATATTGGAGGTCTCCAGCCGCTCCCGGATGCCGGCAAACAGGATAATGGCCAGCGCGAAGCCCACCGCGGCGGAAAATCCGTTGAGTATCGTCTCCAGCAGCGTCAGCTGGTCCTGGACATTGATCA
>JBMNQS010000105.1:0-5191 GCA_050944255.1 Christensenellales bacterium | reverse complement strand
TCCGCGCCCGCCCGTCCAATGACGGATCCTTTTCCCGCCGCTTTAAAAAAGAGCGCCACGGCGCTCTTTACTCATGGGTTAAGTCCTCCGGCAGCTCCACCGGCACGTCGTCGTGGTGGTGCGGGTTAGCGTGCACCGTACAGTGGATAACCTGGGGATGCCGTTTTTCCACCAGCAGGTGCACCTTCTCGCATAGGATGTGCGCCTGCTCGAAGCTGAGGATATGCAGCAGCGCAATCTCCAGGTCCACGTAGAGCTTATTGGCCGAGACGCGGCTGCGCATCAAGTCGATGTGGCGTACGCCCTCCACCGACAGCACCGTTTCGCAGATGGCGTCCAGCACGTCCTGTGGCGGCGAGGCGTCAATGAGCTGATGGACGCAGCCCTTGCCGATATCGTAGGCGGTTTTCAGAATCAAAAGGCAGATCGCCAGCGAGGCCGCAGGCTCCATGAACCACAGTCCCAGCTGCGTGGCGCCGATGCCTATAAACGCGGCGAGGGAGGACAGCGCGTCGCTTCGGTGGTGCCAGGCGTCGGCCAGCATGGCGGAAGAGCCGATCTTTTTTGCCGTACGGTGGGCGATCTGGTAGAGGCCCTCCTTGCACAGAATGGATATGAAAGCGGCGATCAGTGCGATCAGGCCCGGAACCGAGGCGCCGGCCCGGCCCGAAAAGAGCGTTTCCACGCCGCTTTTGCCGATGCCAAGGGCGGTCATCACCAGTATGAAGGCCAGGGAAAGACCCACCACGCTTTCGATGCGCCCGTGGCCGTAAGGGTGCTCCTTATCGGCGCTCTTGCTGGCGAATCGCACGCCCACGATGACCATCAGCGTGATGCCCACGTCGGACAGGTCGTTGACGGCGTCTGAGATCAGGGCGCTGCTCTCGCCGAGGAATCCGGCGGCAAACTTGAGCGCCATCAGCAGCGTGTTGACGGCCAGCGTCAGATAAAACACTTTATTGGCTATTTGAAGCCGCTTGTCATCGGGTGTTTCGGTTTTCAATTCTTTTATCCCCTTTTGGAGCCTTTTAAAAAAGCACATCTGCGGTCGTTACCCGCAGATGTGCAAAACAATCTGCTGCCGCAGATGCGGCGCGGCACACTGAACAAAACCTATCTTGCTTTTCGCGCTCCTTGCGAAATCAGCTTAAAAGTTCGTTCAATATACCATATGTTACTGCGCCCTGTCAAGTGAGACCAAAGGCAGGTCCACATAGTCCGACAGGTGCCTGACTTTGTCCTTGAGCTCCTCACTGGCGGTTTCACCCAGGCAGGTCTGCCTGTAGAGATCGTACACGTAGAGGATATCGTCCAGATTCAGGTCCAGCGCGCGAAATTCGATCAGGTTCTCTTTTAGGAAATTCACGCTGGAATATTTGGAGCAGACGTCCTTTTGGTACTGCACGAACTCTTCGTAGGTACGAAACGTACCGTCACGCTTTGCGGCCAGTTTCATAAAGTCGATCTTGTACTTATTGTGTGAGAACCGCTGTGAATCGTATCCGCCTGCCACCAGGCGGTTGTAGAACAGACGCTTCTGCACGTCATCGGCGCGGAAATTGGCGTGCACGCCGCAATTGTCGTCAAATACAAAGTCCTCGTAGAATTCCAGAATATCCACGATTTTGTTGAACACTTCGGCCAGTTCGTCTTTATCCATCGGATCCAGAACAATCTCAAAATTCAGATCGCGGCCTATCGTCAGATCTTCAACAAATTTTCCCCTGTTTCCCACGGCCTCCTTCATTTTCTGAAGGCCCTTTTTGATGTAGCCGGTGCTGGTGCCGGTGTAATTCACTCCGAACTCGATTTCCAGCCCGCATTTGCCGTAGCTGTTCTTATAGAACTTCTTCCTGTGCTTATCCCGAAGGCGCAGGATCCTGTTGCGAATGATGTACATATCGCGCATCTTGCCTATACGCTTCTTCATCTTCTTTTCCTCCTATTCTTTCCGCTTATAAGTCGTTCTCCTTTCGAGCAAATTCTGGGATTAAAAAAGTTAGCCTTCAAAATGCTGACGGCTAACATAGTTGGCTGCGAAACCTTGCGTCTTTATCGGAGACGCAACTCCCTTTTTGCCCTTCTACGCTTGCGAGATTAGCTGACGGGTTCGGAGAGGAAGGTCTCCTACTGCAGCAGCACGCTGCAGATACACCCCATGAAATTGGTTCTCCCGCTACCGGCCGGAACCGATACTCAGCACTTTGTGTACATTATACAATCAATTTATGCCCGTTGTCAAATCAATAGACAACCTCTCCATGAACAATCTATGAAATTTTCAGGGTAAACATGCAGGCGCCTCTTTTGGGATGCTTGTCTTTTGCGTTAAAAAGAAATTATTTTTTATATTTTTAAACGTCATTTTAGCGCCGGATAAACGACATTTAGAGCAAAAAGCATTGTCCGGCCGGGCAGTTTGAGGCAAAATATTGCAGTGGAAATATTTTTTTCCAATTCCAATTGAAGGAGCGGCGGCCCTGCATGCAGAAGGAAAGTGAATGAGGATGTCTTTTGCATTTGATGGCAAAACTACGGTTATCTCATCCAAAAATATAAGTGAGGTTATTTGAATTGAGATATTATACCACCGATATCGATCATGTCCTGGCCGATTTATCCACCACGGAAAACGGATTATCCGGCAGGGAAGCCGCCCTGCGGCTTGAAAAAAATGGAAAGAACCGCCTTGCCGAGGCAAAGAAAGATTCCCTTTTAAAACGGTTCGTCAAGCAATTGATTGACCCGATGATCATCATTCTCTTGGCCGCGGCGCTGATCTCGGCCGTTACGGCCATCATCGGGGACGAACATTTCACCGACGTCATCATCATTTTGGCGGTGGTACTTTTAAACGCCGTGCTGGGCGTTTACCAAGAATCCAAGGCGGAGAAGGCCATCGAGGCGCTGCAGAAGATGGCGGCCGCCACCAGCAAGGTGCTGCGCGACGGCGAGGTGGTGGAGATTCCCAGCGAGGAGCTGGTGGTGGGCGACGTGGTGTATCTGGACGCCGGGGACGCGGTGCCCGCCGACGGCCGCATCATCGAATCGGCCAGCCTGCGCATTGAGGAGGCGGCGCTGACGGGCGAGAGCGTGCCGGTCAACAAGTCCATCGACATCCTTTACCTGGGCGAAAACAAGTCCGTACCCCTGGGCGACCGGACCAATATGGCCTACATGGGTTCCATCGTGGTTTACGGGCGCGGGCGCATCGCCATTACCAAGACGGGCATGGACACCCAGATGGGCCGTATTGCCGAGGCGCTGAACCAGGCCCAGGAGGAGAAGACGCCCCTTCAGCGCAAGCTGGGCCAGCTTTCAAAGACGCTGAGCTTTCTCGTGCTGGGCATCTGCGTGTTCATGTTTATCGTCAGTCTCCTGCGGGCGCCCAGCATAACGGGCCACGTAGTACTGGAGACGTTTATGGTGGCCGTATCGCTGGCGGTGGCGGCCATTCCCGAGGGCCTTGCCACGGTGGTGACGGTGGTACTGTCCATCGGCGTGACCAATATGGCCAGGAAGAACGCCATCATCCGCCACCTGACGGCGGTGGAGACGCTGGGCTGCGCGGAGATCATCTGTTCGGACAAGACGGGCACCCTGACGCAGAACAAGATGACGGTGGTGGAAACCTGCGGCGAGGACGAGCGGCTCTTGTGCACGGCCATGGCGCTGTGCAACGACGCGGAGCCCACCGGCGCGGGCGAAGGCGTGGGCGATCCCACGGAGATTGCGCTGGTGGATTACGCGGCGGCCTACGGGCTTGAAAAACACAGCCTTGAAGAGGAGACGCCCCGCGTGGGCGAGGCGCCCTTTGACAGCATGCGCAAGATGATGTCCACGCTGCACCGGCAGGACGGGCGGATTATCCAGTACACAAAGGGCGCCCCGGACGAGATCATCGCGCGGTGCACCCATTATTATAGAAACGGGGAGTCCCTGCCTCTGACGGACCAGGTGCGAAAAGCCTTCCTGGACGAAAACAGCGATATGGCGGATAGGGCGCTGCGGGTACTGTGCGCCGCCATGCGTGCTCACGACGCCATGCCCCGGGACACCTCCCCCGAGGCGCTGGAGAAGGATATGGTGTTTCTGGGCCTGATGGGCATGATCGACCCCATCCGCCCGGAGGTGCTGGACGCCATAGAGAACTGCCGCCGGGCGGGGATGCGGCCCATCATGATCACCGGAGATCACCCCAAGACGGCCATCGCCATCGCCGCCACGCTGGGCATCATTGACGATGCGTCCCAGGCGGTCACCGGCATCGGGTTGGACGAAATGACCGACGAGGAACTGGACGCTGCGGTCCACATGTACGGCGTCTACGCCCGGGTGCAGCCCGAGCACAAGGTGCGCATCGTCCGCGCGTGGAAGAAGCTGGGCAGGATCACCGCCATGACCGGCGACGGCGTCAACGACGCGCCCAGCATCAAGGCGGCGGATATCGGGGTGGGCATGGGCATCACCGGCACCGACGTGACCAAAAACGTGGCGGACATGGTGCTGGCCGACGATAATTTCGCCACCATTGTGGGCGCGGTGGAGGAGGGCCGCCGGATATACGACAATATCCGAAAGACCATCGGCTTTCTGCTCTCCTCCAACATGAGCGAGGTGCTGGCAGTCTTTACCGCCACCATGCTGGGCTTTATCATCCTAAAGCCGGTGCACCTTTTATGGATCAATCTGATCACCGACACGTTCCCGGCGCTGGCGCTGGGCGTGGAGAAGGGCGAACCGGACCTGATGCAGCGGAAACCCCGGGACGCCAGGGCCGGTATTTTCGCCGGCGGTTTGGGCGGCGACATCATCTACCAGGGCACTCTGGTGGGGCTTTTGACGCTGGCGGCCTACTTCATCGGCAGTTTTATGGAGCTTGGGACCTGGGGCGTGGCAGGCAGCGCCGCAGGCATGACCATGGCCTTTATCACCATGAGCACGGCGGAGGTGTTCCACAGCTTCAACATGCGCAGCCAGAGGGCCAGCCTGCTTCGGCTCCCCACCCAGAACAAAACCCTGTGGGGCGCGGCGCTCCTGAGCTTTCTGCTGACGGTGGCCGTCACCACCATCCCCTTTATGGCCGACGCCTTCAGCTTTACGCGCATCCCCCTTGCGCAGTACGCCATCTGCATAGGGCTGGCTTTTTCCATCATTCCCATTGTGGAGCTGGTCAAGGCCGTCCAGCGCA
>JBMNQS010000104.1:0-5214 GCA_050944255.1 Christensenellales bacterium | reverse complement strand
TTGTGATGGCCGCGTAGTCTGCGGTCAGGTCCTCGTGGCTGTCCCCGGCCTCGATGATGCACAGCGCGTGGCCGCTCACCTGCGCCCGCAGTTTCTTCACGAAGGGCGCCCCGTCACCGGCGGAAAAATCGATGAACACCAGGCCCCCGGTGGCGCAGGTCATCTGGTCCATCAGGCCGCTGGGCTTTCCGAAGTGGATATTTTCCGCGTAGCGGCCCATTTGCGCCATTTCTTCGGGGGAAATCTTTCCGCCGAAAAACAGGTGGTTCATGCAGGCGGCGATAAATACCTCAAAGGCGCCGGAGGACGAGACGCCGCTTCCCGCGGGGATGTCGGACTGGACGCAGGCGTCAAACCCAAGCGGCGGGAAAGCGCCGCCCGGACCGCCGTTTTTGGCGTAAAGCCGGCCGTATTGTTCGGCGATGCCCCGCACCAGCGCGGCGGAAGTGTTCCTGTCCGCTTCCCGGACGGACAGGTTTTCCAGCGAAACGCTGATGAGCGGATAGCCTTCGGATAGGATGCGGATTTCATTCAAGCCGTTTTTGGCGCAGGCGCCCATGATGTCCAGGTTCACCGCCGCCGCCAGCACGCATCCCCTCTGGTGGTCGGTGTGATTGCCCCCGATCTCCACTCTTCCCGGCGCGCTGATCAAATGAATATCCGCCGCGTTTCCAAAGAAGGAATAAAAATTGGCCAGAATTTTTTCGTAGCGGGCTTTCCCGCCGGGAAAAAGTTTCTCGGCGTTTTCAAGGGCTTGACGGATATCCATAGGCGCTCCTTTTTATAGGGTTTTCGGTGGTAGGCGAAAGGCAAGTAAGGGGCTTTGCGCAGAACCGTCGCCTACACCTGGGCGATGAAGCGACTGAATGCGCGCCGGCCCGTGGGATCATCCTTGAATACGGCGGCGTCCCGAAGGATCTGGACGTACTTGAGGCCGATTTCGTCCCGGAGCACCCGGCGTACGGTATCCCGGCTGAAAATGCCGTGGCGGGCTCGGAGATTTTCCGCCCAGACCTCGTGGGGAGCCGTCAGCGGGTTTTCGGCGGGGTCCGCGCCGCCGACAAGGACCTCCTCAAGTGCGGAAAGCTCCCTTTCAAGCCGCGGGGGCAGTATGGCAAGGCCCATCGCCTCGATCAGACCGATGTTTTCCTTCTTGATGTGGTGGTGCTCCGCGTGGGGATGGTATACACCCAGAGGGTGCGTAGCGGTGGTGATGTTGTTTCGAAGCGCCATGTCCAGGGTGTAGGTGTCCCCGCTCTTTATGACGATGGGTGTTACCGTGTTGTGGGGCACGCCGCCCGTTTCGGCACGGATAAAAACGGCTTCGTCGCCGTAGGTGCGCCAGGCGGCCAGTATCCGCTCGGCCAGGCAGGTCAGCCGCGCGGCGTCGCGGCCCCGGAGGCGGATAACGGACATGGGCCAGTCCACGATGCCCGCCTCCACGTCCTCACAGCCGACGAAACGGACATGCTCACGGATGGGGGCGCGCATCATGGCGAAGCTGTAGCGTCCGCCCTGGAAGTGGTCGTGGGACAGTATGGAGCCGCCCACGATGGGCAGGTCCGCGTTGGAGCCGATAAAGTAGTGGGGAAACTGGTCCACAAAGGCAAACAGCTTTTCAAATGCTGCCCGGTCAATCTTCATGGGGCGGTGCTCCCCGGACAGCACGATGCAGTGCTCGTTGTAGTAGACGTAGGGGGAGTACTGAAAAAACCAGTCCTCCCCGCGCAGCCGCAGCGGGATCAGCCGGTGATTCTGGCGGGCGGCGCGGACCAGATGGCCCGCGAACCCCTCGTTTTCGCGGCACAGTACGCAGGGCGGGTAATCTGAAGATTCGGCTCCGGCAGAGGCAATATCGCGGGGGTCCTTCTCCGGCTTGGCCAGATTGACGGATAAGTCCAGCCTCCCGTAGGGGCTTTCGCAGGTCCAGCGGATGTCCCGCACCGCCCGGTAGCGGCGGATGTAGTCGGTGTCCCGGCTGAACTTATAGTAAAAATCCGTGGCCTTTTCGGGGCTTTGGCCGTATAGCGCCCAAAATGTTTCGATCACCTTGGACGGGGGCGGCGTCAGGCAGCCCATGAGCCTGGTGTCGAATAAATCCCTTCGCGCGGAGGTGTCTTCTATGAGGCCGGTATCCAGCGCATGCCGCACAAGCGCCGCCAGAATCTCCTCCAGCGGTTTTGTCGCCGGGACGGCAGCGGGAGGGCGGTAAACATCCAGCTCAAGCGCCTCCAAAAGGCGGTTGATGACGTAAACTTCGTCCGCTCTTTCCACCAGGCCGGTTTCAAGGCCATAATCCACCAGGAGGCGGATGGCTTCGTGTACCAAATGATTCCCTCCGTTTTTTGCCGCATGTCCGGCTACGATAAATAGTCATTTTTATTATAATGCAAACGGGTATGCAGGTAAAGAATGGTTTACGGCGGGGCGGTATTGCCTTATACTGAAAGAAAGAGAACGTTTTAACTTTCAAAATTCTGCAGAACGCACGAAATGCGGAAAAACCATGCGGGCTTCCGGGAGCGGGCGCCTCGGCTGCGCGCGGCATGGCTTTTCAGAGTAAAGGGTCCTTAACGGGCCACAAAGGAGTGTTTTATGGCGGAGAACAGGCTGTGCGTGCTGGCGGAATTTGACCGGACGACCCAGCTGAAGCTGCGGGAACTGCAGCAACGGCTGCGGGAAAGCGGATTCAAGGGGACGCAGAACACCCGTGACGTGCCCTACCACATGACGCTGGGGCTTTACGCCCCGGGGCGCGAGCGGGAACTGCATGCGCGCATGAATGAAGCCTGCGACGGCCTGGCGGTCTTTGACGTCGTATTGAACCATCTGGGACTGTTCGGGCTGGAGGTACTGTTTATGGCGCCGGCGCCCAGCCGGGAACTGCTGCGCCTGCGGGAGAGGTTCGATCTGAACTGCGTAGAGGACGCGCATATCTGGACGCCCCACGTAACGCTGCTGATGGAGTCGTCGAAGGAGCATGTTCTGGGCGCGCTGCCTGTGGCGGCGGAGCATTTTTCCGTTATCCATGCCCGGGTGGAGCGTATCAGCCTCTTTAGGTTCTGGCCGGCGCAGCGCCTGGCCACCTGTACGCTGATTCAATGAAATCCAGCACACCGGCGATATTTTCCAGCACCGGCGCGCCGCTTGACAGAAGCGTTTCCCGGCACTGATGGCCGTTTGCCACCAGCAGGCAGTCCGCGCCGATAAAGCGGGCCACCTCATGGTCGTGGAGCGTATCGCCCACCAGAAGCGCCGAAGACACGTCGCCGCTCTCCATGAAGGCCCGGCCGGTTTCCGCTTTGCCTGCGGCCAGGATGTTGTCCGTACCCAAAATGCCGTCAATATAGGGCGCTATGCCGGCTTTCTCAATCTGTCTTTGCAAAATGGAAGTTTCCGACGCGGAGAGAATCACCTGCCGGACGCCTCTTTTCCGGGCGGCGGCCAGCACCCGCGCCGCCCCGGGGTACAGGGCGTAATCTTCGGATAAGTATAGGTCCATGTATTCACGGGCCAAGTCTTCGTAAGGCTCCTTTTCAAAATCAAAGCCGAGAAGCCTGTAGTAGTCCATGACGGGAAACCCGAAGACCTTTCGGTAGGCCTCCACGGAGGCAAGCGCGGCCATTTTCCTTGCCGCAAGCATCCGATTGACGCATGAAAGACAGCCCCGGACATCGTCCAGGAGCGTTCCGTTCCAGTCCCAAAGGATGTGTGAGTAGCGCATAAAACTCCCTTTTTCAAATTCTCTGTGCCGCAAGCCAGGGGTTTCCGGCTTTTTTGAGTGTACCGCACCGGTGTTTCTCCGTCAACTTTTCGGCGGCGTTCACCGAAAGGGCGGGTAAGCCAGCCGGATTTCGAGGACATGTAAGACAATGCTTATCGTGCTCCGCGTATGGAGCGATCAATCAAAACCAGGGAAAAACGTCGGCTATAGGCTATGGCTCGACGGATAAATTTGAAAAGGAGGCATAAATATGGCTTTTCTACAGTTGAAAACATTTTCCAGAGCGCTTCGCCAAAAGACGGACGTACAGGTGATTCTCCCCACGCCGCTTACTTCGGAAATCATGGACGGCGCCATGGCGGCGCAGTTTGAGCGCTCACCGGGCAGCGTTTCCAAGGGGCTGGACTACTACAGCGATGCCTTAAAATGTCCCGTATTGTATCTCTTGCATGGCACCTACGGTGACGACGGCGACTGGATGCGGTTCTCGCGCATTGAAAGTTACGCGCAAAACTACAATGTGGCGGTGGTGATGCCCGACGCGCAAAACAGCTGCTACCGGAACATGCCCCGCGGCGGCCCGGCCTATTACACGTATTTCACCGAGGAACTTCCTAAAATGATCAAGTGGATGTTTCCCGTATCGGACAGACGGGAGGATACCTTCATTGCCGGGCTTTCCATGGGCGGCTCCGGCGCGTTCAAGCTGGGCATGAGCAAGCCCGAGATGTACGGCTACGTGGCCAGCCTTTCCGGCGGGTTCAATAATTTGATGGAAAGGGCCGCTTCCAACGACAGCGTGTGGTCGATGGCCTTCAAACCCGGGGAGAAGACCAAGGGCACCATCGACGATCCGTTCTGGCTGGCTTCCCATCTGGTGGAGAAAAAGATCGATTATCCAAAGTTTTATATGTGCTGCGGCACGGAGGACTTCGTATACCCCAGCAATTTGGAGATGAAAAAGCACCTGGACGACATCGGCTTCAATTACGTTTACCACCAGCAGCCCGGCGCCCACAATTGGGACTTCTGGGACGATGAGATACAGAGGATACTAAAGTGGCTGCCCATTGAGCGCCGCTGAAGCAAAGACAACCGCGCCGCTGCGGCGGATGCGGGCGCTACGTGCATCGCAGGCCCGCGTTAAAGCATGCGGACCGCAGTGTTGTCTAAACTTTTGCCGCAGATTAAAGGACCTGTTGAATGCCATTCAGGCGTCGGATACGCCTGCCTGCCGCGGTTTAAAGGGCGTTTGCCTGGTTCTGCCCGAATACATGCTCCCGCAGGGTCCTGCCCCACAGTTCTGGCTCCTCCTTGATGGGCGAGTGAGCGGAGTTCTCGAACCATATCCACTGTTTGTACGGCGCTTCAAGCCGCTCAAACCAGCGGTGGGAGATGGACGGGGGCGTGTTCCAGTCGTGCCGCCCCTGGGTGATGTAAACCGGGACGTCCATACGCGTTACACTCTGGTCGAAGCAGGTGTCGCACAC
>JBMNQS010000103.1:0-5417 GCA_050944255.1 Christensenellales bacterium | reverse complement strand
AATTAAACAGTAATCATTCCTAAAATTGGAGTGGATTGCTGCAAATATTCATTTCACAACAAACGTTTCTGAAGGAGGATGTACAAATGGCAGATTTTAAACCGATCGAGGGTCTTAAAGGCACAAAGACAGAGCAAAACCTGATGACCGCATTTTCAGGCGAGTCTCAGGCGAGAAACAAATACACCTTCTATGCTTCAAAGGCAAAAAAAGAAGGTTATGAGCAGATTGCCGCCATCTTTGCGGAAACCGCCGCCAATGAGAAAGAGCATGCCGAGCTTTGGTTCAAGTTCCTGCATGACGGTTCGCTGCCCGATACCATTGCCAATCTGAAAGACGCCGCCGCAGGCGAAAATTACGAATGGACCGAAATGTACAAGGAGTTCGCCGACGTTGCGCGCGAGGAAGGCTTCAATCAACTGGCCTCCCGTTTTAGTCTTATTGCCGCCATTGAAAAGACCCATGAAGAGCGCTATCTCGATCTTCTCAAGAACATTGAGGAAGGTAAGGTCTTCAAGCGCGACGCTTCCGTCGAATGGGAATGCCGTAACTGCGGCCACCACTATGTGGGCACAGACGCTCCCGTGATCTGCCCGGCCTGTGAACATCCTCAGGCGTACTTTGAATTGCTGGAGAAAAACTACTGAGATAAACCCATTTGAAACCAATGAAAGGCCTGTGGAATGCCCGCAGGCTTTTGTTATAATTTACGCTGGGTGCGCTCGTCCCTGATAAAGCGGCGGCTGCTGGGCTGTGGAAAACAGGAGTGCACGTCCGGATCAGGACAGGGGCGCTTAAAGAAAAAGGTTGACTAAAAAAGGTCTTTGGATTATACTAAAACGCGTTGCAATTATGTAAAAAACTTTTTGGGGGTGTAGCTCAGCTGGGAGAGCACCTGCTTTGCACGCAGGGGGTCAGCGGTTCGAATCCGCTCATCTCCACCACGTCGGAGCAAACTCCGCTCCATTCAAAATCCCTGTCCCGCTTGCGGTGCAGGGATTTTTCATACCGCTACGTTGCTCCTCCTTTCCCCACAAAGCCATATGGCTTTGTGGGGCCCGCGGCGTACTGCCTTTATTGGCCGGTGCTAATGCACCGGAGCAAACTCCGCTCCATTCAAAATCCCTGTCCCGCTTTGCGGTGCAGGGATTTTTCATACCGCTACGTTACTCCTCCTTTCCCCACAAAGCCATATGGCTTTGTGGGGCCCGCGGCATACTGCCTTTATTGGCCGGCGTTAATACACCGGAGCAAACTCTGCTCCATTCAAAATCCCTGTCTCGCTTTGCGGTGCAGGGATTTTTCGTACCGCTGCGCTCCACCTCACGCGGTTGCCGCGCGGGGGCCCCGGTGCGCCTGCTTTTCCGCCGGACAGCCAACCGCCCGCGGCCCATATCGCGAATCATCTTTTGGTGGTTCGCGATATTTTTATACCCGCGGCAAAAATCCTCAAGGTTCAGTAGGTGGGAGACGATCTTGAGTTCATTTGCCTTTTTTGGAAAAGCGCCATGTGGAGAGTGCGTAGAACAGCAATGCCGTGCCGATCAGAATAAGAAAGCTCGCGTAAACCGGAATAGTTTGCCCGCCAAGCTGGAAGGAGACGCCCATTTCCTCCTTAAAACCCTGAAGGACCTGCGCGGGAGCGCCTTCAAATACGGCCTGCATGGGTGTTTCCATGATTACCTGGCGAAGCAGCAGCGCCGCGTGGGAAACGGGAAATATTTTGATGAAGAACTGCACCGCTTCGGGAAGCATGCCGATGGGCAGGTAGATGCCCGTTAAAAAGCCGATCAACGTGCCTATGATGCTGCTTGCCGTACCGAATGCGTTCTGACTTTTAAAGTAGGAGATCAAAAAGGAAATCATGGCGGTGTTGCACAGCGAAGAAAGCAGGATGAGCCCCAGTACTTTGAACGTGGCTTCAACAGAGAGCCACTGCCCGCCGCCCGCCACGATGTAGAGTTCCGCCAGCACAAATGTGATGAGCGTCATAATTACGCCGATGATAAAGGAAGAAAGGATATAGCCCCCTGCAATTTTACCTTTGCTGATGGGCGAGGCGCTGAAATCTTTAATAATCTTATGTGCCCTGTCATCCACCATGGTCCCGAAGGCGCCCATGACCGTCGTCATAGAGGTCACCGCCAGAAGGCCGGACATGATCCAGCTGTCCATCAACGGCTTTGCCTGAGGGACATCCGGCAGGCCGTCCAGCCATACATTGCCTAAAAACAGCACGTACATTGCGATGATGATGAATACGGCCAGCAGGGAGAAGAAAACAGAAGCCTTATCGCGGAAAAAAACCTTCAGGTTTCTGGATACAAAAGCGGTCATTGCCTGATCTCCTTTCCGGTGATGCCCACAAAGGCGTCGTCCATCGTACCGTTGAGCACTTCAAAACCGGCGATGTACGGCCTGCAGAGATCCAGCAGGGGCAAGGCCTCCATGGTGGAGTCGATTTTTATCACGATGCGGTCGGAAATATGCGTATAGGGGACCTGCTGCTCGTTCAGCGCCGCTATAAGACGCTTCTCATCCATAGGGAACAATTTCAATAAATCGCTGGCGTACTTCTCCCGCAGCTGCGTAGGCGTACCTTTAGCGGATATCCGGCCGTCGTCTATCACGACAATATAATCGGCTTCGGCCGCTTCTTCCATGTAGTGCGTGGTCAGAAACACACTCATGCCGGTTTCATTCTGAAGGTGCCGGATGCTGTCCCATACGTTTTTGCGCGTCTGCGGGTCAAGGCCCGTGGTGGGCTCGTCCAAAAAGAGGATCTTCGGCGTGTTGATCAGCGCCCGCGCAATGTCCGCCCTGCGCTTTTGCCCGCCGGAAAGTTTGCCGTAAGGACGTTTGATGAAATCTTCCACGTCTGCCGCTTGGGCCGCCCAGCGAACCGCCGCATTCAGCTCGGCGCGGGATTTTTTGTAAAAGCTGCCGCGCGCCCGCATATTTTCCTCCACCGTCAAAAGCGGGTCCAGCAAATGGTCCTGAAAGACTACGCCGATGGCGGCACGGATGGCGGCGTCATCGGAGCCGAGCTTGTGGTCGTCTATTGTAACGGCTCCCGCGTCCGCTTCCAAGATGGTGCAGAGAATATCAATGGTTGTGGATTTTCCGGCGCCGTTTGGCCCCAAAAAGGCAAACAGCTTGCCGCGCTCCACGTAAAAGCTGATACCCTGCACCGCCTGCACCGGTCCGTAGGCTTTTTTCAGCCCTTCAACTTGTATAATTTTTTCCATCGCTTGCACTTCCTCGCCTTCGTAATCGACCCCATTCATCAGTTTTACACGGTTGAGGTTATTTGTCAACGTCATATGAAAAGGGGAAAGTTTGAATACAATGTAGACCCCGCCCTTCAGCTTCAGGCGCCAGGCTCTCTACGCGGAACAGCATCCATGATTGCACTGCCTGGAGAGGCAATTTGGCCTGGGAAAAACCATAATAACAGGGCGCACTCGTGCATTCGTGCCGGATGTTCTTTGAATTGTAAAGGCGATTTTTGATTCATTTATGGTAGGCTTTAACACAAGAAACATAGTTTTACCCGCCATTATTCAATATAGCGCTGTGCTTTTTTCAAGAAAGCAGCGCACATAGACAATTTATTATAATGGAGGGACAACATGAAAAAGATGTTGACGTTTATCTGTATACAGGAAATAATAATGTTAAAGTAGTAGACTTTGGGCCAAAAGCATTTGGGACATATCGCATCGAGGTAAAGAGATTCAGTAACACAAGCGGCCGTGATACTTTGGGTTTGGCTTGGTGGTAATACGACTGAGGGCGGGCATAGACCGCTTTCCAAGGGGTACATAATATGATGAAAAAGAAAACTGCAATATGGCTTCTTGTCACTGTATTGCTGGTGATCAGTGGGTGCAAAGCTTACCTGGAAAAATCGCCGGAAGAGCTTAACAGCCCGGCTGGACCATCGGCTCGTACATTCCGAATAGTTGAGAATCAGGAACAAAGGGATGTAGCGGATGTCTTGGAGTTAATCTATTCCACCGATAAATATGAATATTTTTTGGACACCCCAAGATCTGACTACATTATGATAGTATTCTCAGATGGAGTTGCCTTGAAACTAAAAGATGCATTGGAATCAAATGAAGTAACCATTGATGAACTAATGGATGAAGGTACTTTGATCATTTATGAGTATCCTATACAAGAGTGAGTTTACCAGCTATCTGACCAAAATAAAAAGACGCCCATGGTTTTTTTAATTAGTCCTTTTTCTATTAATATGTAGTATTGTGGCCCCCTTATCTTCTGTGTTCGGAATAAAAACAGATGGATCTCAATGGATAGCGTACAATAAATTGCGGGAGAAGGAGGGGCAACGAAGCATTGCGAACTCCCTGCGTCGCTAAGCGGAACAGGAATTTTGAGTGGAGCAGAGTCTGCTCCGAAGCAGCCATCCTCAACAGGAGCAGAGTTACCGCGGGCATAAAAACACCGCGAACCATCAACGACGGTTCGCGGTATTGGGGCCCCCGCAAAACCATACGGTTTTGCGGAAAAGGAGGAGTAACGAAGCATTGCGAAAGCCCCCTGTACCGTAAAGCGGAACAGAGGGCTTGAGTGGAGCGGAGTTTGCTCCGAAGCAGCCATCCTCGATGAAACGGAAGCAGAGTTGTCGCGGGCATAAAAACACCGCGAACCATCAAAGACGGTTCGCGGTATTGGAATCCGGCCTCCCGGACGTGGTGGGCTCAAGTGGACTCGAACCACCGACCTCACGCTTATCAGGCGTGCGCTCTAACCGGCTGAGCTATGAGCCCGTTCAACAATAAAGTGCCCTGAGACACAAGGGTTATTCTACAGAATATGCCCCCTGATGTCAAGTCCTTTTTATAGGCGCGGTCTTATTTTTTCGGCATAACCATCATAGCACCATCCCGCGTGGCCGGCAAGTATATGCATCGCAAAGAAATTTACGGCAATATTTTGAAAATTACGGATTTTGAAAACAATTCGCTTCCATATAACATATAATAATGGGTGCAGGTGATTTTATTGTCCACGCTCGACTGCAAAACATAAAAGCCAAAAGTTTTTTGATATTTTCACCCTGCCGGCAGGCCATATTGATGGCAAAATCACTCATTTGAAAAAATACGGGAAAAATAGTTGAATCGCGAGAAAAAAGGCTTGACATCGGGTATCATATTCGGTAGAATAAGCCTTGCGCCTTGAGACGTCCGAACCGGCGAGTCGAAGCGCATGTGAACCCTGGCAACTGCATAATGGAGAAAGAGAAATCGAGAAGTAAAGAATCAAGGTAACTACGATTTAAGCTGAAATTAGTAGAAAGATTCGTCTTAGAGATCAAGCTAATAAGAGCACAGGATGGATGCCTTGGCACCAAGCGCCGAAGAAGGACGTGGTAAGCTGCGAAA
>JBMNQS010000102.1:0-5452 GCA_050944255.1 Christensenellales bacterium | reverse complement strand
CCGATGGTGCCCACGATCAGGCACAGGACCAGCACCAGCGCCACCACCGCGCCGGTACGCTTTTTCTTCTTTTGGCCGAAAACCTCCATCCTGGGATCGGGACCGGATGCCTGGCGCCTTGCCCCGGCTTCATAGAAGTCCTCCGAAGCGGCCGCCGGAGTGAAGCTCGCCCTCTCGTCGTTTCTCGACCAGCGGTAGCCGCCGTCCACCCTCGTGTCGCCGCCTCCGCCCGCCGGATCGCTTTGATTGCCGTTTGCGCCGGCGCCTTCGGGTCTATTGTCATGATCGTTATACACAGTGAAAACCTCCTTCACAGAACCTTATGGCAAATAATTTCCTTGACATCAGCATAACGCCTTTAAGTGAACGTTATTTGAAGGACGATTGAAATTCACTTTAACAATGGTGTATTTCCGGGAATCTACGGGCTTTGGGTCACGCGGTTGCGCACTGTCCACTGCTCCGGCTCGAAGAAGGCAAACGGCTCCATGGAGCGCTTCACCCCGGCCACGCGCCGGGAAGTCAAAAGCGTGTGCTGGCGGTAATACAGCGGGATCGTGCCCTGATGATCCAGCACCCGCGAACAGAGCGATATGACGCTTTCCCGGTAATCCTCCGGCGACTGCGCCTGGGGCAGCGCCGAGAGCGCCGACTCTATATCCGGCGAGGAAAAGCCGTTCAGGTTGGCCGCGCCGTCCGCGCCGTAAAGCGCGGGAAAATCCAGCGGCACACCCATCACCACGCCGCAGAGCGCCATGTCGTAATCGCCGCTTTGCACCTTATCTTCCAGTTCCTGCAGGGCCATGGTCTCCACGCTGGCGTCAATTCCCACGGCGCGAAGCTGCCGGGCCAAAAGCGCCGCCGTATCCTCCCGCAGGGCGTCGCCCGCCTCGGCGTTGGTGGCGATGGTCAGCTCAAACCTGACATTTTCACCATCAACCTGCTTGTGCAGGATACCTTCCTCATCCGCGGTAAAACCGGCCTGCCTCAATAACGCTCCGGCCATGTACGGGTCAAAATCATACCGGTGCAGCGAAACGTCGCTCAGCCAGTTGTCGGCGGCAAGGGGCAGATTCACCGGCGTGCCGCGGTTCAAATACACCTGGATGATCACCTCATTGGTGTGTACCGCGTAGGCAATGGCCCGGCGCACACTCTCGTCGCTTAAAAAGTCGTGGCTGAGATTGGGCACCAGCATGTCCAGCGTGCGGCTCCTCACATCAATAATCTGCGCCTGGTCCCCGCCGTAGAAGCTGGCGGCGGTGATCCGGTCGCACAGGGCCATGTCCACGTCCCCCTGCCGGAAACGGTTCCAGACGGTCTCATAGTCGTGGAAGCTCTCTATGGTAATGGAGGCCAGCTTGGCGCCCTCCCGCCACCAGGATGCGTTGCGCACGAGCTCTATCTTCACGTCCACATCAAAGACGTCGGCCTCAAACGGGCCGCTGCCCACCGGCTTGGGATCGGCCTGGTCCTCGCCCTGTTCTTCATAGACCCTTTTGGGGACGATGGGAAACGTCAGGCGCTCCAAAAGGGTGTAGCTCACCGTGGCGTCGGTAAGAAGGATCACCGCATCCGCCTGGGTTTCAACCTCCGTAATGCCCGCCACGTTGCCTTTGTAGAAGCTCTCTTCAGCCTGCAGGAGGGTATCCAGTGTGAATTTGACGTCGGAAGCGGACAAGGCGCCGTTATTCCCGTGCCACTTGACGTTTTTACGGATTTGAAACGTCCACCGGTACCCGTCCTCCGTCTCTTCCCGGCTGTAGCTCTCCGCCAGATTGGGCTGGGGTTTTCCGCTTTCATCCAGCCTGAACAAGCCCTCGAACATCAGGCCGTGGATGCTCACCATTTCCCTTGACCCGGGAAACAGAGGATGACTTCTGCCCAGGTTCTCCGGCATGCCGATGGTGATGTGCCCGTCCTCCACCGGCACCCAGGTTTCCATGGGCGCGGGCGTCGGCTCCGCAGGCGGTTCCTGCGCCATACCGCAGCCGATGCAAAGTATCAGAATGAACGCCAGCCACAGGGCGCCGGCCGTTTTAAGCCTTTTCTTCATGCGTATTCTTCTTTCAGTAAGCGGTCCAGTTCCCGCAGCATAGCTGCTGCGTCGCCGCTGTTATCGATGATCCGGTGGCTCTGCTTCCTGCGCTCCTCTTCAGGCATCTGCGCCCTGATGCGCCGCAGGGCCTCCTCTCGGGTAAAGGCGTCCCGCTGCATAAGCCGCCGGACCTGCATATCCTCGGAAACGGAAATGCTCCACACCTCGTCCACCAGATGCTGCGCGCCGCATTCCAGTAAAAGCGGCATCACCACCACGATCAGCTTCTCCCCCGCATCCCTGGCCGCCCGCACATCGCCGCGGATGGCCTCAAGGATGAGCGGATGCAATATATCGTTGAGCTTTTCCAGCTCGCCCGGGCGGGCAAAGACGTGCCGGCCCAGCTTCTTGCGGTCCAGTTCCCCGCTTTCGGTAAAGAATTCCTCTCCGAAGGCCCGCAAAATGGCCGCGTGGCCCGCCGTGCCCCTTTCCACCACCCGCCGGGACACTTCGTCCGCGTCCAGCACCCAGGCGCCGCGGCGCTTCAAATGCTCCGCCGCCGTGGATTTGCCCGAGGCGATGCCGCCGGTGAGCCCGATGACTTTACTTGGCATCGTACCACGTCCTTCCGCTCTTCACCTCCGCCACCAGCGGTACGTCCAGGCGGATCACCTGCTGCATGGATTCCCGGACGATCTGCGCCGCCTGATCCCGGGCGCTCTTATGGCAGTCCACGATCAGTTCGTCGTGGACCTGAAGGATCAGTTTGGCGTCCAGATCGCTCTCCTCCAGTGCCTGGTGGACGCGGATCATGGCCATTTTGATGATGTCGGCGGCGGTGCCCTGTATGGGCATGTTCATGGCCACCCGCTTCCCGAAATTGCGGACGTTGTACTGGCCGGCGGTCAATTCCGGCAGGTAGCGGCGGCGGCCGAACATGGTGACGGCATAGCCGTTTTTCTCCGCCTCGGCCACGATGTTCTCCATGAAGTCGCGCACGCCCTGGTACGTCTCAAGATAGCGCCGGATAAACTCGCCGGCCTGCTTTCTGGAGATGCCGATGTTCCTGGAAAGCCCGAAATCGCTGATGCCGTACACAATGCCGAAATTAATGGCCTTGGCCGCCGTACGCATCTGGTCGGTGACCTGCGACAGCTTGACGCCCCACATCTGCGCGGCGGTGTTCACGTGGATGTCCAGACCCTCGGAGAAGGCCCACATCATCCGTTCGTCCTGGGACATGTGCGCCAGCACCCGCAGTTCGATCTGCGAATAGTCGGCGTCCACCAGGATGCGATCCTCCGCCGATGCGCAGAAAATCTTGCGCAGGGGCCGCCCCAGCTCGGTGCGCACGGGAATGTTCTGCAGATTGGGCTCGCTGGAGGAAATGCGGCCGGTGGTGGTCACCTCCTGGTGGAACGTGGTGTGCAGCTTCCCGTCCGCCTTGCTAATCAGGGGCTTCAGGCCGTCCACGTAGGTGTTCTTGAGCTTGGAGACCTGACGGTAACGGATGATCAGCGGCACGATGGGATGGTCCTGCGAGAGCTGCTCCAGCACGTCCACGTCGGTGGAGTAGCCGCTCTTGGTCTTTTTAATCGCCCGAAGGCCCAACTCCTCAAAGAGCACCACGCCCAATTGCTTGGGGCTGTTGATGTTGAAGGGATGGCCCGCCAGGTCCAAAATTTCTTCCGACAGCGTTTCAATGGCCTCGCCCAGCTCCCGCCCGATGGCGTCCAGCGCCTCCTCGTCCACACGGAAGCCCTCCTGCTCCATATCGAACAGCACTTTTATCAGCGGCAGCTCCATTTCCTCGAAAAGTTCCTGCATATCCAGATCGCAGAGCTTCTTGCGCATGCTTTCGCGCATCCGAAGAAGCAGAGCCGCATCCTTTTCTCCGGCGCCGCCGGCATGCACGTCCCGTAGCCGGTCCATGGGGTAGCGGCTGGCGGTGGCATCCAGCAGGTAGGCGGCGATGAGGATATCGAAGCCCACGCCGTTTAAATCGATTCCAAAGGCCTTCAGGCGCGTCATCCAGGCCTTGGCGTCGTAGAGGACCTTTTCCACGCCCGCGTCCTCAAACAGCGGCCCAAGCGCGTTAAAGACAGCCTCGGGCGTCAGCCCGGCGCTGAGGAGGTCCTGCTGCAGTTCAATATAGGCGGCGGCATCCTTCCCCGTACTGACGCTGAGACGGTCGTCCTCCAGATGAACGGCGATCCTCTTCGCCTTGCGCCACGACGCCGACGCTTCATTCAAAGTGGCCTCATCGCGGATCGTCACGGTTTTGACACCCGGGGCGGCCTGCTCCGGAATCGTTTCCGCGCCTTCGCCGCCGGTCATAATGTCCAGCCGCTTCAAGAGCGACTTAAAGCCCAGCTCCAAAAACCTCCGGCGCACGCCTTCGCCGCCCTCGGGCCGGTAGCGTATGGCCTCCAGGTCCTCCGCCGCCACCGGCGCCTCGCAGTGGATCACCGCCAGCTTGCGGCTCATGCGGGCCAGATCGGCATTCTGCATTAACCTCTGCTGCAGCTTGGGGCCCGAAACGTTCCCGGCGTTTTCCAAAATGCCCTCCAGGGAGCCGAATTGGTGCAGCAGCTTCAGCGCCGTCTTTTCCCCCACCCCGGGAATCCCCGGAATGTTATCTGAGCTGTCCCCCATCAGCGCCTTGAGATCGATCATCTTATCGGGCGTCAGGCCGTAGACCTCCGTCAGCTTCTGCGGATCGTACACGTCGATCTCGCTGATGCCCTTTCTCGTCAGCCAGACCTGAACCTTGTCCGAAACCAACTGCAGCACGTCTTTGTCACCGGTGACCAGATACGCCTCGATACCCTTTTCCTCCGCCGCGCAGGCGTAGGTGCCCAGTATGTCGTCGGCCTCGTAGCCGGCGGCGTCGCGCATGGGAATTTTCATATCCTCCAGCACCCGGATCAGCAGCGGTACCTGCGGGCGAAGCAGCTCCGGCATAGGCGGGCGCTGGGCCTTGTACCCCTCGAACATCTCGTG
The DNA here is from genome assembly GCA_050944255.1 of Christensenellales bacterium. Classification (GTDB taxonomy): domain Bacteria; phylum Bacillota; class Clostridia; order Christensenellales; family Maliibacteriaceae; genus JBMNQS01. The sequence goes on along the minus strand of JBMNQS010000102.1, from coordinate 411 downwards.
GCGCATGGTGGGCTCCTTGCGGTCCAGCGCCACCACCAGATAGTCCGGCCGGGCGTTTTCCGCCACCTTAAACAGCATGCTTAAAAAGCCATAGACCGCGCCCGTGGGCGTGCCGTCCCCCGCCGTCAGCGGCGGCAGCGCGTAAAACGCGCGGTGCAGCAGACTGTATCCGTCTATGACAACCAGTTTTTCAGACATAAAAACTCCTTTTGGAAACATTTTGTTTCTCTTATAAGAGTACCCTAAAATAAGGGAAAAAACAACTTGAGGCCACCTGTGCGGCTTCTGAAGCGCAAGCTGCCGGCTTGTGCCGCCGCTATCTTCAGGCGATGAAAAAAATGAGCGCTGGAACTTATTAGAAAGGACGCCTGGGACTTGACATGTCCCGCGTTTAGGATTAGTCTTAAATAG
>JBMNQS010000101.1:0-5489 GCA_050944255.1 Christensenellales bacterium | reverse complement strand
ATTTTTCCCATAAAGACGTACCGCGACGCGGCGGATCACGCAGGCAAAGCGCTGGGAAATACGTACATCGAGGCGGAAGTGATGCCCGTGGCCATGCTGGAGCGGATAAAGAGCGCCTTTTCCGTGGCGTCGGTGGGGGCGCTGGATACGGCATTGGCCCGGGTGCGCGGCGTCAAGACCGATTATGAGTTGTACTGGATGGAAAAATGCGGCCAAGCGCACGATGATTTCATTATGCACACGGTGCCGGCGCTTTTTCACGAGGGTATCAGCGAGGCGCAATTGGTGGGCGCCATGCAGCATGAAATGTCCAAAATCGGCTACCAGGGGATCACCCGGTTCAGCCATTTCGGCACGGAGATCGTGGTGGGGCAGGTGGGCTTCGGCGAAAATTCCCTTTATCCCACCAGCTTTGACGGGCCGGGAGGCTCCAGGGGCCACGGCGCCTGCGCGCCGGTAGGAGGCGATCCGGGCAGGTTTTTAAAAAAGGGCGATCTGGTGTTTGTGGATTTCGGTTTTGGCATGAAGGGCTACCATACCGACAGGACCCAGGTATTTGTGTGGGGCGCGGAGCCCACCGACGAGATGGTGAGGATACACACAGCGTGCATCGACGTGCAGAATCGCACGGCGGCGGCGCTGGTGCCCGGCGCAATTCCTTCGAAGGTGTACGGGGATATTATGCAGAGCCTCGACGGGGATTTCCGGGAGGGCTTCATGGGCTACGGGGAGCACTGCGTCAAGTTCCTGGGGCACGGTGTGGGGCTTCAGATCGATGAGTGGCCGGTGATCGCCCGGGGGTTTGACGAGCCCTTGCAGGAGAACATGGTCATTGCGCTGGAGCCCAAAAAGGGACTTAAAGGCGTGGGCATGCTGGGGGTGGAGGACACCTACGTTGTGACGCCTTCGGGCGCAAGGTGCCTCACCGGCGGCGGGCAGGCCATCGTCAAGGTATGAGGCGCGTATAAGGCTTTCGTGATGCCACCGCCCGCCGCCCGGCATCAACCAAAACCCCCTGCAAAATCTTTCGAGGGGGTTTTAGGTTTATTTTTTTAACGCATTTGTATCAATTATTTAAACCGGTCGTGGAGCAGATGCGGAAACAAATTGTAGGGTGACTCAACGCGCGGCGGCTCCGGTGAAAGATCGTAGCCGGAATCGTTGTAATCCTGCGGATACAGGGGTTTTCCCCAGAGCAGTTTATCGCATATGCACGGATCGCGGCGGCAGTGCTTACAGCCGCAGGGGCCGGGCTTTCCGCAGGGATCGAGGGGTTTACAGGGATGAGGCCGCCCGCAGGGATCGACGGGCTTGCAGGGGTCGGGCCGCCTGCACGGATCGATGGGTTTGCAGGGGTCGGGCCGTCTGCACGGATCGAAGCATTTGCAGGGATCGGGCGCCGGACGGCATTTATCTAAAACGATTTTTTTTTTGCAGGGATCGCAGCAGCAGTCATCATCCTTCTCCTCGTCGCAGCAGCAGCTGGAGCAGACCTTTACGCTGAGCTTCAGCACCAGTTTGCGGGCCAGGAAGGTGCAGTTGCCGGCGTAGGTGACGCCGTGGAAGTCGTCCACGCAGCCGCTGATGGCCACGAAGGGGCAGGGCCTGCCCGCAGCGTTGATGGCGAGGGATTGCGTGGTGACCAGCATGGCGGTGCCGCAGAAGGGCTGGCACTTGGCATCGACGAAGTGAACGACTACCGGCACGCGGAAGGTGACGTTGACCCTTGTGGCGGGGACGCCGCCGCAGGTTGGAATGGCCCGGCGCTCGGTGACGATGATGCCGGGCTTGGCCACTTCAAGGCCGGTGATGGTATAGGGCAATTTAGCCTTATCGCAGATATTGTCTTTCAGCCGCAGGGTCACGTTTTGCAGCAAAACGCGCTGATGAACGGCTGGGTTGCAGATACAGTTATTGTTCATATATGAATCCTCCTAAGGGACTGAAAAGGATGGGTTAAGGGAATGAGGGCCTGCTGCCGATGCGGCGGACGCCGGGAGGGCTTTTGCGGCATGACAGAAAGCTGTTCCTGTTAATAGAATATGAAAACGAGGACAAAGCGGTGAACAGTTTGAAAACGTGGGGTTTCTTCATTGCGCGGGGACTTGCGGCACGGTACAATAAAGCAGTAGGGGCGGCTGTCCCGGGGAGGCAGGATGCAAAAGAGGACGTATACATTTGGAAAAATAGCCCGCTCGCTTTTAATGAGCGCGGCGTTTATCGGCGGCATGCTGTTTTTGCAGGTATTCTTTGCGGTGCTGTTTACGGCTTTTAAAATGGGCGTAACCGGCGGCGCGCCTGCGGACCCGGATCGATTGGTCCAGCCCGTATTGATCGTTTCGGGGCTGGCCACGGTGTGTGGCTGCATGCTGTTTTACAGGCTGAGGGGGGAGAGCCCGTTTTATTCGCTGGCGCTGCGGCCGGTGCGCGTCAGAGACATGGCGCCCGTTGTGATGCTGGGGGTGGGCATGCACATGGTCATTGCGCTGGCCTTTGTGTTTTTGCCGATACCCGAAGAGGCGCTGACCGATTACGCCCGGGCGTCGGAGGCGTTGGAGTACGGGACACCGATACTCAAGGCGGCGGCGTCGGTGCTGGTGGCGCCGCTGATGGAGGAGCTGGTGTTCCGAAGCCTGGTGCTGAAACATCTGCGGCAGGCCATGCCTGCGTGGCTGGCGGTGCTCTTGTCGTCGCTGGCGTTCGGAGCGGTGCACGGCAATTTATTGTGGATGTTGTACGCTTCTGTGCTGGGCGTGCTGTGCGCTCTGGTGTATTTGAAGTTCGACTCGGTGATACCCAGCATACTGCTTCATGCGGGCTTCAATGCGGCGGGAATGCTTCTGGAAGCCCTGAATTTGCGCAATACTTACCTGGCGGTGATCGTCTGCCTTTTATTTGTGCTGGTATCGCCGGTTTGGATTGCCCGGATCAAACCCCGCCGCCCGCCCGGCGCTGCTTGAATGCCAAGGGCGCCTCTTTCGGCACGTCAAAAAGACTTTTATACGATGATCGTATAAAAGTCTTTTTATATGCCGTTATAGAGCGCCGGGACGTTAGAGGGCGTCTTTCGCGCGGATGTTATGCACCAGCTGAATCACGATGCCCGCCACCACCGATACAATCACAATGACCAGATTCACCATGCCCGAGGCCATATTGGGTGCGCCGGCCCTCAGAGAGCTGATGACGATATCCGCCAGAAAGCCGGCGGCCGCGCCGATGAGCATAGCCACGCCGAATATCCGCTGTCCCAGAAGGATGGCCGCCATGGCCGCCGCCGCGATCACCAGGTAGTAGACCAGCAGCTTGAAATCGATCATATGGCCGTAGCGCAGGGCAAAGGAGATGACGATAACCGCAAGGAAAACAGCGCCGGAAATGGCGGCGAAGATCAATTTGTTCAAAAATGCCCGGCCTTTCATACCGATCATCCTTTCAGGTTTTCTTCATTATAGCATATGCGGCGGCCAAAAGCCCTGCGGGAGCGTGATTTGGAACGCCTTTTGCCGTTTTTCTATAAAAAAGCCGTCTGACGGCGGCCTTTTAAACGCTGCTTTATACGGACGGCTGGGATACCAGCGCCAGGTACAGATTGCTGATGTCCGACACGGAGGTCTCCCGCGGATTGCCCGGCGTGCAGGGATCGTCGTAGGCGGTTTTGGCCAAAAACGGAATATCCTCGGAATTGATGATGTAGCGCAGCTCCTGCGGAATCTTCAGGTCCTGCGACAGCTTTCGCACCGCCTTTACCGCCGCGCTGCGGTATTCGTCCGGGCTCATGCACTCGGTGTTTTCAACGCCCATGGCCTTGGCGATGTCCCGGTACTTCTCGCCGGTGTATTCGGCGTTGTACTCCATGATAAGCGGCAGCAAAATGGCGTTGGCGCAGCCGTGGGGCATGTCGTAGACGGCGCCCAGAGGGTGTGCCATGGCGTGCACCAGGCCAAGGCCCACATTGGAGAAGCCCATTCCGGCGATGTACTGGCCGTAGGCCATGCCCAGGCGTCCCTCCGGCTCGTTTTTGCAGGCGGCGCGCAGCGATTCGGCGATCAGCTTTATGGCGGTCAGGTGCAGCATGTCGGTCATCAGCCACGCGCCGCGGGTGATGTAGCCCTCGATGGCGTGGGTCAGCGCGTCCATGCCGGTGGCGGCGGTCAGCTCCGGAGGCATGGTGCTCATCATGTCCGGATCGTTCAGCGCCACAAGCGGAATGTCGTGAGGGTCCACGCAGACCATCTTGCGCTTGTTCTGCGTGTCGGTGATGACGTAATTGATGGTCACTTCCGCGGCGGTGCCGGCGGTGGTGGGTATGGCCACGGTGAAAACGGCGCGGTTTTTCGTGGGGGCCACGCCCTCCAGGCTGCGGACGTCGTAGAATTCCGGGTTATTGATGATGATGCCCACGCCCTTGGCGGTGTCGATGGCGCTGCCGCCGCCCAGTGCCACGATGCACTCGGCGCCGCAGGCTTTGAATGTGTCCACGCCGCCCTGCACGTTTTCAATGGACGGGTTTTGCTTCACATCGGAGTAAACTTCGTAGGCGATGCCCGAAGCGTCCAGCAGATCCGTAACCTTTTTCGCCACCCCCAGGCGGACCAGGTCCGCGTCGGTGACGACAAACGCCTTTTTGAATCCGCGGCTTTTGATGATCCCCGGCAGTTCGCTCACGGCTCCCGGTCCGTGATAGGACGTCTCGTTCAGAACAATACGGTTTGCCATTTGATGATTCCCCTTTCGCATTTGTTTAAAGTTCCATGGCTTTATATTTTCAATAAAAATAGATTTTTTGAAAAAAATGAGTAAACCGGCTCTGCGCGTCAGGTTTTTACACCGCGGCGCAGGGCACATCCGGCCGCCCGCTTCCCCAAGCCGGCCCGTTTCAAACCCTCAGCGAAGCATGGCGGGCGCTTTTTTTCGTTCAATGGTCCGGCTTTCCTTCAATTCCCATTATATCTGCCGGGCCTGGCCGCCCGCAAGCATTTCACGCTTCTTTTTTCTCGTACAGGTACTTTTCATCCACCGCAAGGCCGATCTGTTCCACCACTTCCCGGAAATTATCGGCGGTGATGGTTTGCCTGCGCCCGGGAGCCGCCGAATGGATTTTCAGCCAGATATCCGCGGCCTTATCCATCAGGTGCGCCAGGCCGAAGGCCTCGTCAAAGCCCTTGCCGCAGCAGAACATGCCGTGATGGGCCCAGAGGATGACGTTCTGCTTTTCCGCCAGCGCCGCTGTCTGGAGGGCGGCCTCCGCGCCACCGGTGTTCATCCACGGCACTACGCCCACGCCCTGCGGGAATACGATGATGCACTCGGTGATAGTCTCCCAGAGCTCCCGGGTGATGATCTCCGTTTTCAGCGGCAGAAGGAACGTCAGTACGATGATATTGCTGGCGTGGTTGTGGTACACTACCCGGGCGCCGGTGGTATGTTTTTTAACTTCCAGCAGCTTCAGGTGGACGGGAAGCTCCACCGTGGGGCCGGCGCCGTCG
>JBMNQS010000100.1:0-5610 GCA_050944255.1 Christensenellales bacterium | reverse complement strand
CCTGCATGCTCTGTTTTTAAATACTGTCGGACAAGCTGCCGGGAACATGCCGCCGGCATATCCAATACGATGGTACGGCAAGGCCCTTTTCACCGCGCGCCTGCCGCTTGGAAAGTTTCATTCCTTCGCTGGCATTTGCGCCATAGAAACGGAGGTTCTCTATGACTAGAGCCCAAAAGAAAGACCTGGAAACCCGCAAGGCAAACGTCCTTACGGCCGTCTCGGAAAAACTGCGGCTGCATTTCGGATGCAGCGTATCGGAAGCCACCGAAAACCAACTGTACAAGGCCGTGGCCCTGACGGTCCGCGACGAGATCATGCGGCGGCTGGCCCTGACGCGCCGTGTCAGCGCCAAACAGCGCGCCAAGTGGGTCTTCTACCTGTCGGTGGAATTTCTCATGGGGCGCTCCCTTGAGAACAATATGATCAACCTGCTGCAGGAGGACGCCTATAAGGCGGCGCTGGCCGAGCTTGAAATCGACGTATCCGATCTGGAGTGCGCGGAGCCGGAGGCGGCGCTGGGCAACGGCGGTTTAGGCCGGCTTGCCGCGTGCTTCATCGACTCCATGGCCACGCTGCAGCTGCCGGCCATGGGCTGCGGCATCCGCTACGAGTACGGCCTGTTCAAGCAGTTGATCGTGGACGGTAGCCAGGTGGAGCAGCCCGATTCCTGGCTGATGGACGGCAATATCTGGGAGGTGCCCTGCATCGACGATCAGGTGGCCGTGCATTTCGGAGGCCGGGCCATCGAGGACTGGTCCGGCGGAACACTGAAAATCCGCTACGAGAACACCACCACCGTGCTGGCCGTGCCCTACGATACGGCCATACTGGGCTATGGCAACGACTGCGCCCTGACGCTGCGGCTGTGGAGCGCCAAGTCCCCTGCGGACATCGATCTGGAATCCTTCTCACGGGGCGACTACATGCGCGCCATGGAGCAAAAAGAGCTGGGCGAGCTGATTTCCAAGGTGCTCTACCCCGCCGACGATCACCTGCAGGGCAAGATGCTGCGCTTGAAACAGCATTATTTCTTCACCTCCGCCACGGTGCAGTACATCATCAGGCGCTTTAAAAAGACGTACCCCGGCCGGCCCCTGACGCGGCTGCCGGAAAAAGTGGTCCTTCAGATCAACGACACCCACCCCACGCTGGCCATCCCCGAGATGATGCGCATTCTGCTGGACGAGGAGGGCCTGGGCTGGGAGGACGCCTGGAACACCACGAGAAGCTGTTTCGCCTATACGAACCACACCGTCATGGCCGAGGCGCTGGAGACGTGGCCCGTGGGGCTTTACCGCGAGCTTCTGCCGCGCATCTACGCCATTACCCAGGCCATCAACGAGTATTACAGCCACCGGCTCAACGAGGCCTTCCCCGGCCAGTGGCAGAAGATCAGCAGCATGTCCATCATCGCCTACGACCAGGTGCGCATGGCCAATCTGGCCATCGCGCTATCCTTCAGCGTCAACGGCGTCTCCTCGCTGCACGGCGAGATCCTCCGAAACGACGTATTCGCCCATTTCAACGAGATGGAGCCGGGCAAGATCATCGGCATCACCAACGGCATCACCCCGCGCCGCTGGCTGATGAAGATCAATCCCGGGCTCTGCCAGCTGATCACCGAGGCCATCGGCGAGGCATGGAAGCGCGACCTGACGCGGCTGGAGGATTTGAAGCCCTTTGCCGACGACGCGGCCTTCCGGGAGAAATTCGCGGCGGTTAAAAACGCCAACAAGACGCGCCTGGCGGAATTTGTCCGCAAAGAGATGGGTATTTCCGTGGACCCGGACGCCCTGTTCGATACCCAGGCCAAGCGGCTGCATGAGTACAAGCGCCAGCTCTTGAACGCGCTGCGGATCATCCACTACTATCAGCGCTACATGGAAGAGCCCGGCTTTGAGATGCCGCCGAAGGTATTCTTCTTCTCGGCCAAAGCGGCCCAGAGCTACCACAGGGCCAAGCTGATCATCCGCCTGATTCATTCGGTGGCGGAAATGATCGAGAAAGAGCCGCGGGTGCGCGACAGGCTGCGCGTGGTGTTCATTCCCAATTACCGCGTCTCCGTGGCCGAGGTGCTCATCCCCGGCACGAACCTGAGCCAGCAGATATCCACCGCCGGAAAAGAGGCCTCGGGCACCAGCAACATGAAGTTTATGTTAAACGGCGCCGTCACCATCGGCACCCTGGACGGCGCCAATGTGGAGATTTCCCAGCAGGTGGGCCTTCAAAACATCTACCTGCTGGGCAACAACGCCCAGCAGAACGAGACCCTCTACAAGACGGGTTCCTACCGCGCCTATGACGTGTATGCGGGCAATCATCACATCAAAAAGGCGGTGGATATGCTCCTGAGCGATCAGCTTCCCGCGGACCGTTACCGGCAGTTTTCGGATTTGTACCAGGCGCTTTTGGTGGGCGACAACCACAATCCCGCCGACCAGTACCTGCTGCTCAACGACTTTGAGTCCTACGTCATGGCCAGCGAGCACGCGGACCGGGATTTTCTCGATCCGGCTATCTGGTGGCGCAAAGCCATCATCAATACCGCAAGCGCCGGCATCTTCTCATCGGACCGCACCATTTCCGAGTATAATGAAAAGATCTGGCATATTGAGCCACTGAAATACGATTGAATAGCGCAAGCGCCATCCCGGCCATTCTATAAGGAGGAATTTATATCAAATTCCTCCTTTAAAAACGGCTCTGAAACGCACGGCGCCGTATAATACCGTAAATCCCCCATCAGCCGCGGCAGCGCGGCCTGCGCCGGAGGCATTATGTTTGAAACGTCCCTTTATCATCATTCGCATAACAAGGTTTTCCGCAGCCCCTTCGGGGCCGTGCCCGAAGGCACGGCCGTACGGCTGCGCCTTGGACTGCATCCGCATCACGGCGTGCATTCGCCGCGGCTGCTCATATGGCACGGCGGTGAAAAAAAAGCGCTTGAAATGTCGGAAACCGGACATTTTTTCAACCAATACGCGCTGTACGAGGCCGTCCTTACGCCGCAGGAGCCGGGCCACTTCTGGTACGGCTTTTGCGCCTGGGCGCAGGACGGCCACACGCTCTACTGGGGCGATAACCCCGGCCACCTGGGCGGCGAAGGCTGGATGTACCATCAGGACGACTTCCCGGCCTACCTTCTTACGGTCTATAAGAAGGATTTCCGCGTGCCGGACTGGTTCAAGGGCGGCATCATGTATCAGATTTTCCCCGACAGGTTCTATAAGAGCGAGAGTGCCCATTGCCCCGAAAAGCCCCGCATGCACGAGAATTGGGACGAGGACGTGGCCTTCACGCCACTGGAGGGCCAGAGCCACTACTGCGCCGACGATTTTTTCGGCGGCAATTTAAAGGGCATCGAGGAAAAGCTCCCCTACCTGGCCGATCTTGGCGTTTCGATCCTGTACCTGAACCCCATCTTCCAGTCCGTGGGCAACCACCGTTACAATACCGGCGATTACGAGAAGATAGACGAAACCCTGGGCACGAAGGAGGATTTCATCCGGCTGTGCAGGGCGGCAAAAGATCACGGCATTGCCATCATCCTCGACGGCGTATTCTCCCATACCGGCAACATCAGCCGCTATTTCAACTTTGACGGCCGCTACAAGGATCTGGGCGCCGCCCAGTCGCAGGGCTCGCCTTACTATCGGTGGTACACGTTCTACCAGTGGCCAACCAAGTACGAATGCTGGTGGGGCGACGAGACGCTGCCCAACACAAGGGAAAGCGACGAGAGCTACCGCCACTACATGCTGGCAGAAGGCGGCATCGTCCGCCGCTGGATCGCCGCGGGCGCCATGGGCTGGCGGCTGGACGTGGCGGACGAACTGCCCGATCTGTTTTTAAGCGAACTGTACCAGGCGGTAAAGAGTGAGAACCCGCAGGCCGTGGTCATGGGCGAGGTGTGGGAGGATGCCTCCCGCAAGGAGGCCTACGGCCATTTGCGCCCGTACGTGCACGGCCATCAGATGGATACGGTGATGAACTATCCGCTGCGAAATGCGCTGATGGATTTTCTCATGCATAAAACGGACGCCGCCGGCGCGGCGGGAATCGTCATGCAGTTGAAGGAAAGCTATCCTCCGGACTTTTTCCACAGCCTGATGAACATGACGGGCACCCACGACGTGCCGCGGGTACTTTCCAGCCTCTGCGGCATAGAGCCGCATCACGGCACGCCCAGAAGCATCCTGCGGACCATGGAGCCGGACGAAGGCTCCCTTGCCCGCGGCAAGGCGCTTTTAAAGCTCTTGGCCACGGCCCTTTTCACACTGCCCGGCAACGTGAGCATTTACTACGGCGACGAGGCCGGCATGACCGGCATGCGCGACCCCTTCAACCGCCGGACGTACCCCTGGGGCCGGGAAGACCAAAGCCTGCTGGCCCATTTCAAGGCCCTGGGCCATATCAGGCGGAGCCAGGAGGCGCTTTGCTGCGGCGATCTTCTCTTCGAGGACGCGGGCCCGGATATTTTAGCCTTCAGGCGCTTTCTGCCTGTAGATGGCGAAGCCCTCCCCACCGATGCACCCGAAAACAACAGGCCTCACAGCAAAAGTAGCCATCTCGAAGCGCCGCCCTCCGTCATCACGCTGATCAACCGCTCCCTGCATCCTCAGACGGCGGTGCTTCCATCACAGCACGAAAAATGGCGCGACCTGCTCACCGGCGATGCGTTTGCCTCGGGCGGCGGTGCGCTTACGATTCCCCTGCCGCCGCTCGCGGGCCGGATTCTCCGGGCGGTATAATTCTTCCCGGAGCAAAGCCTTCTAAACTTTCAAGAGCCGGTTCGCCGCCGCACATTGGCGCGCAGCGCCGGCATAACGAGGATAAACCATGTCCCATCTGATCGATAACCTCCTTCGGCCCGGGCTTTTCGGCCCCTATACCGCTTTCATCGGCATCGTTATGCTGCTCTTTGGCGCCTTTTGGTATTACAGCAACGACGCCATTGAGACCACCCGCACCCATATTGTCCTGAAAAAGGGCGCCGGTAAAAACGGCGCGAAAGATTCTTCATTCCCTGCTCCGGCATCTTCTCTGGTTTCAGCGCCCGCTCTATCCGATTTGGCGGCTGCGGCCAAAGATGCATCCGCCGGTCCAAAAGAGGATTTATCCGCGCCCTCCAACGTTTTATCCGCGCCCTCCTTCACTTCTGCCACCTCCCCTGCAGAAGCCGCCGCGCCCGCATCCGCCCGGCTTTTAAAGCTGGCGCATCTCTCGGACCTGCACGGCAAAACCTTCGGCCGCGGCAACGGCCGGCTATACCGCGCCGTCCGCGTGCTGCAGCCGGATTTGATCTGCTATACCGGCGATCTGGAGGATGGCCCGGGACGGCGTTTCGCGGCGGCGGCAAGGCTCCTGCAGCGCCTGGCGCAGCAGGTCTGTCCCGTATTTTACATCCCCGGGAACCACGAGCACCGGTACGGCCACATGGCGGAAATGGCCGCCATTTTAGCGCAAAGCGGCGTCACCGTACTGCAAAACCGCAGCGTTACACTGCAAATAGGCGACAATAAGACGACCATAAACGGCAATAGGCCGCACTTAAACGGTCAAAAAGTGCACATACTCGGCCTGGATGAAAAGCAGTCCTACGGCGGG
>JBMNQS010000099.1:0-5638 GCA_050944255.1 Christensenellales bacterium | reverse complement strand
TTCTATAAGGAATGAGGGGGTTTTTAGTGACTGCGGACTATTTGCTCGTTATGCAGAACATGACCAAGGAGTTTCCCGGCGTTCGCGCATTATCGGATGTTACATTTCGGGTAAGGCGGAACACCGTAATGGGGCTTGTCGGAGAAAACGGTGCCGGCAAGTCAACTTTGATGAAGATTTTATCCGGACAGTATCCGAATTATGAGGGCGCCATGTACTGGTTGGGGGAGCCCATATCGTTTAACAATGAAAGGGACGCGCTGGATTGGGGCATCTCCATCGTACCGCAGGAATTGAATCCGATTCCCGAGATGAGCATAGCGGAAAACATTTTCGTGGGCAGGCAAATCAAGATGAAGGGCAGGTTCTTTATAGACAAGAAGGATATGCATGAGAAAACCCAGACGCTTTTGAAGATGGTGAATCTGACGTATGCCCCGGATACCAAGATGCGTGAGTTAAGTGTTGCCGAATGCCAAATGGTTGAAATCGTTAAAGCCATCTCGAGAAATGCGCAACTGATTATTATGGATGAGCCCACCTCGGCTATCTCGCCAAGCGAAATAAAGAAACTTTTCGAGCAAATCCGCAGGCTGAAGGCCAATGGCGTCACCATCATTTACATATCCCATAAACTTGAAGAAATCTTTGAGATATGCGATGAAGTGGTGGTGCTGCGCGACGGCGCCGTCGTGGGCGCCGACACAATCGAGCATCTTGATTATGCCAAAGTCGTCTCCATGATGGTGGGGCGAGATATGGATAAAATGTATCCTCCGGTTCCGTCATGCAGCGGCACCGAATTGCGGCTCAGCGTCAGAAACTTATCGCGGGGCAGATATTTTAAAGATATAAATTTTGATCTGTACGCGGGTGAAATTTTGGGATTTGCAGGCATGATAGGCGCCGGCCGGAGCGAAGTGATGCGTTCGATTTTCGGTCTGGACAGGCCGGATACCGGCACCATTATCCTGGAGGGAAAGACGATCAGAATATCCTCCACCACGGACGCCATCAAAAATGGGATTGTGATGGTCACAGAGGACAGGGCCATGTACGGATTTGTGGGCCTGCGCTCGGTGAGGGATAATATTATACTGCCCAATGCGGATACTTACGCGCCTGGAGTATTTGTCCGGCAGAAGGCCGCCAATACGGCCGCCGAAGACATGCGCGAAAAATTAAATATTCACACCCCGGATATCATGACGCTCGTAATGACCCTGAGCGGCGGCAATCAGCAAAAGGTAGTGCTTTCAAAATGGCTCCTTCGCAACGTCAAAGTGCTGATCATGGATGAACCTACTCGCGGCATAGACGTAGGCTCAAAATACGAAATCTACAAAATCATTACCGATTTTTCCAGCCAGGGCATCGCCGTTATTCTGGTTTCTTCCGAAATCAATGAAATACTTGGCATGAGCCACCGTGTTTTGGTGATGGCGGAGGGAAAGATATGCGGCGAGCTGACGCGGGAAGAGGCAACGCAGGAAAAAATCATGCAAACTATTCTTGAAGGAGGAAGGCACATTGACTGGCAAGAGAGCAGGCAATAGGGCAATTGGTTTTCGCAAAGGGTTATCGAATATATACAAGAGATACGGCATAGTCATTATTTTCATTCTGATGTTCATGATCTCTGCCTTATTGAGCGACAAGTTTTTAAAGCCGTCGAATCTTTTCAACATTGTGCGCCAGAACGCCCACATCGTAATTTTGGCATGCGGCATAACCATGCTGATTGTAACGGGCATGATCGATCTTTCCGCCGGAGCGAACATGACGCTTGCAGGATGTCTGGCCGCCGGCGTCATGGTGGCCACGAACAATATTATTTTGTGTATAGCCACCGGCGTTTTTGTGGGAGGGAGCATTGCCTGGATCAACGGTTACCTGATCACCAAGTTCAATCTGCAGCCGTTTATAAGCACGCTGGCCATAAAATACGTGATTTACGGGTTTATACTGCTTTACACCGGGAGCCTGCCGATCCTTGGGATGGGACCGGCGATGATCTGGCTGGGACAGGGGTATATCGGCCCTATCCCGGTGCCGATTATCCTGATGTTTTTATTTCTGGCCATCACCTATGTGATTATGAGGTACACAAAACTGGGCCTGTATTTCTATGCCATTGGCGGAAATTCCAACGCCGCGCTGGCAAGCGGCATAAATGTCAACCGGCAGAAACGCAAGGTCTTTTTTATCCACGGCATGCTGGCCGGTTTCGCGGGCGTGGTCCTGATGAGCAGGCTTAATGCGGGACAGCCTGCCATTGCCGATGCCGGCGTTGAATTTGACGCCATTATAGCCGCTGTCGTTGGCGGCACCAGCATGAGGGGCGGTATCGGCACCGTAATGGGCACGCTGATAGGCGCATTGATAGTAGGCATGATCAATAATGTTCTGATCCTGATGGGCGTACCTGTAGCCGTTCAGTATGTCACCAAGGGCATGCTGATTGCCGGCGCGGTTATATTGGACACCATTACCCGGAAGATGAGAACGTAAAGAACATGCACGGATAAAACGACTTTGAACTGAAGGAGGGGTGCCAAAAACTGGGGCAAGAATATTTTTTGCGGGTACTTGGGTGACAGAGTATGAACAGGAGGTAATGAAATGAATTTCATAAAGGGCACGAGCAAAGGCTCAACGATACTTTTGGCATTGCTGCTGGTCCTCTCGCTTGTGCTGAGCGGATGCGGCACACCCTCTGAAGAAAAGACTCCGGACAGTCAGACGCAGGCTCCGGGGGATACGGCGTCTCAGCCGGTGGCGGAGGATGAATTTGTAGTGGTTTACGCCAACAAAGCCGAAAAGCCGTATCTCAACAGAGTGCGCGACTTCCTGCAGAAGGAGGCCGACGCCGCGGGCATGAAACTGCTGGTTTCCGCGTCGGACGGGAAGAATGTGGCGCTGCAGATCAGCCAGATTGAAAACTACGTGACAATGGGCGTCGACGCCATTATCTGCGTTCCGGTTGATACGGCGGGTTTGGCGCCTACGGCCGATGCCTGCTGGCAGCAGGGCATTCCTTTTTTCACCGTATGTGTGAACACCACCGGTCAATCCGTTCACGTCGGCAGTGAAAACTATAAAGCCGGCCAGATGCAGGCGGAATATTTAGCCAGTGTTTTGCCGCAGGACGGTAAATGTCTTTATATGTTCGGGACCGCCACTTCTCAGGAAACTGCGGACCGCCGTGACGGATACAACACATTGTTTGATCTGAGGCCGGACCTTGAACTGCTGGACATGCAGTGCAGCAACAACAACCAGGACCAGGGGATGAATATTGCGGAAACCTGGATCCAGAAGTATGACCAATTCGATTCTATCTGCTGCTCAAACGATGATGCCGCCCTTGGCGCCATTGAGGCATTGAAGGGCGTCGGCCGGCTGGAAGGCGTATATGTGGTCGGTTTGGACGGAAGCCTGCCGGCCCTTGAGTCCATCAAAGCCGGCGAGCTAAAAGCCACCGCGTTCCAGGACGCTGAAGGCCAGGCCAAAGCGCTGATCGAGATGTGCAAAAGGGTACGTGACGGCGAGGATGCCAGCACCTTTGAAGATGTGTTTATACCGTTTTTCATGATCGATGAGAGCAATGTGGACAGCGTCTATCAAAACATCCTTGACGTATCTAAATAAGGCTCTCCGGGCTTAATGGGACATCCATGCGAATGTCCCCAGAGCATTTCATCGGTGTAGTCGGAGCGGGAGGGCTTCCTACACCGATGAAATTAAAAAACGCCCTGCATGCATGCGGACGGCCGGAAAACGACGGGCCTGATCCGGCACAAAGGGAGGCTGTTTCAAAGCAATTGCCTGTGGGATTTATGAAGTGGGGAAGCCATTAAATTTTGTGAGGTATTGAATATGCAAAAGTACAATGTGGGGCTGATCGGCGGCGGGTTTATGGGCAGGGCGCATTCGCTGGCCTATGCGGGCATGCCGCTCTTATTCTGGCCGGCGCCGGGAATTCCGGTAAGAAAGTCCGTATGCGAAGTCAATGATGAGCTGGCCGAAGCTGCAAAAGAGCGTTTGGGCTATGAAAAATGCACTTCCAATTGGATGGATATTATCGATGATCCGGATATCGATATCGTTGATATCAGCACACCGAACAATACCCATGCCGAAATTGCCGTTGCCGCGGCCAGGGCAGGGAAACATATACTTTGCGAAAAGCCCATAGCCAGGACGACCGGGGAAGCCGTGGCCATGATGCAGGCCGCCGAGGAGGCGGGGGTGAAGCACCAGCTTGCGTTCAACTACAGGCGTCTGCCTGCGGTTTTGCGCGCCAAAAAGTTCATTGAAGAGGGCGCCATCGGCGAGATTTTAACCTACCGCGGAACGTATTTAAGCGGAAAGGATGCCGACGTTCCCATTGCCTGGAGAAATATCAGGGAAATGGCCGGCTATGGCTCGCTGGGGGATATCGGGACGCATTGCATTGACATAGCCAGGTATCTTGTAGGGGATTTCGCGTCGGTCAGCGGCATGCTGCGGACGTTTGTGCAGCAGCGTCCGGCCCATACGGGCGCGCAGGAACTGCGCCAGGTGGAGACCGACGACCAGACCTGCTTTTCCATCCAGTTTGCAAACGGCGCCATCGGAACGATAGAAACTTCATCGGGAAACAGCTGGGGACATTACAACGGCCTGACCTTTGAAATTTACGGCAGGAAAGGCTCCATATTTTTCAATTACGAGCATCGGGATGAACTTAAGATTTACTTTGCGGATGACCCGAGGGACCGCCGGGGATTCCGCACCATCAGCGTCGGGGGAGCCGACCATCCCTATGATGGGCATATCATATGGCCCACGCCAGGCATGGGCATCGGTTACGCGGAATTAAAGATCATCGAGTGCTATGAGTTCATAAAGGCCATAAAGGAAGATACCGCAGCGGTTCCCAGCTTCCGCGACGGATACGAAATTTCCGTTATATGCGATGCCATCGCCGAATCAAACGACACCGGCAAATGGGTCCATATAAGCTATCGATAAGGAGTAGCGCTATGAAATATGCTTTCAATACCGTCACATTCGGCGGCGTAAAGAGCTGGGTGCCCTCTTACTCGCTGGACGAAACCATGCGCCGCCTGGCCAGACTGGGTTATGACGCGATGGAGGTGGTGTGCGCGTCGCCCCACGCGTGGCCGGATTATCTATCGGCCGAAGATGTGAAGAGGATCGACGGCTGGCAAAGGGAATACGGCATCAAAATCCACTCGCTGACCGCCGCTTACGCCGGCCGCGGGCCGGGCTACAACCTGGCGACCGCATGCGGGGAAGAGCTGGCCTGGAGCAGGAAATACCTTAAACAGATTGTCGATTTGGCCAATGCCTGGCAGGCGGGGACCATTTCGTACAGCGCCGGATGGACGGGCGTCGGCTCCACGGACAAAGAGGCGCGCAGGATCGCCCTCGAGTCTCTCGTTGAGATCGGGACGTACGCGGCGGGCAAAGGCGTTACGCTGTGCGTGGAGCCCTCTTTAACCCTGAGTGAAGTGGTTGACACGGCGCAGGGTGCGCTGGACATGATGCATAGTAGCGGCCTTTCCAATGTAAGGGTCATGTTCGACATGGAGCACTGCTACAATTTTATAACCGATCCTTCGGATTACGT
>JBMNQS010000098.1:0-5849 GCA_050944255.1 Christensenellales bacterium | reverse complement strand
CCCCAGCGCCATGAGCCTGTCCCCCGCCTCGTTTCGCGTCATCAAGGACAGCGCCCCCGTCAATACGAAGGTTTTTCCGGCAAGCGGCAGGCTTTCCGCCGCCTTCGCGGACTTCATGCTCTTTGGCGAAACGCCCAGGGATAAGAGCCTGTCGATCCCCGCGGCGATGTGCCCGTCGCCGAAGAAATGCCGGATGTTTTCGGCGATGACGGGCCCCACCTCGTCGATTTTCAGAAGCTCCTCCAAATCCGCGGCGCGTACGGATTCAAAGTCGCCGAAGTGCGCGGAGATGTCCCGCGCCGTTTTCCTGCCCACGCCGGGGATGCCCAGCGCGTAGAGGAAGGCGTCCAGCGGCCTCTGCCTGCTCTGGTGTATCTCCCTTAAAAGGTTGTTGACCCGCTTTTCCTGGAAGCCCTCCAGCTCAATGAGTTGATCGAATGTGAGGGTGTACAGGTCCGCCACCTGGGTGACGCCCAGCTTTTCCATCAAGAGCTGCGCCGTCTTTTCGCTGAAGGTGGCGATGTCCATGGCCTGGCGGGAGGCGTAGTGGACCAGGTGCTTCACCAGTTGGGGCTTGCAGCTTAGGGAGTTGGGGCAGAAAAGATTGGCCCCTACCTCCTCCACCGCCGCGCCGCAGGCGGGACAGTGCTCCGGGGCGATAATCTCCTCGCCCACGCAGGGGTCTTCTTCGGCGCTGCCGGTGATCTCGGGGATCACGTCGTTGGCGCGCCTGACCCACACCCGGGCGCCCACCTTCACGCCCTTTCGGGCGATGTCGCCGATATTGTTCAGCGTGGCCCGGCGGATGGTGGCTCCGGCCAGCTCCACCGGCTCGATGTGCGCCAGCGGCGTCAGTTTTCCGGTGCGGCCCACGTCCCAGGTGACCGCGTGCAGGAGCACCGCGGCCTCCTGGGCCGAAAACTTATAAGCCATGGCCCAGCGGGGAAAGCGGTCGGTCCCTCCCAGAACCCGGCGGGTTTTGAAGTCCGCCACCTTGACCACCGCGCCGTCGATGAGAAAGTCCAGCTCACTCTTGTGCCGCTGAATGGCCTCGATGCACCGCTTCACTTCCTCGATATCGCCGCAGATTTCAAAGTACGGGCTTATCGGGAAGCGGTTATCCTTTAAAAAGCGGATCATGTCCGCATGGTTGTCAAACAGGAATTCGGGACGCATGGCGCCCACCTGGTAGAAGTAGCCGTTCAGACGGCGTTTGGCCGTCTCGGAGACGTCCAGGTTGCGCAGCGCCCCGGCTGCGGCGTTCCTGGCGTTTTTCAGCGGCTCCCTGGCCGTTTCGTTGTACTCCCGCAGCACCGAAAGGCGCATCATCCCCTCCCCCTGCACCTCCATGAAGCCCTTGTAAGGGATGGAAAGGGGCACGTCGCGCATGGTGCGCACCTGGTCCAAAATGATCTCGCCCCGCGTGCCGGTGCCGCGGGTGGCCGCCTGCACCAGAAAGCCCCCGTCGTAGGTCAGGTTGATGGTCAGGCCGTCGAACTTGTACTCCACCGCGTAGCGAAGCGGCGCCAGCTCCTCCCCGGAGGCTTCCATCAGCCGCCGGATACGGGCGTCCCACGCCTCCAGCGCCTCGAAGCTCTGGGCCTTGTCCAGGCTCCAAAGCGGCGCCACGTGATCGTGGGGCGCAAACTGCCCGGAGATCACCGAACCCACCCGGCGGGTCGGCGAATCGGCAAGCACCACGCCCGTCTCCCGCTCCATCTCCAGCAGCCGGTCGAACAATTCGTCGAATTCTTTGTCGCTGACAAGCGATTCGGATAAGACGTAATAATGGTAACTGTACCGGTTCAGTTCATCCACCAAAGGGCGCATGGTCTCTTCGCTCAAAGTTCATTTCCCCTCATATCTTTTTAAGCGGCGCCACCGACACGGAAAGCTGCTTGATGCCCCGCCCGTCGAAGGCGACGCTGAGAATATCGCCCTTGACGCTGATGACGGTGCCGCTGCCAAAGGCATTGTGCCGGACCTTGTCCCCCGCACTGAAATCCGCCCCGCAAGCCGGCGCCTCGGGCGCCGATTTCGGCGTGACGCGCCGGGACCGGCCCGTCACCTCGGCCCAGAGCATGGCGTAATCCTCCCGCACCTTGCTGCGGCGGGCGGGATAAGCCTCCCGCTGCTGATCCTGCATGTCGGTAGCCTGCACCAGCCTTTGCGGGAGTTCCCTCAAAAACCGCGACGGGGCGTTGCGCATGGTCTGGTTGAACAGCGTGCGCCGGGACGCGTAACTCAAAAACAGCCGCTGCATCGCGCGTGTAATGCCTACATAACACAGTCTGCGTTCTTCTTCCATTCTTGATTCATCCATGATGCTGCGGCTGTGCGGAAAAATACCCTCCTCCATGCCGGTCATGAACACAATGGGAAATTCAAGGCCCTTGGCCGCGTGGATCGTCATCATGGTCACCGCCGAATCCGACGTGTCCGCCTCGTCCATCTGCGTCTCCAGCGACAGCGTCCCCAGCCAGTCGGTCAGCGTAACTTCCTCATCCTCGGATTGGTTCAAAAATTCGGCGGCGGCCCCCGCAAGCTCCTGCAGGTTCTCCCGGCGGCCCCGGTCCTCTTCCGTATCCTGCGCGTACTGGGCTGAAAGGCCGGTCATTTCAATCATCCGCTCCACCAGCTCGTCCAGCGGCAGCACCTCGTGCATGGCCATGATCCTTCGCATCAGCGCGGCAAACTCCATCACCGGCTTTGCGATGCGCCCGCCGCCCTCGATGAAAGAAGGGTCGAAATCGAGCACCGCCAGAAGCAGCGGGATTTCCCTTTCGGCGGCGAAGCGCTGCAGGTGCTCCAGCGCCTTGTCCCCGATGCCCCGCTTGGGCACGTTGACGATGCGCGATAGGCTGACGTCGTCGGCGGGATTGGACAATACGCGCAGATACGCCAGGGCGTCCTTGATCTCCCTGCGCTGATAAAACCCGGTGCCGCCGAACACGCGGAACGGGATATTCTGGTTCACCAGCATCTGCCCCAGCAGCCGCGACTGGGCATGGGTGCGGTAAAACACGGCGATGTCCCGGTAGCGCGCCCCGTCCTCCTGCACCAGTTGATAAATTTTTCCCGCCAGGAACCGGGCCTCGGAATGCTCGTCGGATACGGAAATCACCTCCACCCGCTCGCCGTCGCCCCTGTCGGTCCAAAGCCGCTTGCTCTTTCTTTGGGTGTTGTGCTCGATGACGCTGTTGGCGGCGTTTAAAATATTGCCCATGGAGCGGTAGTTCTGCTCCAGGCGCACCACCCGCGCGCCCGGATAGTCCCGCTCGAAATTCAGTATGTTGCCGATGTCCGCGCCGCGCCAGCCGTAGATGCTCTGATCGTCGTCGCCCACCACGCAGATGTTCCCGTGGTAACCCGCCAGAAGGCGCACCAGCATGTACTGGGCCTGGTTGGTGTCCTGGTACTCGTCCACATGGATGTAGCAAAACCGCGCCGCGTAGGCGGCCAGTATATCCGGATGGTCGGCGAACAGCGTCAGCACGTTCAAGATAAGATCGTCAAAATCCATGGCGTTGTTGGCCTTCAGGTTCCTGGCGTAGGCCCTGTAAATCTGCGCCAGCTTGTCGGCGCGCCAGTCCTCGCACTTTGAGGCAAATTCATTCGGAGCGATCATCCTGTCCTTGGCGGAGGAGATCTGCCGCCTGACGAAGGACACCGGATAGTGCTCGGTGGAGACGCCCGCCCGCTCGATGCATGAGGCGATCAGCCGGCCGGCGTCCTCCTCGTCATAGATGGTGAACGACGGCTCGTAATCGATATGCTTCGCCTCGCGGCGCAGGATGCGCACGCACAGGCTGTGGAACGTGCTGCACCATACGCCGTGGCCGCCTTCCACCAGGACTTCCAGCCGCTCGCGCATTTCCCGGGCCGCCTTATTCGTAAACGTGACGGCCAGAATATTGTGGGGCGCCACGTGGCGGTTCCTGATCAAGTGGGCGATGCGCATGGTCAGCACGCGGGTCTTGCCGCTGCCCGCGCCCGCTAAAACAAGCAGCGCGCCCTCGGTGTGCTCTACCGCTTCGCGCTGCCTGTCGTTGAGTGCGTCCATATTGAAAAGATCGTTTTGCATAGAGGTTTCCTTTGCTTGGGGACAGATTTTGGCGCGGCATTCCCGCGCCGTGCTTGGTTGGCGGCGTGTAGGTGCAATTCGGTTCAAGAGGCCGGAGAAGCCCCCACGGGCATGACGCGGGAGGCGCGACGCTTTCAATGGCATTCAAGCGCCGCCCGGACCCGAAAGAAACAGCTTAAAGGCACCGCGCGGCCGGACGAAGGGCGCCGCCGCTTACTTTTTCTTTTTAGGCGATTTTTCGACAGTTTCCGGCAGTCGGGGCATCATCAGCTTGTAGCCGCCGGCGCCGTACTGCAGCGAGCGGTTGACACGGCTGATGGTGGCGCTGGAAGCGCCGGTTTTCTCCGCGATATCCTGGTAAGTGCACCGCCGGTGAAGCATCTGCGCCACTTCAAGCCGCTGACCCAGCGCCTCCAGCTCCGATACGGTGCAGATGTCCTCGAAGAAACGGTAGCATTCCTCCTGGCTCTCAAGCAGCAGAATCGCCTCGAAGAGACGGTCCAGCTCCGGTTTCTTTAAGTGGGAACGATAAGCCATAGAGACCTCCGTCAAGTATAAGATGGGTCCGGCGCATGCCTGTATGCGCCTGCAGCCGCTGCCGGATACTTACAGGGCCACCACCGGGTTTTTCAGTGAGCCGATGCCCTCGATGAAGATCTCGATCTCGTCGCCGCCGCGCATCGGCGAGACCCCCGAGGGCGTGCCGGTGGCGATCACGTCGCCGGGCTCCAGCGTCATGATGCCGGAAATGAACTCGATGAGCTTGTCCACCGGGTTCAGAAGCAGCGCCGTGGTGGAGTCCTGCTTGATTTCGCCGTTTAAAATGGAACGGATAATGAGGTCCGCGGGGTCAACGTCGGTTTCGATCCACGGGCCCAGCGGGCAGAAGGTGTCAAAGCCCTTGGCTCGTACCCACTGGCCGTCCTTTTTCTGCATGGCGCGCTCGGATACGTCGTTGAGGCAGGTGTAGCCGTAGACCACCGACAGGGCGTCCTCGCACCGGACGTTTCTGCAGCGCCTGCCGATCACCACCGCCAGCTCGCACTCGTGGTCCACGCTCTGCGAGCCGGCAGGGATTTCGATGGCCACGTCCGGGCCGATCACCGACGAGGGCGGCTTCATGAAGATCAGCGGTTCCTCCGGCGGCTTTTCAAAATTGACCTCTGCGGCGTGGTCGCTGTAATTGACGCCCACGGCGATGATCTTGCCGGGAACGCACGGCGCCAGAAGCCTGACGTCGGCAAGATCGATCACCACGCCGGTCTCGTTCGCGCCAAGATAAGGCGCGCGGTCAAGCACGTGGACTTTATCCGAGCGCACTTCGCCGTAGCCGGTATACCCCTCATATGTAAATCTGATGGTACGCATGGTTTTTGTTTCCTCCGCTCCTGGTAGTATTTGTTTTATTTTAACACAAGTGAGCGGCACATTAAAGTGTGGAAGTTTTGCGTTATAACGCGAAACATGGGGTATCCCGCCGTTTTGAGGGTTGGGCCGCCAAGGATACGGCCAAGGGCGCTGCCCTTGGAACCCGCCGGGCTCTGCCCGGACCCGCTTAGAACCTTTCTTGAAAGAAAGGTTCTAAGAACTCCAAAGAACTTTTATTTCGCTTCGCGGGAGGATGCTGTAGTTGATCGTTTTACCCTCCCCGCAGACGCTTGGAACCCGCCGGGCTCCGCCCGGACCCGCTTAGAACCTTTCTTGAAAGAAGGTTCTAAGAACTCCAAAGAACTTTTATTTCGCTTCGCGGGAGGATGCTGTGGTT
>JBMNQS010000097.1:0-5858 GCA_050944255.1 Christensenellales bacterium | reverse complement strand
GCAGGCTGTATATCGCGATGAACCTGGCCTTTGCCTGCTCGCTGCGGGTCGGCGAAATACTGGGGCTGACCTGGGACAACGTGCACATTGAAAAGCGGGACATCGCCCGGGACGACGCGCATGTCTGTGTCGAGAAGGAGCTTCAGCGGGCGTCCGTGAAGGCCATTGAGGTACTGGACCAGAAGGATATCATCCGCGTGTTCCCGGCGGTGCAACGCAATCCCAAAACGCGACTGGTGCTCAAGACGCCCAAGACCAGGTCCAGCGTACGCAAGGTTTGGCTGCCCAAAACCGCAGCCTACATCCTGCGGGAGTACAGGGGAAACCAAAAGGTGCTCAAGGACCTGCTGCAAGACGAGTATGAGGATTACAACCTCGTCGTTGCGCTGGCCAACGGCAGGCCCTGTGAGGAACGGCTGATCGCCGAGTCCTTCCAGCGTCTGAGAGAAAAGGTGGGATTGCCGAATGTGGTATTCCATTCCCTGCGGCACTCCAGCACGACCTACAAGCTCAAGCTCAATAAGGGCGACCTGAAGGCCACGCAAGGCGACACCGGCCACGCCGAGATCGACATGATCACCAAGGTCTACGCGCATATCCTGGACGAGGACCGCAAGCTCAACGCGCAGAGGTTTGAGGCGGCGTTCTATGCCAACCCGGACCTGCGCAACGTCAAGCCGCCAGAGCCGAAAAACACAATCGATCTGGCGGACCTGATCGAGCAGCTGAAGACCTCTCCGGAACTGGCGGGGACGCTGGCGAAACTGGTGAAATCCTGAAATGTCCACATCCTGCTAATAACCCTATTAGCAAAAGGGCCCCCGATATTAGCTGGAACGTGAAAATCGGTTCGAATCCTCTTAGCTGAAAACGCGTATTTATGCATGATGAAAACAGAATGCGTTCACGCAGGGGAGGAAACGGGCCAAAAAGAAAAATGCCGCAAAACCCTTTATTTTACGGCATTTGGCGCGCCTGAGACGACTTGAACGTCCGACCCTTCGCTTAGGAGGCGAATGCTCTATCCACTGAGCTACAGGCGCATATGCAAGATTTATTCAATTTTTATGCACTCCCGGCGTGAGAACCCCTTACGCTTAGGAGGCGGACGCTCTATCCTGCTGAGCTATAGGCGCACTACATATTTCCATGTGTTTTTCATCTGCGCAGGCGCGCAAGCATCTACCATTTTAATGCCTAAAGGCGGCGATGTCAATCGCCCGGTCATTTGACAAATTTGGCAACTTCCTGCACCATAAGGGTATTGTGCAAAGGAGTGTTTTTGATATGTTCATGATCGGCTGCCATCTTTCCACGGCTAAAGGCTTTGAGGCCATGGGCAAGGCCGCCTTGTCCATAGACGCCAACACGTTTCAGTTTTTCACCCGCAATCCCCGCGGCAGCAAGGCCAAGGATATCGACCCGCAGGATATGCAGGCGCTGCTGAAGCTGGCGGTGGACAATCATTTCGGCAAGCTGCTGGGGCACGCGCCTTACACGCTCAACGCCGCTTCGGACAAGGCGCACACCCGTGAGTTTGCGCGTCTGGCCATGCGGGACGATCTTGCGCGTATGGAGGCGATGCCGGGGAATCTGTACAATTTTCATCCGGGCAGCCACGTGGGCTAGGGCGTGGAGGCGGGCATCCGGTGGATCGTGGAGCAGCTTAACGATCTTTTATGGCCGGAAATGTCCACCACGGTGCTTCTTGAGACGATGACCGGAAAGGGCAGCGAGATCGGCGGGAATTTTGAGGAGCTTCGGGCGATTATCGACGGCGTCGAGCTGAAGGACAAGGTGGGGGTCTGCCTGGACACCTGCCACGTGTTCGACGGCGGTTACGACATCGCGGACGATCTGGACTCGGTACTGGACCATTTCGAGCGGGTCATAGGTTTAGGCCGGCTGCACGCGGTGCATTTAAACGACAGCAAGAGTCCTTTGGGCGCTAAGAAGGACCGTCACGCGAGGATAGGGGAGGGGCACATCGGCATAGAGGGTTTTGCCCGCGTCATCAACCATCCGCGGCTGCGTCACCTGCCCTTTTATCTGGAGACACCCAACGACGAACTTTCCGGCTATGCTCAGGAAATAGAACTGCTGCGCAGCCTGCGGGAAAAGTAGCCTGCGCCGCTTGTATTGGCTGGGATTTATTATATAATGGTAGATAGATCGTTTGAGGCGGGAGAAACGGGCACTTTGGCGCGGCGCCTGCCTTGATTCGTTTGCCTGCTATCATCGGGCTGTTTTTTCCGGCAGGTTGAAGGGCGGCACAAGCTGCATGCGGCGCTGTCTGCGGATGCGGCTTTTGCTCATACGGACGGAGGCAAAAGGATCGTCCTATCATCGGGGCCCCTGCGGCCGCACACAGGCCGCATGAAATATTTTTTTCACGGCGGGTTCATCCGCACGAAAATCAGTAAAAGGAGAAATGAACATGCGTTTCAAAAGATTCGGGAAAATCCAGGCTAATTTATCGGTGATGACGGTGGGCACCTGGGCCATTGGCGGGCAGAACTGGGGCGAGGTCAACAAGGAGGACTCGGTTGCCGCCATCGGCAAGATGCTGGAAAACGGCATCAATTCGGTGGATACCGCGCCGGCCTACGGCATGGGCTACGCGGAGGAGCTTTTAGGCGAGGTACTCTCGGGATACCAGCGTTCGGAGCTTTTCATTACCACCAAGGCCGGCCTGAGGTTTGGCGAGGGCATCCAGGGCTTTGAGCGCGACGTGACGTACGACAGCATCATGCAGGAGATCGACGATTCCCTGCGCCGCCTGAAGATGGACTATGTGGATTTGTACCTGGTGCATAAGCCCGATTTCAAGAACACCCCCTGCGAGGAGACCATGCGGGCCATGGTGGAGATTCAGCAGGCGGGGAAGGCGCGTTTTATCGGCCTTTCCAACTATCCGCTGGAGTTGATGCAGGAAATGGAAAAGTACGGCGAGATCGCGGCGATACAGCCTCCGTATTCCATGGTGGACAGGAGCGAGCAGGCGGTGATCGACTATGCCAAGTCCAAGGACATCGCCGTGATGAGTTACGGCAGCCTCGGGGCGGGCATCTTGACGGGGGCAATTCGCGAACTGCCGCGGTGGACGGCGGACGACGCCCGGTACACCTTCTACAATTTCTTTGTGGAGCCCAGGTTCTCCAGGGCCATGAAACTTCTGGAGACGCTGGATAAGATTGCGGCGGAGCGCTCCGTGCCGGTGGCGCAGGTGGCGATCAACTGGAACACCCAGCACCCGCAGATCGATACCGCCCTGTTCGGAGTACGCAATGTGGGCGAGGCCGAAGAAAACTGCGCGGCCATGGCCTGGGAGCTGACATCTGAGGAGATTGCGGCCATCAATGAAGCCATCCGGGTTTACGATGCGGAGTAGCAGGCGCCTTCACGGCGGCTGTTTCCCGGCGCATGTTTAAAGAAGCCGCAGACGGGCCGAAGTTTTAGCCCACAGAAAAGACATGATAGGACAAAAAGGGTATTCTTGATACGAGGATGCCCTTTTTTCGGCCTTGCGTGCGGCTTTGGCGCGGTGTATCCATATCGGTTTACGTAAGCGGCATAGAGGGCGGTTTCCGCACTCGGATTTTCCGTTTATTCCGCCTCCGATAAAAATTTGCGCCATATGGCTCCTTGACAAAGTCGGCATTTTCCGTCATAATTAATTAGTAATTTAGTAAACTACTAATTAAACCACTCAGAACAGGAGAGAACCCCATGAATATTCCCACAACCCTGAAACACAAGCCGGTGATCGTGGCGCAGGATTACGAGCCTATTGACGGCCGAAAGGCCGGAGATTCCGACGCCAAGGGACTGTCGCTGGGCCTTGCCCAGTGGAACGACCGGGGCAGGGTGGACATCTCCGCTAAAGTCTGGCGCCACACGGGGGAGAAGTGGTCGCGCCAGAGCGAGGAGATGCCCATCCACCGGGTGCTGGACCTGGCCATCCTCATTTTGAAGGCCCAGCAGTATTTTGCCGAGGCTTACCGCTATAAAAACCTCTACGACCCGGACAATCCGCAGATCGACCGGGTGGGGCTCCAGGGAGCGGCCATGACGGTGGAGGTCTGCACGGACAACCCGATGATCGACGAGGACATCGAGCTTTTTTTCCAGGCCCTTCGAAGGGACGAGGAGTTGACGGCGGAGCGCCTGCACACACTGGCGCGGCTGCTGCAGGAAATGGGCTACGCGCCCCGGCGCAGGGACGGTTGAGCCGCCGTGCGGCGCTTGAAGTCATGCCCGGCTTCGCCACGCAGTTGCCATCCGAAACAGGAACGTTTCGTTAACCCAGATAAAAGCTGCCAAGACAAAAATAATCGTACCCATAGCGGGTACGATTCAGACTGTCAAAAAAGTTTCTTTGGGGGTTATTAGGGGGCCGAAGCCCCCTAATTTAAATTCCGTGGGCAAGGGCGACAGACCCAAGGGGGCCGACCCTGTGCGGCCGCAGCCCACTCCTTTCAGGGTTTTCCGGCCGCTGCAAAAACCGGCTGTTTGGTTTTTGCAGCAGGAAAAGCCCTGGCATGCCCGTCAAAAAACTATGTTTTTTGACGGCCTCAATCGTACCCGCAGCGGGTACGATTTTATGATGCACATCATCTGATTTCCAGTGCAGGAGCGCTTGCCGTCCTGCCCTTTACAGCGGCGCCCCAAGCCCCTGTGCTACACTTTCGGGCACAGGTGCACCGCCGCGGTGGTGAACGTCTTTGGCAGCGCCAGTATGTTGGCATCCTCTCCGGCGTACTTTTTCTTTGCGTCGGCGAGGGCTTCCTCGAAAGTGGCGCGGGTCTTCATGCCCATGGCCCGGGCGTAGCCCGGCTCCTGTGCGCCCACGATGTAGATGGCGCTGGTATTCATCTCGGCGATGTGCCCGCAGGAGATCATGGAGAACCCGTGGAACGGATGGTAGCCGTAGCTGTAGCGGTATTTATCGATGTACGCCTTGTTTTCCGAGACGTACTCGCCGAATTTTTCCACATCCGGCAGCGTGTTGGCGTAATCGCGCTGGAACAGGTCGAAAATCTCCCTGTAGGCCGGGAACTCCTCATCGTGGAAGTAGCCGTTGCAGATGGAGGAGCAGATGATCACCGCCCGGTCGGACAGCACCCGCTTGTGGCGCACCACCTGGGCGGAGATGGCCTGCAGCATCAGTATGGGATTGGTACCCATGCCGTTTCCGTAGTGGAACGCCTGGGGCATGCCGAATACCATGATATCGTATTTCTTGTCGGCCCAGTGGACGTAGGTACGCTTGTCGGCCACTTCCCAGCACAGCGGCTGGATGGCCTCGGCGTAGCCGGAAAAGACGGCGATCTGCCGGGCGTAGGTATCCAGCACCGCGTCGCAGCAGAAGAATTTTCTGCCCATCTTCTTTTCCATATGCATGCCGATGGCGTCGAATTTGCGGCGCATGGTGCTCTTGGAGTTGACGGGGGTAAAGTCGTGGCCGTGCATCACGTGGGGATTGTGGTGGCTGCCGATGGAGCGCCAGTGGGTGATGCCGGTGGTGCAGTGCTTGTACCCGCCGGAGTATCCGCCGTAGGGGTTGCCCAGTGCGTGGCCGATGAGTACCGCCAGGTCCGACTCGAACACCTCCCTGTTCATGATCACCGGATTGCCCATATCGTCCTTGCCCAGGTCCACCAGGTTATCCCAGTCCTCGCTGTCGTGGTTGACGATCTGGCCGTCGTAGTAGTAGTCGTTAAAGACCTTCTCACCCAGGAGGCTGCGGATTTCCTCCTTGGTGTTTTTCCTGTGCAGGCCGTTGGAGCAGATGAGCTTGATATCCTGTTTCCGGACGCCCGCCTTAAGGCACTCCTGCAGTATAATGGGGATGGACA
>JBMNQS010000096.1:0-6297 GCA_050944255.1 Christensenellales bacterium | reverse complement strand
TCCTCGTACAAATGGCAGAAGTAAGTATCAAAGGGCTCCGTCTGACCGGCGGTATCCACAGGCCAGGCCTGATCCTTCGGCAGCCAGGTCACATACCATATCCCCAGATACTGATTGTGCGACAGCGCCAGATAATTGTTGTAGCGCTTGGGCGAAAAGCCCATAGCGTTCTGGAATATCTCGGCGGACTTGTCGGCCACCTCGTACTGCTCAGGCAGAGAAAACCGCTGCGGCTCGGCCACGTCGGAAGGATAATACACGTAATAGACGTATTGATTCATCAGCTCATTGAGCGCCTGATGCTTCTGGGAACGCTTTTCCTCCTTTTCCGGATCAGGCACCGGCGTGTTGTCGGGGTCCTGCAATTGCGCAATATAATCGGGATGATCGTACGCCACGCCGGATTTGTCGCCGCGAATGAACTCGGGCAGCTTGCTCAGCAGCCTGTAACCGCCGTACCCCATAAGCAGTATGAAGACACAAAACAATATGAAAACCCTGCGCTCGGTTGTGTTCATGACCGCTCTCCTTTCATCGGGCCCTCCGCAGCTGCTCCCGCAGGAAAAAATACCGAGACCGTGGTTCCCTTTTGCACCGTGCTGATAATCTGCAGCTTCGCATCATGGGCTTCGGCGATGGTATTGCACAGCGAAAGCCCCAGTCCAATACCGTTGGTGGCGCGGGAACGGGACTTATCCGCCATGTAGAAGGGCTCCTTCACCCGGCTGATCTCTTCTTTTGTCATGCCGATGCCGCTGTCAATCACCGATACCACAATAAAGCCGTCATTTCGGGAGGCCTCCAGATAAATCACATCCCCCTCTTTGGACGCTTTGGAGGCGTTGTCGATCAGATTCGCAAACAGGCTGACCATCAGCGTGCGGTCGGCGCTTATCACAAGATTCTGGCTGGAGACCACCAGCGCCTGTTTGCGCTTGTCCAGCCGGGAAGCCATGGCCTCCTGTACCTGAGTGAACAGCGCGGTCAGTTCAATGGGCTCCATCTGTATATAGTTGACGCTCCTGCCGCCGCTCTCAAGCGCCATGATATCCATCAGCTTTAAGCTCAGCGTCTCGATGCTCTGCGCATGGGTGGTAATGGCCCGCAGCCGCTTTTCACTCTCCTGGGGCGTCATGGGCAGCATCTGCATCAGTTCCGCATTGCCGATCACCACCGCCAGCGGCGTCTTCAACTCGTGGGCAAAGTTGGAAATGAAATCCTTCTGGGCGCTGACCATCTGCGAAAGGTTTCCAATGTGATACTGCACCGCGTCGGCCATGGTGTTGAAGTTCTCCGCCAGGTGCCCCACCTCGTCACCGGAATGCACGTCGTTGCGCACGTCGTACTGGCCCTGCGCCATGCGCTGGGTCATCTCCGCCAGGCGGGCCATGGGCCGCATTACGATGCGGATCAGATAAAACAGCATGACGCCGCAGACAACCATGGCCGCAATCATAATAAAAAATACCCGCTGCGCCTGCCGCTCCGTCTGGCGGTACAGCGAGGAGATGTCCCTGGTATACACCAGAGAGTACTGCTCATTGTTAAACATAAACGTGCCGTATACGCCGACACTGGGCGTAGGCTCGTTCACCACAACGTAGACGGTCCTCTCCAGCGCGCCGCTCCTGTGCACGGCGGTCATGATCTCCTTTTTCACATCCAAATCCAGTGTGGAGTAAAGCACCGCCTCGTTCTGCGTGGTAATATCCAGTTTTATATCCGTATGGCTGGAAAAACGGGTGGCCACCCGTATGGCGTTGTCGATGGCGTTCAACGGGTTCTGCTCGTCAAAGACCGCCATGCTGGCGGCCACCGTGTCCGAGATCATCTGATGGTCGGAAAAGGCGCTGCTGATCTCCTGATCCAGCGCCTGGTTCTGGCTCTGCACCAGCATCAACGCCGCAACGATATTGATCAGCAAAAACGCCACCGCCATGACCACCATATAGACTTTCAGCCACAGTTTCATAATTTAGTCTCCCGCGTCCAGCCGGTAGCCCAGCTTGTATACGGTGCTGATCCTGTTCTCCCATGAAAGTTTCTTGCGAAGCTGCTGGATATGAATATCCACCGTCCGTGAGCCGCCCTCGTAGTCCATGCCCCAGACCATCTCGAGAATCTGCTCGCGGGTAAGCGTCACCCTGGGATTGCGCATCAGATACGTCAGCAGCTTCAGCTCCTGAGGCATCAAGTCCACCTTGGCGCCGTCCATGTACGCTTCGTGCTTTTGTAAATCGAGCTGTACGCCGCCGGCAGATAAGATTTTCTCCTGATTGGAAAAGCGGCGCAGCACCTTCTCGATGCGAAGCAGCAGCTCCTTGGGATAAAAGGGCTTGACCATATAATCCTCGGCGCCCTGGGACAGGCCGCGGACCTTGTCTTCCTCATTCATCAGCGCCGTCAGGTAAATCACCGGGATGCTCTTGAACTTCTTGATCTGTTCGTACACTTCAAAACCGTCGATCTCCGGCAAAAGAATGTCCAGCAGTATCAGGTCGAAATCCCGGCTTTCCGCCAGGCGCACCGCCGCCTTGCCCGAGCCCGTCTCATGATACTGATAACCTGCGGTGGACAGCGTGGTGGTAATGATTTCACGGACGTCCTGCTCGTCTTCAACGATTAAAATATGCGCCGGCACTCTTTCACCTCCCGGTTCAAATCACGCGTGGCCGCGCCGCAAAAGGCGCCGCCCGCGCGCAGATAAACAAAAGCTGCTTCTCTTAGATTATCATACCATAAAGCCCCGTGGTTTTTCAAAGCGCGGCGCTATCCTTATTCTGGATGCCGCCGAAATAAGAGCGCCGGGCCTTGCGACCGCGCAGGACGGGCCTGCAATCAGACAAAAGTGATGCGGCAAGCCAAAAGCGCCCCCGCTTGTGTGGAGGCGCTTTTGGCTTTAGAATGCGCTTTACCGTTGTCGTGTCTTGAGTTAAGATCCATTGTATAAGCAAATGTGATTCTTTAAACTTTCGTGGTGCAGGCTCCTTGCAATCGAAGCCATTCGGCCTTGCCTTTGCTCTTACATCCGCCGGAAAGGTGGATTGCCCTGTAAAAACCAAAGGCAAATATGCTTCCACTGCATCTAAAGCATCCGCCTTTACTTAAGTCCTTACGCTTGCAACCCTCCTCTCAAAATTTGATTGCGTTGTTTGGATGAAACAATACGCTTCATGTCAGACACGATCAAATCTAAAAGACTTCTTACCCTCGTTATACACAGGTTAGCACAGTAAAAATCAGAAGTTGTTTTGAAGTTGTTTTGAAAACAAAAAAATTTGAGGAAACGTATTCAATGTTGTTATAGGCGGCCCGCATTTTCCCGGCGGGCGCGCCGGTTCTCCGCACACTGAAAGAGCAAAGTGCAGGTATTTGCCCTGAAGCCGCCGTGCTATTGGAAAAACTTTCCCGCAGGCAGACAGACCTGTCCTTCACAGTGTTCTTTCAGGCTTTGCATCCGCGGCGTAAGCCAAGCGGTTTACGCCGCGGAGCCGCGGCTCCAGTCCGGAAAAGCGTCTTTTTTCAGCCCGGCCGCTGAAGGGCGGCTAAAAGTTCGTATCGGCAAACCGATGGATTCATGCGCCCAACGCCGATTTCGCCGCCAGATAGAGGTCCTGCCAGGTAATGCCCAGCTCCTCGCAGATGGACGTCAGATCCCCCACCACGCCGAACCGGTCGCGGATGCCGAAACGCACCAGCCGCCCTCCCAGGGCGGATTCCGCCATAACCTCGGCCACGGCGCTGCCAAGGCCGTTGACGACGGTGCTGTTCTCCGCGGCGATGATCACGCCGCTTCCGCGCGTCTGGGCCTGCATGACGGCCTCCTGGTCGATGGGTTTGACGGTGTGCATGTCATAGACGCAGGCGCCGATGCCCTCCTCTTTCAGCTTGGCCGCGGCCCTGAGCGCAAACTGGACCATCAGGCCGTTTGCAAAGATGGTCAAATCCTCCCCGTCAAGCAGCTTGTTGGCCTTGCCGATGGTAAAGGATGCGTCCTCTTCGTACACCGGCGACTCGCAGCAGCGGCTAAAGCGCAGATAGACCGGGTCGGGGTCGGCCATGATCGCCGGGAGCATCCTGTCGATGGCCACATTGTCGCAGGCGTCGATCACCTTAAAGCGCGGAATGCTGCGGATCAGGGCAATGTCCTCGATGCCCAGATGCGTGCCGCCGTTGGCCTGGGAATAAATGCCCGGCGTGGTGCCGATGATCTTGATGTTCAGGCCGCTGTAGGCAACGGAAATCACCAGCTGGTCCATGACGCGGCGGGTGATAAACGGCGCGTGGGTATGGGCCACCGGAATATGCCCCGTGGCTGAAAGCCCCGCGCCGACGCAGACGGCGTTGGCTTCGGCGATGCCGCACTCGATGTAGCGGCCGCCGTGGGCCGCCTCGAACTTTTTGCCGTTGACGCCGCCTGCGGAGTCCATGGACAAAAGTACGATGGGAAGATCACGGGCCAGCTCGATGAGCCGGTCGCAAAAGACATCGGTGCCGGACAGATCGTGAATGGACATAAAAAAGCCTCCTTACATGGCGTCAATAATGCCAAAGGATGCCGTCACTTCCTCCGGCGTGATTTTGGTATAATGGACATCGGCACGGCCCTCCCGGACAAATCCCTTGGCCTTGACGGTGTGGGCGATGATGGCCGTGGGCCCGTCCTTATACGCGGCGGCCCGGTCTACGGCCTCAGCGATGGCCGCGTGATCGTGGCCGTCGATTTCAATGACGCGGCCGATAAAAGCCTCCAGCTTTTTATCCAGCGGCTCCAGATACGCATCGGGCGAAAAGGAATTCTGCAGGTGGTTCACGTCGATGATCACCGTCAGGTTGTCCTGCCTGCGTTGCCTGGCCAGCATCATGGCCTCCCAGTTCTGGCCCTCCTGCAGTTCGCCGTCGCCGCAGATGCAGAACACGCGGCTGCCTGTGTTTCCGTTCAGGCGCAGGCCGATGGCCTGCCCCAGCGCGCAGGAAAGTCCCTGCCCCAGTGAACCGGTGGACTGATCGATCCCCGGCGTGCGCGCCATATCGCAGTGGCTGGGCAGGCGGGTATGCTTGCGGTTGAGCGTATAGAGCATGTCCTGCGGGAAAAAGCCCTTCAGCGCCAGCGCGGCGTAGACGCCGGGACCGCCGTGGCCCTTGGACACCACGAGCCGGTCCCGGACCTGCCACGTCGGATTTTCCGGATCGACGCGCATCTTTCCGCCGAAGTAGAGCACCGCCAGAATATCCGCCATGGAAAGACTGGCGCCCACATGGCCCTCTCCGTAATCGCCCATAGCGCCAAGCGCCAATTTTCGGATATCCTTCGCCTTTTGCCTGAGATCTTCCAGCGCCTCAATGTGCATCGTCGGCCCTCCCAATGATAAAATAAAAACAAAATAAGCAAAACCGGCATTCGGTAAAAATAATGTTTCACATGTTATATGAGCTCTGTAATCATTATACGATGTTTCCCCACCAGGTTCAACCGCCTCAAAAATACCGCCCGAATCGCGCCTATAGTTTTTTCCCGGACGAATGTTGACTTTTACCGGCTTTTGCACTATACTAAAACGCGTCGCATAACGGCTTTTCGGGAGCATAGCTCAGCTGGGAGAGCACTTGCCTTACAAGCAAGGGGTCATTGGTTCGAGCCCAATTGTTCCCACCACAAAGTCGTTATGCCCATACATGGCCCGGTAGCTCAGTTTGGTTAGAGCGCTAGCCTGTCACGCTAGAGGCCGAGGGTTCGAGCCCCTTCCGGGTCGCCATGTATGCCTCGGTAGCTCAGTCGGTAGAGCAAGGGACTGAAAATCCCTGTGTCGGTGGTTCGATTCCACTCTGAGGCACCATCTGCGGGAGTAGCTCAGTGGTAGAGCGTCGCCTTGCCAAGGCGAAAGTCGCGAGTTCAAATCTCGTCTTCCGCTCCATAGGGCGCCATAGCCAAGGGGTAAGGCAAGGGTCTGCAAAACCCTCATTCCCCGGTTCAAATCCGGGTGGCGCCTCCATAAAAGGACAACAAAACGGATACAATCCGCCAGTTGTCTTTTTTTATGCCTAAAAGGTGCGAATATCAAAGCTTTTGCGGAAATGCAAAATAAATGAAAAGGTGCAAAATGGCCTGTTTTCCCACTATTCGAGCGTTTTTCTACACCGTTTTATTCGCAGGTGAAACCCTCTACACGAAAGTCTGAGTTTCGTGTCGCTTGATTAGTTTCGTGTGGATAGTCCACTCGAAAGAGAAAGTTTCGTGTCGCTTGTTCAAAATGAGAAAAAATCCCCCGAGAAACAGGGGACGTGATGAAGGAGTTG
>JBMNQS010000095.1:0-6420 GCA_050944255.1 Christensenellales bacterium | reverse complement strand
GCCAGAAGCTCTTTGTGCAGAAGGTCCCCCCGGCTCAGGTCATTTTTATCGTCCATTTGGTAGACAATCGCGTCCTTGTCAAAAAAGACCCGCGCCATCATCTGCGTCAGCATCTGGATCTGCCGCATGATCCAATCCTGGTGGTACATGAGCGCCGCCTCCCGCTTTCCTTATATTCCCATCATACCGGCATACCGCGCCGCCGGTCAATACACCTGGGAGATCAGCGCGTCGTTTGTATAGGTATTCAGATAGGCCACGTCCACGCACAGCTGCACGAACGCCTCGATGCCCAGCATCATCACAAGGGGTTCCCACCAGCGCAGCGCGTACAAGTAGTTTTCGGCGCCCGGTATCAGCAGACGCACCGCAAAGAAGACTGCCAGTCCCAGACTAAAGCCGATCATGGTGATGAAACCCACCTCCATGGCCAGCGTCCACTTCAGGTTCGGGGCGGAAAGCCCGTGCATCATGTAGATGGCCGACTGGCGCATATTGTTCCTCATCCAGAAAATAAACAGCGCCAGTGCGTTGACGCAGGCCAGAAAGCCCATATACACCGATGTGGCCAACTGGTGGGCGTACCGGCTGACCCGGCCGCCGCTGTCGTCGGAGTACGCCGCCTCCAGCACAAAATTGCCGCCGGGGAAAAGCTCCGTATTCACAAATTTCTTCAGGCCCCTGCGCTGGAACACATTGGGACTGGCGGAAAACAGTAGCGTCACGTTGTATACCGGATACCCCTTTTCAATATAGGTATCGATGGGAATGACGATGCAGTAGCCGCCGGAAGTGTCGGTAAAAAAGTCCGCCATGCCCACCGTCTGGTAAACGGTGTCGTCGTGCATCAGGGTAACTTCCGGCGGCATAGCACTGACGTCCGGGGAGTTCTCCGTATCCAGCGTCCAGTGGACCACGGCCCGGTTCTTGCCCATATCGCCCCTGCGCAGCCACCGGCCCTGCATCAGGCGCGCCTCCTGGAAAAGCCCCCACATGAGCCTGCCCGCATCCCAGTACTGCATGCCCACCACCTGATACGGCCTGCCCACGGCATGATCGGGAGAAAGCGGCCGTCCCTCGTACCGGTTGGTCTGCGTGGTGCCTTCATAGCGCACGGCATAAAGATCGGGAAGGCGCCTTGCCCCGATATATTCGAGCAGCTTTTCGTGTCTTTCCGGCGAGATCACCGGCAGCGCGTCGGGCAGTGCGGGAAGTTTCACGTTGACCACGTAAGTGTCCCTGCCGCTTGTTTCCACGTCGCCTTTTTTGACGCCGGTGTAATAGGCATACATGTATATCAGCGAAAACAGCGCCAGCGCGAAGCACAGCACGATCACCGCCAGGGATTTCGTTTGTCTGACCACGTTTTGGGCAAGATTGTGCAGCGCCAGCTTCACGTTGCGAAGCACGATAAATCCTCCCTTGCACCCGCGCCTAATTGATGTGGACGATGAGCGCATCGTTGGTGTAGGTCATCACGTAATTGACATCCACGCATACCTGTACGAACACCTCGATGCCCAGCATCATATACAATGCACCGGTCCAATCAAGCGCGTACATGAAGTTCTGGTGCGGAGGCAAAAGAAGCCTGACGAGCGCATACAGCGCTATGCCCGCCGCAAAACCCAACATGGTCACCAGCGCCGCCTCGATGGCCATCGTCCATTTCAGGTTGCTGCCCGTGAGCCCGTGCATCATATAGATGGCCGTGCGCCGCATGTTGAGCCTCAGCCAGAACAGGTACAGCACCACCGCGTTGACGCAGCCCAGAAACGCTATGTATACCGAGGAGATGATCTGCTGATGGTACCGGCTGATACCCACCACCCCGTCGGAGTAAACGGTATTCACGGAGAAATCTCCGGAAGGGAAAATCTCCTCCAGTTTCTGCTCCAGGCGCGCCTTCTGTCCCCGCGTCGGGGACTTGGAAAAAAGCAGCGTCACCGCAAAGATGGGGTACTGCTCTTCAATGAAGGTTTCCATGGGAATCAGGATGTAGTGCCCGCTCACCTCAGGAAATATATCGGCAATTGCAGCAGATGTAAATATCTCCGGATCCCTTGGGCCATATGCCGTGTCGGTGGTAAAATCCGCCGCACCGATCACCTGATAGACCGCCTCGTCATAGGGCAGCCGCACCGTTTCGGGCAGCGCCATGCCCTCGGGAGATTCTTCCGGCCATGTTTTGGCAAACACGATGGCGCGGTGCTTGCCCGCGTCCCCCTGCCGCAGCCACCGGCCCGAAAAGAGCGTCACTTCGGGGCTGGGGTTCAGCGCCCACCCCTGCCGCAGGCGCCCCGTGTCCTGATACTCGACGCCAAGTACCCTGTAAGGCGACGCATAGGACTGTTCCAGCGGCTCGTTTTCATACCGGTTGAACAGGGTGGTCCCCTCGTAGCGGACGGCGTAAAAGCTGGGAAGACCGGAGGACAGGAGGTACTGCCGAAGCTGCGCGTCCCGCTGCGCAGTCACCACCGGCGGCGCCTGCGGCCAAGACTCAATCGACATGTTGAACACGTAGCTGTCCCTGCCGCCTTCGCTTACGTCCTGCTTAATGCCGGTATGATACGCATAACTGTACAAAAGCGTAAACAGCGCCAGGGCAAAGCATAAAATAATTACCAGCAGCGACTTTTTCTGGGCTTTGAAATAGGCGTACATATCCTGCGCCGCGAGCTGAATATTGCGTATCATGGCCTTACCTCCGCACTGTATTCACACATTTTTCCGGACACTCCAGGCGACTCTTCCGGCAGTGCCGGCAGCGCAAGAAGCAGCGCGGCCGCCCATATAATCAGAACCGCTTTGGGACGCCTCTTCATCTTCCTTATCCTCCTATGGGGAAACCTTCTTCCTGGCAACGCCGGTGTAACTGTCCACCGACCACGTATTGACCACATACAAGCTGGCATCGCTGCAGGTTTTTATTTGCTCCAGATACCTCCCGTAAAGATGCTCTTCACCGCCATCCAAAACCAGCTCTCCATATGCATTGTAAAACTGGATGTGCAGCGACAGCTGCGCGTCGTAGCTGGAAAAGGTGGCGGCCCGCGCGGAGAGATTGTAGCCATTGCCTTGATTGTCATACCTGGAAACCGGATAGGTGATGACCTGTCCGCCGCGCCACGCGCCGTCTGTGTGTTTGTTGCCGGACATGCTGTCGTCATGAAAAGCCGTCGTCAGCACGACGATGCCGATGAACGCGGCCGCCAGATACAGCAGCGTCAGATCGGGCCGCCGCCGTTTTCGGAGCTTTTTCCTTCCATTGTAACGGCTCACAGCTAGCTCCTTCCTCCATTGGGGCGGCGCCACACGCGCCCAAACCGCTTCAGGCATGCGTCCCGGAACAGGCGCGGATGCGCCGCCTGTTCCGGGATGCCGGGGAAGTATGCGCAGCGGCTCCAACCGGCCTTTCGGCGCAAGGGCCGCGCAGCATTGATTCAGCCTTCGGACGCACCGTCCTCCGCGTAATCACTATCTATAAACCGGCCGTCCTCGATGGTCAGCACCCGGTCGCACGCTTTGGCCACCTGCGGGTCGTGGGTGACGATAACGACGGTTTTTCCCTCGTCCGTAAGGCCGCGGAGCACCTGCATAATGTCCTGCCTGGTTCTTGTGTCCAGCGAACCGGTGGGTTCGTCCGCCAGAATCAAGTTGGGCCTGTTGACCAGGGCCCGGCAGATGGCCACCCGCTGCTTCTCGCCGCCGGAGAGCTGCTCGCAGGGCTTTTCGGCCAGGTGTGCGATATTCAGCCGCCGCATCATCCGGTAGGCCTTGCCCAGCATGTTCCTGGAGCGGTTACCGGAGGCGAACATCAGGGGAATGCGCACATTGTCGATGGCCTTGCGCTCCAAAAGAAGCCCGAACTGCTGCAGCACGAAGCCGATCTCCTCGTTGCGGATGCGGGCCATCTCCCTGCCGTTATTGACCTGCACTTTGCTGCCGTTGAGGTAGTAGCTGCCTTCGGTGGGCACATCCAGGCAGCCAAGGATATGCAGCAGCGTGGACTTGCCGCTGCCCGATACCCCTCGGATGCCCACCATCTCGCCTTCATTGATCCGCAGGTCCACGCCGCGCAGCGCATGCACTGCGCCGGGCGTGTCGGGGTTATACACCTTGTGTATTTTTTCAAGGACAACCTTTTCCATTACTCCCACCTCCTGATAATATCCACGGGCTTCTGCCTGCGGGTACGCAGGATGAAGCTCAGCGAAGAAATCACGTAGATCGACACCAGCATCAGCACGACCGCCGCGATAGTCCGGCCGTCGAGCAAAAACGGCTGCACCGGGTCACTGGAATAGACCATGAATTGATACATTATGCCCAAAGTGCCCGGCGGAATGATGATCATCAGATTGCGCAGGATATCCATCAAGACGCACCGGCCCCAGGTGGAGCCGCTCATGAAGTACACGCCGTACTGTTTGTCGTTGTATTGGCGGATCAGGGCGTTGTTGCCGCCGATGCCCGTCAGCGCCACGATAAACATGATGACGAACATCACCAGATCGCTCCTGAGATACGCGTCAAAGGTGGCGTTTCCCTTTTCTCTGAGCGACTTTACGGTTTCGGCGCCGCCCTCGTCCCTTTCAAAGACGGCGTCGATAAAATCCTGCATCTTTTCCTGCTGCCCGCCTTTAAAGCGGACGATGACGCTGCGGCTCTCGTATACGCCCAGATCCACGCCTTCCCCGAAGTCCACGTCCGGCATGATCATCACGTCGCGCTCGGATGTGAGCCAGTCGTCAAGGGGCCGGCCAATGTCATAGAACTGCCAGTAAATATTGCGCTGCGAAAGCACGCCAACAATTTTCACCCGCAGCGTCAGGCCCTCCTCCTGCGCCAGAGACGGCGCCAGGGAAGAAAGCGACTTTTGGTCCATCGTCAGCATCTGTACGCTGCCCAGCGGAAAATCCTGCTGCATCCGCGGGCTGACCACTGCGGGAATCTCGTCGTCCATGCCGTAGGCCCGGCCCCGCTGCCAGAACTCCCCTTTGTCAAGGGGTATTTCGATACTATCCGCCAATATGTCCGGATAAAAGACGCAGTTGGCCCGCGCCAGGCCGGACTGAAAGTAAAACGTGCGCGGCATGCTTTTGGCAACGGGAATAATCGCCTCCGCACCGTCAAAGTCAAGGGCGGCTGCGGCCTTTTGTTCCAAATCGGCATTGTAGGGCCCGCAGGGTCCGCCCGGATGCGCATCGTAATCCACCGTCCAGGCCACGAGGTTCTCCTCCCGGAAGCTGGCGTTCATGACGCTCACCAGCTTTCCGTCATTTTGCATCATGCCGGTTATTCTGGTGAATATCAGCGTACAGATTAAAATCTGAAGCACCAGTATGGCCGTCATGAACGGGCTGCGCTTCAGTTGCTGAAAGGCTCCGTAAAGTACCGTTTTCAAAGGCGTTCACCCCGCTTTTCTCTCTTTGTGTGCGCCACTAAAAATTTTTCCGCCTGCCACCTCGGGCAATACATCCGCCGGCAGATGCAACAAGCATGGGTTATTTTCCCGGCTTTTGCAGTCATCGTTTTTTAACTGTAATCAGAAGG
The DNA here is from genome assembly GCA_050944255.1 of Christensenellales bacterium. Lineage (GTDB taxonomy): Bacteria > Bacillota > Clostridia > Christensenellales > Maliibacteriaceae > JBMNQS01. Next base: position 864 of record JBMNQS010000095.1, on the reverse strand, counting down.
ACCCCCGAAATCCCGGGCGTAAATAAAGGACACCGAAGAAACCGCCATCTTCAGGCAAGACGGCTCGATTTTCGATGCCCATCATGACCGAATTTTGCACAAATGCTGAGAAAAATCCATCCGCAGCGGCGCCAAGGGCAATGGCGGCGTTACGTGAAAAAGCGTATGTGTTTTGCGCTTCCAATACCTTTATATTCAGTATTGCACCGCAGATTGCCCACGTCAATGCCGTTTTTTAATCTGTAAATAAAAGTTCATATATGTACGCAACTTGTAAAGACGCCGTTTTGCCGGGTATCCGTGTTTTGGGCTCCGCGTCATTTTTATGGCTTTATGTGCGGCGCCATCGGGCGGATTTGCCCTGCCCACGCTATGCAAAAAGCGTCCGATCATGTACAATGAAATCAATCGACCGCTTCGGAGGCCCCTATGAAAAACAAGTACCCTCTCTTTTATTTTCTGTCGCTGCTTTTGGTGCTGGCGGCCGCGGCCTATCCGCTTTACAGGGCCGTCCTCATGCTTGAGGCTTTTTTCCGGCAAGGCCACATAGAGGCGGCAAATTACCCCAAATACATCATCCCCTACGCTCCCGTCAGCCTGGCGCTGGTGCTGGCGGCCGTCTTCATGCCGCTTTTCTATAAACTTTTCAGGCGCTATACGCTGCCGGCGGCATCCTTCTTCGGCGTGCTGGTCTTTTTGTGCAGCGAAAACTATCTGGAGCGCATCCCCGTGCTGACAGGTTACGCGCCCGAAACAGCGCTGCCCGTAGAATCCTGGCAGTACAGCTTGTGCATCGCCACGCCGCAGGTGCTCCAAAGCGTTGGCGAGCCCGCTTACGCAGAGGGCAACCCGGCGTTCAAGGTA
>JBMNQS010000094.1:0-6476 GCA_050944255.1 Christensenellales bacterium | reverse complement strand
TAAAAAGAAAACCCCTGCTTTGCAGGGGTTTTTCCATCGTTATGCGGAACGGTGTTTAATCGAAGTCGTCTACATTGTCCTTGTCAATCAAGGCAACGTCAACGTATACGAATTTCTCCGCAGGCGGTTTGCCATCGATCAGGTCAACCATGGTCTGCACGCCGATCTTGCCGATTTCAAACGGGAACTGGGCGGCGGAGCACAGCAGTTTGCCTTCCTTGATCAGTTCGCGTTCTTCCATGCTGCCGTCAACGCTGGCGACAAGGATGTCAGCGTTGGCCGCGTCAACAGCGGCGGCGGCACCACGGCCCGCCGGGCCGGCGGCGCACCAGATACCCTTGAGGTTCGGGAAGCGCTCGATGAAGTTCTGCGTCTTGTCAAGGATGATGTCGATAGTCAGCTGTCCATCTTCGGTGTGGACCAGTTCGATGTTCGGATATTCCTCGAATGCCTTCTTGGCACCCTGGTCGCGCAGGCGGATGTTGTAGCCAAGGCTGGTGGTGAAGACCATCACTTCGCCTTCGCCGCCAAGTGCTTCGCACAGCGCTTTGGCGCCCAGATAACCGGCGTTGGTGTTGTTGCTGGTTACGATGGCGGGCACTTCATCCTCATTGGCCGGAGGCGCGTCCAGTATGATCAGGGGGATGCCGGCGTTGTTGATGGCGTCCACCGAACCCACGGAGCCCTGATAGTCGTAGCAGACCAGCATGACGCCGTCCACGTTGCGCGTGGCAAGGTCTTCAGCGTTGCGCAGTTCCTGCTGGAGATCGTTGTTGGAGTCGAAGGTCTGGATGGTGACTTTGCGGTCACCGTAGCCTTTTGCCGCTTCCTCGGCGCCTTTTTGGATTTCCACGAAGAAGGAGTTGCCCAGAGATTTGACGATCAGGCCGATCTCAAGATCTTCCCCGCCTGCAGGAGCGCTGGGAGACGCGGCGCTGGGCTGTACGGTTGCGCCTGCCGGGGGCTCGCTGACGGTGGGGATATCTCCCTTGTTGGGCTCACCGCCGCCTTTGCATGCCGTCAGCCCTGTTGCCAGAGCCACGACCAACACCAGGCAAACTAAGAGAATGGTTCTTTTTTTCATGGTTGTGCTTTCCTCCTTTAGTTTGTATTGCGCATTGTCCGGAATTGCCTATTCCAGACAAAATCGCTAGAGCTGTCCAAGAGTTGTTCAATACGCCCCGGCCTGCAGTGATGATATGAAGAGCACGCAGCCATTTAAGTAGTGCCTAACAAACCATCATAACAGGCGAGTGAAAAAATTTACAAATCCAATCATGTACTTAACGGCGTTAATCTACGTATTAAGATACCTTGTTGCAAGTCCCTTGTCAAGTGATTTAACACGATTGTAAAGGCCTCGGAAAATGTTTGGGGTTATGCGGCGCATATTTCAAATGAAAAAGCAATAAAATGGCTATTTTTCGTACATTTAATCGGTTACCCGCGGCGAGCATTCGACATCACCTGTTTCCTGTTAAAAATTTCTTTTCGAAATCCCGCATATTTATGAAAAAATTGCAGCGCCGTATCACTTTTTTGTGAAAAAATAAACATTTTGTCTATGGACAATGTTTTTGTATCTGATAGAATAGATAAGGTACGCAGCATTAAGGGGAGTGGGCAGAATCATTGAAAGCGGAACGCGCAAATAAAAATAAGTTCGGCACATGGTTTAAAACGAAAACACAGCACATCACGGCCACCATGGTCCGCTTCTCGGCCATTGAGTTCTTTTTCTGGATGGCCATGGCGTCACAGTCGTTTATTGCCGTGTTCCTGCACGATCAGGGACTGACGGCCACCGCCGTAGGGACGCTGATGGGCATCGTCAATATTTCATCCATCGTCGGGCCGCCCATCGCGGGGATCCTCAGCGATAAGCTGCGGTCCACCAAACGGGTGCTTATGCTGTGCATCACCGGCGCATCCGTCTTTCACGCGCTGGCCCCCACAAGCGTTCCCATTACCGTTTTGGGGCTGTCCATGGTGTTTTTGGCGCTGCCGGTATCGGCCATGTTCCGCTATCCCACGATGCACCTGCTGGATTCCTGGCTGGTGCAGACAACCAACGACAACCCGTCGATGAGCTACGGCATTATCAGAAGCGCCGGGTCCATCGGCTTTGCCGTCAGTGCCATTGCCTATACCCAGATACTCAACGCCAACGGCGGAAATACCGTCTTTACATTCTATACCATGGGCGCCATCAACATTATTCTGCTTGTCATCTGCACCTTCCAGCACGATAAAAAAGTGGAGCGGGTCAGACTTAAACTGAAGGATATGCAGATATCCCGGCTGTTTAAAAATTATTACTACGTCACCATGCTGTTCATGAACCTGGTGATGTACCTGTCCATCTCGGGGTCCTTTACGTTTATCTCCTACCTGCTGAGGGACATCAACGGCAACGCCAACGATCTGGGCACGATCATGGGCGCCAAGGCGCTTTTTGAAGTGCCGCTTCTGGCCAGTTCCATGTTCCTGATGCGCAAATTCGGGCTCATCAAACCCATTATGTTCTGCGCGCTGGGCTTCGCGCTGGAAAATTTCCTCTATATATTCTGCAGTTCCACACTGCAGGTGCTGCTGGCGCTGCTGCTGCACGGCATGAGCTTTGGCCTCTATATTGCCTGCGTGATCCGCTACATTTCAAAGCTGGCGCCCAAAGGGCTCGCCGCCACGGCCCAGACCATCAACGGCGCCATGGGCGCGCTGGCCGGGGTGCTGTGCAACGTGATGGGCGGGCGCATTGTAGACGCCGTGGGCATCCGCGGATTCTTCGTCGTGCTCTCCTCGGTTCTGTTGGCGGGCTTTATATTGTTTGCCATCTCCTTCGCTCTGGGCAAAAAGCTGGGTAAACCCCTGCCCGAAGGGATCAGTGAAGTATAGCGCCGTCCCGAAGTTTTTGCGGCGGGTGCCGGTGACGCCGATAAAGGTTTTAAAAAAACAAGCCCTGAGGCGCAAAGCGCCTCAGAGTAGGCCGTCAAAAAACTTTGTTTTTTGACGGGTAAGCCAGGGATTTTCTGCTGCAAAAACCGATGAAAGGGTTTTTGCAGCGGCCGGAAAACCCTGAGCGGTGCACCCTAAAGGGCAGGCCTGGGCTGCGGCCGCGCATGTCGCCCTTGCCCACGAAATTGAAATTAGGGGGCTTTGGCCCCCTAATAACCCCCAAAAGACTTTTTTCCATAGTCTGGCCCTGAGGCGCAAAGCGCCTCAGGGCTTGCTGATTGCATACGAACAGGCCCGGCCGCAAACTCCGCCGGGCCTGCGGATGGCCGGCGCGCGGCCGCCTGCTATTTCTTCTTCTTCGCCTGGTTGAAATCCTCCCGGGCTTTACCCATGAAGAACAGCGCCACGGTGCCCGGCCCCGAATGGGAACCCACGGTGGGCCCGATGTGCATCAGCGTGATATCGCTGACACCAATGCGCGCCCGGATGTCGTCGGCCAGCTTCTGCGCGTCTTCCCGGGCGTCGGCATGGCTGATGTAGACCGGTCCGATATCGTCTATGCCCTGGGTCATCACCAGCATCTGGTCGCACAGCGTGGTCAGCGCCTTGCTGCGCCCGCGGATCTTGAATACCGGCACCAGGCGGCCCGCACCATCCACGTGCAGCACCGGCTTGAGCTGTAGGATGCTGCCCACAAACGCCGCGGCGGAAGACAGCCTGCCGCTTCTTCTGAGGTACACCAGATCGTCCACGGTGAACCAATGGTTCAGATAAATCAGGTTATCCCCGATCCACTGCGCCGTCTCCTCAATCGAACGGCCCTGCTCCTTCATCTTCACCACGTGGGATACGATAAGGCCAAGCCCGCTGGAGGCCGCCTTTGTGTCCACCACGAGAATCTTCCTGTCGGGATACTGCGCGAGAAGGTCTTCCCTGGCCATCAGCGCGCTCTGATAAGTGCTGGAAAGAGCGCTGGAAAAACAGGGGTATAAAATGTCCGTACCCTGCTGTAAGTACGGCGACCAGTCCTCTTTGAACGATTCGGCGTTGATCTGCGACGTGCTGGTGCCCGCGCCGCCGCGCATCTGCTCGTAGAATTCATGATAAGAACAGCTCTCGCCAAGATCGTCGGGAGACTCCTTGCCGTCGATGGTATAGAGCATCATCGAAAGGCCCAGGTCCTTCTCCCTGACATATTCGATAGGTAGGTCCGCACAGGAATCGATAAAGATTTTATAAGACATAACCATCTCTCCTTTGCATACTGCATAAAATCCCGAATATTTGGGAATAAAAGCCAACGAATCTGAAAAGAAGTATATCATGCTTATACATTTTGTTCAAGGCGGAAACATGGAGGATTCTGGCGTTTGTTGACAGGGAGCGGGCCCTGCTGATACAATGGCGGGTGGCGCCGTGCGCCGGGCATTATAAATTTAAGATAGATTTCAGGGGTATAATTTGATCAGAGAAGATATCAGAAACATCGCCATCATCGCCCATGTCGACCACGGCAAAACCACGCTGGTGGATGCCATGCTGCGCCAAAGCGGCGCTTTTCGCCAGAACCAGGCGGTGGCCGAACGGGTTATGGATTCCGGCGATCTGGAACGTGAGCGCGGCATCACGATTCTGGCCAAGAACGCCGCGCTGACCTACGACGGCATAAAAATCAATATCGTGGATACCCCCGGCCACGCCGATTTCGGCGGCGAGGTGGAGCGGGTGCTGCGCATGGTGGATGGGGTGCTGCTTGTGGTGGACGCCTTCGAGGGGCCCATGCCCCAGACACGCTTTGTGCTGCAGCGCGCGCTGACCGAAAAGCTGCGCGTGGTGGTGGTCGTCAACAAGATCGACCGCAGGGACGCCCGCTGCCATGAGGTGGTGGACGAGGTGCTGGAGCTGTTGATGGACCTTGAGGCCACCGACGAGCAGCTGGACGCGCCGTTTGTATTCGTGTCGGCCAGGGAGGGAAGGGCCGGGCTTTCCCCCGATGAGATTACCGGCGATCTGCGCCCGCTCTTTGAGACGATCCGCTCGTGCGTTCCCGGTCCCCGGGTGGAGAAGGACGCGCCGCTGAAGGCGCAGATCGCCACCATCGATTCCAGCGACTACGTGGGACGCATCGGCATCGGCCGCATTGTCTCGGGCAGCATCCGCGCCGGGGAGGATGTGCTGATCACCCGCTATCACCGGGAGGAAACCTCCACCGTGCGACCCATGGCGCTGTACCTGTTCGACGGCATCGGCCGCGTGCAGGTGGAGGAGGCCGCCGCCGGCGATATCGTGGCCATAGCCGGTATGACCGGCGTGAATATCGGAGATACCATATGTGATGCGGGGCATCCGGACCCCATGCCCTTCATCGAGGTGATGCAGCCCACCATGAGCATTCTGATGCGGGTCAATGACAGTCCTCTGGCGGGTACAGAGGGCGTCTATGTCACCAGCCGCCACCTGCGACAGAGACTATACAAAGAAACCGACAGCGATCTGTCCCTGCGTGTGGAGGATACCGATACCACCGAAGCATTCCTGGTATCGGGAAGGGGCGAACTGCATTTGTCGGTGCTGATTGAGACCATGCGCCGGCAGGGCTACGAGTTCCAGATATCCAAGCCGTCGGTCATACTCAAACAGGTGGACGGCCAGGTGCAGGAGCCCATGGAGCGCGCGCTTCTGGACGTGCCGGAATCGGCCATGGGCGCCATGATCGAGCGGATGGGCCAGCGCAGGGCGGAGCTCGTCGGCGTCGGTACGGCCCCCGGCGGCAGAAGCCGCCTGGAGTTTTCCATATCCAGTCAGGCCCTCATGGGCTTTCGAAGCGAGATGCTGACCCTTACCCGCGGAGAGGGCCTTATGAATACCGCTTTTGATGGCTACGCGCCCCGGCAGGACGGCCGCACGGAACGTACCCACGGGGCGCTGGTGGCCACCGAGAGCGGCGAAGCCGTCACCTACGGCCTTTATGCCGCGCAGAGCCGCGGCGAGCTGTTCATCCGTCCCGGCGATAAGGTCTACGCGGGCATGGTGGTAGGCGAGAACGCCCGCAATCAGGATATCGACGTCAACGTATGCAGGAAAAAGCACGTCACCAACATGCGCGCCTCCGGTTCTGACGAGGCCCTGCGCCTGACGCCGCCGCGGCCCATGTCGCTGGAGAAGGCCATGGAATGGATCGACGACGACGAACTGATCGAGGTGACCCCCACCGCCCTGCGTATCCGCAAAAAGATACTTAATGCCACGCAGCGCCTGCGCGAAGCCGCCAAACGCAAGGCGCCCCCGCTTAAGGCTCCGCCTTAAGAATCCGCTTAGAACCTTTTCTGGGAGAAAAGGTTCTAAGAACTCCAAAAGACTTTGATGCGCTTCGCGGCGGGATGCTGGTGTTTTGTTATTTATTCCTTCCCGCAGGCGGAGCCTGCGGTGGTAAAGTTTCTTGGGGGATTCCAAAGGGGGCCTTCTTTTCAAAGAAGGCCCCCTTTGGCCGCCGGAGGCATATGCTAAGGGCGTGACTGAGG
>JBMNQS010000093.1:0-6780 GCA_050944255.1 Christensenellales bacterium | reverse complement strand
TCCATACGGTGGGAGATGTAGATTACGCCGACGTTCTGTTCCTTGAGACCTGAAATGATCTCAAAGAGCGCTTCCACTTCCTTTTCCGTCAGAGAAGAGGTGGGCTCGTCCATAACGACGATCCTTGCGTTTTTGGAAACTGCGCGGGCAATTTCCACCATCTGCTGCTGCGCGATGCTCAGTGAATCCACCTGCAAGTGGGCCTGCAGGTTCATATCCATGCCATCGAGGATGGCCTGCGCATCATTGAGCATTTTCCTGGCATCCACCATACGCAAAAAGCCGTAGGTGGGCTCCTCATTGCGGAAGATGTTCTCAGCGATGGACATGTTGGTACACATGCTAAGCTCCTGATGGATCATCGCAATACCCTGATTGCGGGCCTCCACCGGGTTAGCAATTTCGACTTGTTCGCCGTCGAGGTGGATTTCCCCCGAATCTTTCGAGTAGATACCGGCAAGTATTTTCATCAATGTGGATTTGCCGGCGCCGTTCTCGCCCATAAGCACCATGACTTCGCCACGTCGCACATCAAAGTCAACGTGGTCAAGCGCATGGATGCCGCCGAACCGCTTGTCGATACCAACCATTTTTAATACGGTATCATTTGACATCACTTTACCCCCAGACTAAAAATTTGGTGTGGTTTTTTTGCGCTTCAGCCGTTGCGACGTCTCTCATTCCCGGGAGGGCAGCCCAGGAGGAAGAAGGTTTCGTTTGCTGCTGAAAACATGTCCCCGGCATTTTCGGGAAAAACCGTTTACGGCCGAAGTAAGGTTCGGTTTTCCCGCTTTTGCGCAGGCCATATTGACGCGGTGCGTCTGCGCTATGTATTAAGACGTCGGTAGAATGCACGTCCTAAAGCCTAAAAATAAGCATACGCAAAAAAGCATTCCGGCTTTTTTGCTTTTTCAGGGCGATGCTGCACCTGGTTCAGGCTAAAATCCAAACGATTTTGGGCTTTGAACCGACATCGTTCATCTATCTACAAGATATATGCTCTCATCTTCACTGTCTAATTCTAGCGAATCCGCTACCGGGTGTCAACAAGTTTTTTGCCTTTGTCAAATTTTTGTCATACTAGGCAAATATACCCATTTTGCCTGCCCTGCGGATTTTATTAAACCTCTGTTATTCCCTTAATATGTGCATTGGCCCTTCAAATATGCAAACTGCGGATTTTGTCGAAGGCATGCGGACGCACCTTGCTTTTTTAGGTATATGCGCGGCAAAACCCCGCAAAACATCATCACTCGCCGCCGCGCTGCGAAAAATGCCGGACGATCAGCTGCACCGCTTCGTCCAGCGCCTTATCCAGCACCATATTTTGCGCGCCGGCTATGCTGATGCCGCACCGGCCCACCGGCACGAGTATTTTCGGGGCGCCGCTTCTGGAAATGGCGCTGGCCATCCTTTCGGTCAGCTCCCCCATCATGGCGTCGGCCAGTATGATGCCGATAGGCCCGGCGATCACGTCCGCTTTGGCGGCGTTGACCACGATGGCGTTCTCGCCGCAGGCCCCGGCGGAGGCGCCTGCGGCCATCATGGCCGCCGTGGCCGTGGCGTTGGTGCCAAGAGCCACGATGCGCACGTCCTCCCGCAACGTTTTTTTCAACCTCTCGATCAGCCGGCTGCCGATGCCGCCTCCCTGACCGTCCACAATGACTATCTGCATATCGTCTCTCCGTTCCTTATGACGGCGCCGATAACGGCGCGCCGTCCGGCTTTTTATTTTACTTCATTTGGACCCGCAGCACAACCAGCCCCCCGGGTTCCAGCTCAAAGCCGTTTCCTGTCTCTTGGGGCGAAAACTGCCCGTTGAGGTACAGCAATTCCTTCGCCGCACTCTCTCGCACCCGGTGCCGGACGGCGTCCTTGGACAGGTTCAGCACGATCTGAAGCATCTGCGCGCCCCTTTTGTAGCACAGCGTATGCACCGCGCCCTCCCGCAGCACCGCATGCTCCGCCTTCAGGTAGGGCAGCAGCCTCATCCGCAGCTTCACCGCCCGGGCGATGAACCGCTGCAAACTTCCGTCGTCGTCCGCGTAGTGCATCCTGTAGGGATCGAAAAACGCCAGCACACTGGCCATGGGGTCCTCCGCGGGCAGTACCGCGTCACCCCGGGCCCTCTTGCCAAGACCCAGGTTCATGGGCTGCACCTCCCCCAGCTCCATGCCCCCGTTGACGTACGCCATGCCGCCGGGCAGCAGCATGGCCAGCAGCAGCAGCGAGCGCCCCAGAGCCCTGTCCCTGACCTTGGAGAAGAACCTGGGCGTATCCGGGGTCTCCACGGACGCCGCCGTGGGAAGGACGCTTTCGTCCATCTGCCACACCAGGTTTTCAAGGTAGTCCCGCTTTCTGGTGCGGACGATGTGGTGCCACAGGCTGCCGCTGATAAAGTCAAACCCCTGCGCCTTTGCCTTCTCTCCCCCGCCGGGCGCCAGCTCCTCGGACCAGAGCAAAAAATCCGGGCGCTTTTTCCTGATATCGCCGATCATCAGCGCCACCAGCTCCCGGGGCAGCGCGTGGGCCATGTCCAGCCGCGCCCCGTCGATGCCAAACTCATCCATATAATAGGGAATCACGCGGCGCACCAAATCCCACAGCGGCTCATTGGGCTCTGTGGGCGGCACCACGTCCAGCTTGATGCTGTCAAAGAGTATGAACGGGGGCAGGTCCCCGGGCACCAGGCCTTCGGCCGCCGAAGAGCGTGCCAGGTCGTAGCGCAGGTACGTCACGTCCGTCCAGGGCGGCTGTATGTCGTTGAGGCAGTCGGAGAATGCGGGCGCCGTGGTGATGCCGTAGGCTTCTTCGATGGCGGCCAGCAGGTCCGGCTCGCCCTTGACGCGCTCCCACTTCTTTTTGTCCTGCCCCCTGGGATCAAACCGGAAGGCCTCCAGATAAGCCTCCGTGCCCGGCGCAGAATAGACCGCCGAAGCGTTCCTTTCATCCAGGATCGTCACAGGTTTGTAGCCGGGCACCGCAGGCGGCCCGAAATCATCCAGGCGGTCCCTGTCGATCCAGTAAAACCAATCCGGGTGCTCACGCAGCCACACGTGCTCGCGCCCGCAGGTGCGGAACACAAAGTCCATCATCACGTCCATACCTAAGTGGTGGCAGGCCTCGATCAGCGCCCGGCACTGCATCTTCAGGGCCTCCTGGGTGCACGCCCCCAGAAGCTCGTCATGCCCCAGCGTGTCCAGCGCAAAAAAGTCCGCGCAGGCGTACGGGCTGGGCAGACTGCCCTTGGGATACCGGCGGCTGCAGAGCGTCACCGGCAGCAGGCACAGCGTATTGACCCCCATCTTTTCCAGAAGCGGCAGCAGGCACAGCGTCCGAAGGAAGGTGCCCGGCCGCACGTTGCCCTCTTCGCGCACATCCCACGCGCTCTGGGCGCGCAGCAGCATATTGTACAGCACCCGCTCTGAAAGCTGCCGCGGCCGCGCCTTTTTCCTGCGGCCGGCAAGCGCTTTAAGCGTATGCAGGTAGAAACCGGCGGCGTCCACCTCGATAACGCCGCCGCCAAGCGCCTCGGCGCCGTCAAATCCCAACTGGTTCCACTGCGCGGGAATCCGCATCTTCTGCGGGCCGCACGCTTGCAGTTTTTCCGTCAGCCACCCTATGGCCTTCATGGACTTACCTCCTGACGCTCTTAATTTTCCACCGCAACCGGGGAATATGGACCTGTCTGCCCCGAAAACTGCGAAAACGGCGCAACCTGCAAGGTTGCGCCGTTTCATTTCATAAAGATTACAGCGCCAGGTTCTTCCGGCTGTAGATCATGTAGGACAGTATCACCAGAAACAGCGTGGTTCCCGCGGCGATGCCGGCGGTCAGCGGGTCGATGCCCGCCTGGTAGACGAATCCCGGCGACAGGTTCGTCACCGCGATGAACGGAGCCAGCATCTCCAGGACGCTGATGGATCTTGCCAGCACGCCCAGCACGGCGAACACCAGCGTCATCACCACGGCCAGCACCACGGTTTCGCCTGCGTGCTGCATCATGGAGGACAGCCAGAATCCCAGCGCGAAGGTCATGATTGCCTGAAGCAGTATACCCATCGCCAGCGTCACGATGGCGATGGCCACCTGCTGGATACCGAGCACCTCGGGCATCACGAGATAGGAGAGCGCGAAGGCGGCGCCCATGACCACCAGCACGTGCAGTATCAGCATAAAAAGGTTGGCAAGCAGTTTACGCGTCACCACGCCGCCTCTGGAGACGGGCCTCGCGTACAGGAATCCGATGGTGCCCTTTCCGATTTCCGAGGACAGCGCCCCGCCGCCGAGCACACATGCAAACAGCGCCACGAAGGCGTAGTAGAAACTCAATACAAAGCATTGATACTGGACAAAGTCGGTCAGGTCGGTGGTGCTTGACACCCCCAGCGCCGCATGCGCCGCATCGGGCAGCGCCGCCAGGGACTGTCCCAGGTCCGAGAGCAGCTCGGTGCCTGTCGTGTAGAAGAATATGGGCGCAATAAGTATCAGCGATAAAATGGTAAAGACCCACCACTTGGCGCGAAGGCGTTTGATTTCAAGGCCCATTATCTTGCACCCCCTGCCGGATAATTGTACTGGGCGTTATAGCTCACCCCTGGCTGCGGCGCGTAGCCGGGCGGCGCATACTGCGGCGGCGCCTGTCTGTAGACGGGCTGCGCCTGCGGGGCGCGGTAGGCGCTGTAAGCCGGCGGCGGATAAGTGGGCGGATAGCCTTGCGGGCCCGGCGGCGGCGCCTGGTATCCCGGGGCGGCGTAGGCCTCCGGGGCATACGGCGGTTTCTGCGCGGGCGAATAATTTCTGGAGCGCATGGACGCCGTGGCTTCGTTGTAGTCGCGGAACGTCTGTCTGGGCGGCGCCTGGGGCTGCGGCGGCCTCTGCGGCTCCGCCTGATAACCCGGCTGCGGCTGCGGCTGTGCGGCTGCGCGCCTCTGGTTGGACACCTTATCGAGCGTGATGGACAGATCCTCCACGCGTATCTGTGTCAGAACCACCAGCAGGTCGTCCAGTTTGCCGTCGTACAAAAAGGCCGTCAGGTCGCCCTTTTGCTGCAAGTTATACGTGCCCAGCCGTTTAAACAGCGACAGCGGCACGTTGGCGGATTTGACCACGACGCGGTGCACCTGCCTGGGCGCGATGGAGCTGTCCTTCTGCGCGCTCTCGGCTTCGGGCTGCTGCGGCGGGGCGTAGGGTCTGCCCGTTGCGCCTGCAAGCGTTTCGGCTCCGGCCACGCCGGCGCCTGCCGCCGCGCCGGAGAGACTGCCGTATTCCACGTCCGCGGGCGCCTGCTGCTGCGGCGCCGCGCTCTGGCGCACCTGGGTATCCACCAGGCGCCCTTCGCGCAGGATGATCATCCGGCTGGCGATCTCGCGCACCTGGTCGGAATCCTCCGCGGTGATCAGCATCGTGGTGCCGCCGGCATTTTCCGCCCGCAAAAGATCAAACACCTGATGGCGCAAATGCTTGTCCATATCGGTAAACAGTTCGTCACAGATCAAAAGCTGCGGCCTGATGGACAGTGCCTGTATCAGCGAGACGACCTTGCGGTCGTTATCCGAGAGCTGTTTGACTTTCTGATTTTCATTGATGCGGAAGGCGTCGAGCCAATTGCCGATTTTTCCCCATTGGTTGTCCGCGCCCATTTTGGCGGCGTACTTGAGCACATGTTTGACTTTCATCCAGTTATAGTACTCAATCTGCGCGGGCACAAAGCCGACAAACCGCTTGATTTTGGCGGTTTCCGTCACGCAGTCCATGCCGCTTATGAGCGCCTCCCCGCTGGAGGGGCGGATAAAGTTCATCAGCACATTGACGATGGTGGTTTTCCCTGCGCCGCTTTCGCCGACGATGGCGGCAATTTCTCCGCGGGGCACCTCAAAATCAATGTCTTCAATACCCATATAGCGGCCATAGAACTTGGACAGCCGGCCAACTTGCACGACATTCACTTTATCCCTCAACTCCTTCGCTTTAGCGCGCTGGTCTTTTATGGTAAGAAATTCAATTTCCCAATGATTTCTTTATATTTTGACATAAATATGGTTTCTTGTCGATAGGAATCATCAAAATCACGGTACTTTTTTTCTATAATTGCATAAATTTATACATAGTCTGCGAATATATGGAAAAATCCTCCCGTTACGGCGTTGGACAGGGCATTGTCGGGCACAATGAACCACCCGTCGGGGGTGTGCACGCAATGGATTTCGATCTGCACCTGACTGACGGGCACATCGCCTGATTCAAGGGCCTCATCCAGGCGGCCCTCGATGGCGGCCATGGCTTTTTCGTCGTCCCAGACCACGCCGATGGCGGCGTCCTTATAGATTTCCGGGAGGATTTCCTGGATCACCTGCGCGCCGATGGTGTACAGATCCACCGATCTTACATTCACGTATACCGTGGCGGTGCGGTTGGCCACGTCGACGAGTGTTGCGTCCGCGTCGATGTCGCATTGCATTTGGGACAATACGCCGGTGACGGCATCGGGCATGGTGTCGGCGGAGTAGAGTATAAAGCCATCGCGCTCCTCTTCGCTGAGGTAGTCCAGCGCCTTTTTCGTGCGGCCTTTCTGCAGCAGCTCGAAAAACGACGTCACCGCCTCTTCGGGGCTGCCGTTTTCAAGGCTTTTATCGCAGCCGGCGGTAAGCAGCAGCGCCAGAAACAGGAAAACCGCCAGGATTTTATTTTTTCTCATAACTTCCTTTCGCGCCCGTTTTCGGGCCGTACGCATTGATATTTCGGAGAATTCATCCTATAATAAAAATCATCATGGTATCG
>JBMNQS010000092.1:0-6814 GCA_050944255.1 Christensenellales bacterium | reverse complement strand
AAAAAGGTTGTAGTCTATTAGGACAAGAGCAACACAGATAAAATAGTGGATTTTGATGGCGGAGCAAAAGAGGGCTTATACGAACATGAGCCAGATGAACTAACGGTGTTCGTCTGGCTCTTTTTTGTCTAAGGACGTTAATTTTGATACAAAGTTACGCTTTTGCGGGTTTTGGTGCACCTTTTCACGATAGAGCACATTGACGGCACATGGGTGCATCTATGCTTATGAACTACAAATATTTGCTTTTGAGTAACTTTGCAACACGAATATGCGCAATGTTAGAACTCTTATATAATCCTTCTACCACTTCGGGTACCGTTTTTCCTTCGAAAATTCCTTTGTTGTTTCCTTCGGTATCAATGCCAAAATAATTTAAAAATGTTTTACTCAACCATCCTTTATAATTTTCTGTCTTAAACAGCTTTACTTCAATTTGGGTTAAACTTAACCCTTGAAACAAATAATAATATACGATTTCTGGTATCAAATCTCCGAGATTACGATGATCAAAAAGGTCATATGTTCTAAACATGGCTATTGCCCTTCCTTTCATTCAGCCATTCTATCATAGAAGAAATAGGCATATGTGTTGCTGCACTTAAATCCGTTTGCACTTTGGGCAGAACAGAGGAAATTTCTCAAGTACTGTATTTGCCCGTATCTTGTTACGGGTTTTGCTCCTGCAAACAGGACATAGTATCCAATCAATTTTAAGCATCCATTCCTCCGCTTCGGCTTCCCACCGTTCTATTTGTACAGACGTAAGTTTGTTTCGCCGGTCCCAATTACGAAAAGGCAGAGTCAAATTCGCCGCCGGGAAACCGCGATTAAGAAATAAAGTAATTATTCACTTTTATCGTTATTCCTACCAATTAGATACTTCTTGGCGGCGTACAAGCCGGCGATTGCCAACACACCGACCATCATGTGTATAGTACCTTCATGATAGAGAACCATTTGACGAGCTATTGCAAAAAGCAGTACATCAATCACCGTGTCCGGCGTATGTTTATAAAGCATCCGAATAAACTCCACGCCGATAATCAAAGAAAATGCAATCGACAGTATCTGCTCAAAGTCCATTGTCAAAAGGGTGATATCAACGCCTGTTAATGCAAAGACCAAATCAAGAAGCTTAACCGCGAGTACGATCAGCAACAAGGAGGCAATCGCAATCTCAAACATTTTTGATACTTTATCAAGATAATAATAGAATGCTTTACGGTTCTTCATGTTATTGTATCCACCTCTCTTACGCGCTTTTCCGTGTAAGCAATGTTTCCATTTTCTCCCGTGCTATCGCCATCAATCGACGCGCATCTTGTTTTGAATTATTTAATGCTGGATAAATGGGGTCGCCGATTCTAAGCCGCATGACAGGTTTTCGGCGCAGCAGGCGATAAACTCCTTTCGCTGGCACAAACGAGATGGTCAATGGAACAATCGGCACCCTAGCCTTGGCCGCCAGATGAAACGCACCGCTCTTAAAATTCCGCAGGCTACTGTTATAGGGGACGAGATGCCCCTCCGGGAAGAAATGAACAGCGTCACCCATCAACAGGCGCATATGCATCTCATCAAAAAACAGCTTCATATCCGATGGTTTTTCTGGAATTGGCGCACCTCCAAAAAGGTTGACCAGCGCGCCGGGAAAAAGCCCGCCCAAGTTGGACGCAAGCGTGGGAAAGACAGTTTTTCTTGGAAACAGGGCAATGCCCACTAAAGCGCTGTCCAGTAGATGGACATGATTGCACACGGTTAGCGCCCCTTTCAGCCCGCGTAGCTTTTTCCCGCCGTCCATGCGCACACCCAAAACCAACCGTGTCCACAAGAACAGTAACGGCGCAGCGATAAATGCAATGCAAAGACGGGAAAGCAAACGGAACAGCGAGCCATGATGATAAGCACACCGTCCGCGGGAAGCTGCTTGCGCATATACACGCTCCATCTCCCGCACACATTTATCCAGCGCATAGGAACGCCCCCGTTCGGCATAGGCTGCTCCCGCATCCCTGAGTTCCTGCGGATGTTCAATCCAGTAATCCAGCCGCTGTGCCAAATCGTCCGGGTCGCCGGAGCGGAAGAGGTTTAGTTTGCCAAGGGCGAATTGGCCGGTGGCGCTGAGGGCGCTGTTCGAGATGACCGGAACGAGTCCACAACTGAAAGCCTCGGTACAGCCCATGCCTTCGATCTCTATGTCCGAAGCGTGGACATACAGGTGACACCGCCGCAGGAGATGGATCAGAGAGGATTGATCGTGATAGGAAAATTTCGGTAGATTCGGTAGCTTGTCGCCTAACTTCCGCAGCCTTTTTTCACGCGGACCGCATCCAGCCAGATGTATCTGAATCTTGTCAGCATGGCGCGAACGTATCACCGCGCGAAGCAGTACATCCTGCCTCTTTTCAGGTGAAAAACGTCCCACCATCACCACATGGAACTTTCCATCGTCGAATTTCTCCACACGTCCATCCGGGCAAAAATCCGGATGAACACCGTTGGAGATCACATGCAGCCACGCCTTGTACCCGTGTTTACGAAGTTGCGCGGCAATCATGGGCGAGGGACAGTGAATGTGGTTAAAACGGCGGTAAAATAGCACCTTCATCAGGAAATACGCAAAATGCGCCGCCGGTCTACACCAGCCCAAACTAAGGTTCCATGTGATATTTTCCGGCTGTATATGGAAAGCCGCCACACAGGGCACGCCCAGCCGCCGGGCAACGCTGCGCGCCGCGCCGCCCAACGGCCAAGCCTGATAAATATGAACGGCATCAGCGCCTGATATCGCCGCAAGCAGCACCTTTCTATCCGGAAACGCCACCAACGTGTTCTGCCTATGCGCAAGCCTAGTCACCAGAGGCAACCACAACTCGGAAACATAATACATATGCAGGCCGGTGTGCTCATCCACACCACTTTCCTTCGGATCACCGTAGGTAACCACACGGACGGTATGCCCGCGCAGCACCAGTTGCCGCGCGAACCGTCCCGCTGAAATGGATGTGCCGTTATTACGCTGGATAAAGGTGTCGGATACCAATGTTATGACCATGCAATCACCTCTTCCGCTTAAGCTCGCTCGCTCCACAGTTTTTCCGCCGTCTTAGCCCAATTCACTGCGGCATCCTCTGTTTTGGCGCACAGATCGCAAACATCCTCCGGCGCTTCCATATCGGTGCTGTGCGCACCGCTTTCTTTTACCATGCGGCGGAGCGCGTCCGGGTTATCAAGCAAAGGGCAGGGACGAAGATGGTTGTCGTTGAACGGCTGACCACGCCGATATGCCATGAACAACGGTGATTGCAATGCTTCCAGTAGCGTCACATCATGGATATTGACATTGGAGTAGTGGATAAAGGCGCAGGGTTCCACGTCA
This sequence comes from Christensenellales bacterium, assembly GCA_050944255.1. Lineage (GTDB taxonomy): Bacteria > Bacillota > Clostridia > Christensenellales > Maliibacteriaceae > JBMNQS01. The sequence goes on along the minus strand of JBMNQS010000092.1, from coordinate 3,432 downwards.
CCCGCCGCATTGATATGAAGATAGCTCCTCCCACCGGCGATGCAGCCCTGTGTAAACTCACCGTCGTTCCAAAAATCCATGGCGAAGATGGGCTTCTGCTCCCGGATTTCACGGATGCGGCGATACATCCATGCCCGCTGCTCCGGAGTCGCCAGCAGATCGGTTTGGGCATCCTTACCCACCGGCATATAGGTAAAGTTCCAGGCAAAACGGCAGCCCCGTGCAATCATGTCATCCACAAATTCGTCTGAACCTACGCTTTCGGTGTTATGGCGATGGTAACAGGTAGAGTAGCCATATAGCAGCCGATACTCCTGCATAAGGGCCATGGCCTCGATAACCTTGCGGTAGGTGCCTTTGCCACGGCGCATGTCGGTGGCTTCTTCGTCGCCCTCGATGGAAAAGGCCAGCGCGAAATTACCCACCCTCCTAAGTTCTCTGCAGAACGCCTCATCCACCAGTGTGCCGTTGGTGAAAGCGAAAAAGTAGCAGTCCGGGTGCGTGTCGCACAGGCGAATGATGTCGGCTTTACGCACCAGCGGCTCGCCCCCCGAGAATATGTAGAAGTGAACACCGAGTTTCTTGCCTTGTTCGCAAATAGAGCTGAGAGTTTCAAAGGACAGGTTATTTTTGACCCCGTACTGCGCCGCCCAACAGCCCACGCAGGATAGGTTGCAGGCGCTCGTCGGGTCCATCAATATCGCCCAGGGCACGTTGCAGTCAAACTGTTCCTCGGCTTCCCGGTTTTTTGCCTGCCCCTCCAGTGAAGCGTTGATGATAAAGCATTCCATCAGCTTGTGGAGGGATTTTTGATCAACTTCGTCAAACAGGCTCCTTGCGAAACCGTACCATACGCCGTCCTTTTCATTCAGAACATCCCGCAGGGTATCGATCATGTTGGAGTGCTGTCCACTCCGGTCAACCTTTTCCGCCAAATCCAGCATAGCGGGCAGACGCTCCAAGGGATTTTTCGCAACATAGCTGAGCAGGAGATTGGCTGACATTTTTTGCATCTTGTTCATGAAAATACCTTCCTTTCTTTACTAACCGTCAAGTCAGTTTTGGTGATATAGTCTCCCCCTCATTAATCAAAAAACGGGGGTACTACCAATAAATGTGCTACACCCAATGTCAGAGAATCCAAACACCTTGGCCGACTAGGTCTCCAAAGTAGAACTCCTCCAGCGCTCGGACAAACATCTGGCGGGTTTCCTTAAACGAAAGTCCTGATACAGTCCGGTAGTCCTCCTCAAAAACAATGTAGTTCAGCATGGGCAACAGCGAGAAAAAAAACTTGAGGAACACAATATCATCGGTGTAATAGACATCAGGGTCGAGATCACTTAACTCCTTGTGCATAGGTGTTTTTACGCCTCCCTCACTGATGAGGAAGAATCTGAGCAATGCATCATGCTGCTCTCCCTTACGCAAAGCTTCCGACAGAAGAATCCGGAGCATCCGCTTATGGTAGAGCAAATAGTCCAGCAAATCTACATAATACCGATGCATCTCACGCCGATATGATGCTTCGGCCTCGGCGCTGGAGAAGCATGGGCGGTTTCCTTGGATATCAAGAGTTCCCTCGTGAATCATTTGGGAAATCCTTTCCCGGATGAAACGGATGCCGATGATTTTGACCTCATCGAAAAAACTTCTGATCAAATGATCCAAAATGGCTTGCTTGCCTTCAAAATAGTGATAGATAAGACCTTTGGTTACACTGGCTGACAACGCAATTTCGTTCATCTTGGCACCTTCATAGCCCTTCTCGGCAAATAAATCAGCGGCGGCGCACAGTATCCGTTCTCTGGCATCGCTGTCGGACTTCTCCATATGGCTTCGCCTCCTTTTACTAACCGTCCGGTAAATATGCATGCTTTTTTTACCCTGCCTACCATGTTAAGGGTTCAGCAGGGTAAAAATCAGTGCTCTCTGGGGGCTTCCGTGCCTACGCCTGGCTGCATAAGAATGTCATTTCCGTCAAAGTATGTGGCATTCAAGGTTTCAATTGTCCGCAGATAGCAAGCAAGCATCTCATCATCGTCCATGCCAGATGCTTTTTTATAGTCCTCATGAAATACGATGAAGTTAATCATAGGCATCGTAGAGAAAAAGAATTTGCGGAAGATGACCTCTCCGGAATAGTCGAAATCGGAATCAGCCAGACGTATTTCCCGAAACAGAGGATTTTTGTCGCTGGTTTCGGCAAGGCGGAAAAATCGCAACAATGCGCCCTGCTGTTCGCCGGTTCGGAGTGCCTCCGCAAGAATGATACGAAGCATGCTTCGCTGCTGAAGCATATAGCGCAAGATGCGCTGGTGGTAACCAAAGATGCTCTTTTTAAACGCCAGCATATCCTCTGTCGTGGTGAAACGCATCCGGTCAGGCAATATATCCATACGACCACTATTGATCATTTTTTTGATAGTAACCTCTATAAAATCCATGCCCATACCCGTTACATCGTTGAAAAAGCTGTCAATGATATGGTCGAGGATGGACTGCTTGGTAGGGAAATAATAGTATATCAACGCCTTGTTCACAGCGGCGGCTTGTGCGATTTCATTCATCTTTGCACCATCGTAGCCCTTCTTAGAAAAGAGTTCCGTGGCGGTCGATATAATACGTTCTTTCGCCTCGACGCTTTGAGGGTCATTCATAAACAAATCTCCATTCTATGGCAAGGTATAGCATGATGTTCAACTTATAACAAATGGTGGTCTTCGGCTTGATACTCCAACTTACTGACCGGTAGGTTAATAATACCAAAATGCCGTCCTCTTGTCAATAGGGTTTTAGGCGAGTAACGAAAATTTTTATTTTTGTAACCCCCCGTACATTTTTTACGCAACCTCCGTTTCGCCATTATGCGATAGGGGGTAAGCCGCGCCCGCGAATTGCTACAGCAGTATGGTGGGGTGACAGGCGGTGCTGGTCGACCAGTTTCAACGTACATGACAGGATGATCAGAACCACAAATGTCATGATGTAACAGTTTTTTATCTACACATTAACGAAAAAAGCCCGCCACCCACCGGAGCGAACCGGCAGATGGCGGGCTGGATTTATACTTTTTAATAGATTCATAAACAATTTCACGATACCCTATACTTTTGTACGATACCTATAAGAAACGTGAAATTGTTTAACCTTTGCACGTTTCCTCATGTCTGTAGCGATCAGGCGAGAGCGTTTCAACACGAAGACTGCTCTCAAAATCGTGGCGATTTTGTCCCTGAAACGAGAAAAAGACCAGCAACACTGGACTTTCTCGCACGTTAGCATTGTATCAATATTAACGTGATGATTTGGTGGAGGCGACGAGAGTCGAACTCGTGTCCGAAACCGTATCCACAGGAACTTCTCCGGGTGCAGTTCATGTTTTATAATTCCCTCATTATAACGCCCATGAACAGGCTTTATAACTTGGTA
>JBMNQS010000091.1:0-6834 GCA_050944255.1 Christensenellales bacterium | reverse complement strand
CCGCCAGCGCCGAGCGGAACATGCTGCTGTGCGCCGCGCGCCCGCATATGCTGCATTTGAGCAACGTTCACAAGGGCACGGCGAACCTGTTCATCATTGAGGACGAACGGCCTGTGTTTCTCGAGCAGCTGTTCCCCGCCAACTGCGTCTATGTGATCCGCCACGTCTCTGACAACGATCCCCTGCACCGCACCGCCACGGGCAAAATCGCCCTTGCGTACATGGACCCTCAGGCGTTTGAGAACTACCTGGACGCCGCCGATTTTACGCCGGTAACGCCATCGAGCATTGCCGGCCCCCAGATGCTCAAAAGCCACCTGGAGCAGATCCGGCTCCGCGGGTATTCCCTGGAGAATGAGGAGCTCAGCGAGGGCGTGTCCGCCGTCTCCGTGCCCATCTTCAACCATAGGGACCGGCTGTTCGGCACCATCAGCCTCACCGGCGCATCCTTCCATATCGACCGGGAGAAAAAAGCGCTCATCCCGGGCCTCATCAAGGCAAGCGCGGCGATCTCGGCGGCGCTGTTTAATGCACCGGCGGAAAGCGCAAACCAGGGCTGAGCCGCACGCCATGCATTTTTATATTTTCATATAAGGAAGCCGCAGTCGCAAACCGATCCGTCTTTACCGGAATCGGTTTGGTTTTTATTCAGATAAATAGCATAAATAGCCGGAGAATGCGAAAGCATTTAAAAAAGCAACTAAATATGAAGGCCCTAACGCCGCTCACATTTCCAGGACGATTTTTTGCAATGGATTGTGAAAAATCTTGCAATGTGTATTTAACTTATATATAATTGAGAATAGCGAATTTTGTTTGTTATTCGCAAACGGTTGGGTGATGCGTCCACCATTTATTCGCTGTTCCGGGACGCTTAAAATTTCCGATATGTTTAGGAGGTCATTCTATGAAGAAGTACGGTGTTTTCGTAACGGTCCTTGCATTGCTCATTGTGTTGAGTCTCTCCTTCACCGGCTGTGCCCCCAAAGCCAAAGAGTATGTGATCGGTTTCGCGGGACCTTTGACCGGCACCAGCGCACAGGACGGACAGGCCGCACTCAAAGGCCTGCAGATCGCGGTTGACCAGATCAACAAAGCCGGCGGCATCGACGGCGCCACCGTCATCATCGATTCGCAGGACGACAAGAGCGACCCAACAGAAGCGGCCACCATCGCCAACAAGTTCGCGCAGGATAAGAAGATCCTCGCGGTGGTGGGCAACTACAACAGTTCGTGCACCCTTGCCGCCTCTCCCATCTTCAATCAGGTAGGCCTCTCCCAGATCGCCTTCGGGTCCTCCTCCCCCGCCGTCACCGACGCCGGTCCCTTCACGTACCGGACCATCCCCACCGACGACATCGGCGGACGCTATGCCGCGAAATGGGCATTTGAAAAATACGGCGTCCAAAAGGCCGCCATCGTGTATGAAAACACCGACTACGGCGTAGGCGTCGCGGAAATCTATAAGGAAGAATGCGAAGCCGCGGGCATCGAGATCGTTGCCTACGAGAGCTATCTTGTCGGCGAATCCACCGACTTTACCACGATTGTCACCAAGATCAAATCCGGCGACCCGGACGTGATTTTCATCGGCGGGCTGTACAATGAGACGGCACTCATCGCCAAGCAGGCCGCGCGCATGGATGCGGAGTATCCCATCGTCGGCGTGGACGGCATCTATTCCCCCGCGCTCATCGAGCTGGGCGGCGCGGACGTTGAAGGCGTGACGTTCTCCGCGTTCTTCTCCGACGTCAATCCCGATCCGGTGGTGCAGGAATTCGTAAAGCTCTACCAGGAAGCCAACGGCGAAGCCCCCAGCACCTATGCCGCCTACGCGTATGACGCGGGCCTGTGCGTACTTGAGGCGTTGAAAAACGCAGGTGCCGACCGCACAAAAATCAACGATTACCTGACCACGCTTTCCGGCCTTAACGGCGCAACGGGCGTCACCACCTTCGACGAGAACGGCGACGTGAACCGCGTGCCCTCCATGGTCGCCGTGGTTGGCGGCGCGTTTGAGGTCATAGACTGATTTCGCGCATCGGGCAGGCTATATAAGCTGGCAATGGCAGCAGGGACGGTTTCGCTTCAGGGCCGCATAAACCGTCCCTCTCGATTTTGCAAATTTAGTCGGCCTGCGCGAGATTTTTGCAACCTACTTCGTAATTAAGGATGATTCTTCGCTATGTTTGCACAACAACTGGTAAACGGACTTACCGTAGGCAGCGTCTATGCGCTCATTGCCATCGGTTTTTCCATGGTATACGGTATATTGCGCATCGTTAATTTCGCCCATGGCGATATATTCATGATGGGCACCTTCTTTGGGCTTACGCTGAGCCGGACCTTCGGCATCTACTTCGTTGTGGCGCTGCCTCTGGCCGGCCTGTGCACGGCGCTATTGGGTATCGCCATCGAGCGCTTTGCGTACCGCCCCATCCGCGTGGCCGACAGGCTTGCAAGCCTGATCAGCGCCATGGGCGTCTCCATTATGCTGGCCAATATCGCGCAGGTCATATTCGGCACCGAGACGCGGCCGTTTTCCGTGGGCATCGAAATCCAGCGGATCACCATCGGTTCGGTGGTGCTCTCCAACCTTCAGATTTATATACTGCTGCTGTCCACGCTGCTGATGATCGCGCTGTATACGATGGTGCAAAAGACAAAGTTCGGCGTGGCCATGCGCGCCACGTCCCATAGCCTGGACAACGCCAAGCTCATGGGCATCAATACCAACCACGTCATCGCCATGACGTTTGCCATCGGCTCCATACTGGCCGCCATCGCCGGCTTTATGGCGGGCGCCTATTACGACGCCGTCTACCCCACCATGGGCTATAACTACGGCCTGAAGGCATTCGCCGCCGCGGTGCTGGGCGGTATCGGCAATCTCCCCGGCGCCATGCTCGGCGGCATTTTGATCGGCGTGATCGAGTCGCTGGGCGCGGCCTACATCTCCTCGGGATATACCAATGCGTTTGCATTCGGCATTTTGATCATCGTGCTGATATTCAAACCCAGCGGCATTCTGGGCAGAGCGACGCGGGACAAGGTATAGGGGGCGCAATGAAAGAAATGTGGAAAAAAAGACTCCAGTCATGGATGGACCGCATCCCGCCGCGCGGCACGAAGGAGCGCAGACGTTTTATGCTCGTTACGTCGCTGGCGGCCTGCGCGCTGTATATCCTGCTGCCGATGGTGGTGGCCAACACATACGTGCTGCACATTGTAATCGTTGTGGGCATCTACTGCATCCTGGCGCTGAGCCTGAACCTTGTGGTGGGCTTTGCGGGACAGCTTTCCTTCGGGCACATCGCCTTTTACGGCGTGGGCGCCTATACCGGGGCGCTTTTAATGCTGCGGCTGGGCGTCTCGTTCTGGCTCGCCCTGCCCATCAGCGCCCTGTTCTCGGCGCTGGCCGGATTCCTGCTGGGACTGCCTACGCTTAGGCTCCGCGGCGACTATCTGGCCATCGTTACGCTGGGTTTCGGCGAAATCGTGCGCCTGGTGCTCATCAACACCACGGACCTCACCAGGGGTCCCCTCGGTCTTCCGGGCATCCCCGCGCCCAAGATATTCGGATACAGCTTCTCCGGGCCCGTGCCGTACTACTATATCATCGCGCTGCTGGTGGCCTTCACCGTCTTCTTCCTGCGCAGGCTCACCACATCGGGCATCGGCCTTTCCATGCTCACGGTCAAAGGCGACGAGATCGCCGCTTCGTCCATCGGCATCCTGCCGGTGAAATACAAGCTCATGGCCTTTGTGCTCTCCTCCGCGTTTGCCGGCGCCGCAGGTACCTTCTATGCCAGCTATATCTCGTTTATCAGCCCCGATACGTTCATCTACAACGGTTCGGTGACGATACTGGCCATGGTGGTGCTGGGCGGCCTTGGCTCCATCCCCGGCTCCATGATCGGCGCGGCGCTGCTTTTGGTGGTTCCCGAACTTCTGCGCGCGGCCAACGAGTACCGCATGATCCTCTACGGCCTGCTGATGGTGGTCATGATGATCTACCGGCCGCAGGGGTTCTGGGGCATGGACAAGCGCGTGCTCAATGCCTACAAGCTGTCCGCAGGAGGTGAGCGGCGTGGAAAATAAGTGCCAAGCGCAAAACAATGCTTCCGGCAACATACTGGATGTAAAAAGCGTGTCCGTCCGCTTCGGCGGCCTCGTAGCCGTCAATAACGTGACGCTGCACCACTGCGGCGGTGAAATACTCTCGCTGATCGGGCCCAACGGCGCGGGCAAGACCACCATATTCAACCTCTTGACGGGCATATACCAGCCCGATGGCGGCAGGATACACTTCATGGGCCGGGACATTACCTCCATGCACCCGCATGAACGCGTGCGCGTAGGCATTGCCCGCACGTTCCAGAACATCCGCCTGTTCACTGGATTGACGGTGCTGGAAAACCTTTTGATCGCGCACCCCGGATGTAACAGGGAACGCATCCTGCCTTCCGTGATCCTTTCGCCCGCAATGCGCTCCAGGCGCAGGCGCATCATAGAAGAATGCGAGGAGATCCTCCAGATGGTAGGGCTTCTCGATCAGCAAAAACTGCTCTCCACGAGCCTGCCCTACGGCAAGCAGCGGCTGCTGGAGATCGGCCGCGCGATGGCCACGGACCCCTCGCTCATACTGCTGGACGAGCCGGGCGCGGGGATGAACGCCATGGAGAAGGAAGAGCTGACCGCGCTGATCCGGCACATCACCCAAGTATGCAAAAAGCACGTGCTGTTTATCGAGCACGATATGCGCTTTGTAATGGGTATTTCCGATCGCATCATCGTACTTGACCACGGCGAAAAGATCGCCGAGGGAACGGCGTCGGAAATCCAGAACAACCAGCAGGTGATCGAGGCGTATCTCGGCCGCGCGCACTCGAGCGATCCGGACGCGGAATATGACTGGACGGCGGACCGCGGTCCCGCCGCATCTGAGAGGGTATAAAAGGCATGCTGAAAGTCAACGATCTTACAGTCCACTACGGCGTCATCCCGGCGCTCAAGTCCGTCTCGCTGACGGTCAGCCAGGGTGAGGTAGTGGCGCTTATCGGCGCAAACGGCGCCGGCAAAACCACCTCGCTGCATACCATCTCCGGCCTCAAGCGCCCCACCTCGGGCAGTATCTCGTTTATGCAAACGGATATCTCGCAGGAGCAGGCGCATAACATCGTGCGTCTGGGCCTTTCACAGGTGCCCGAAGGCAGGGGCGTGTTCCCCAATCTCTCGGTGGTCGAAAACCTGTACCTGGGCGCGTACCTGCGAAACGACAGGGCGGAAATTGAAAAGGACGCGGACTGGGCGTACGGCATATTCCCGCGCCTTTACGAGCGCAAGCAGCAGCAGGCCGGCACGCTCTCGGGCGGCGAACTGCAGATGCTGGCCATCGCCCGCGCGCTGATGACGCGTCCCAAGCTGCTGTTGATGGACGAACCCTCCATGGGCCTCTCCCCCATTTTGGTGGAGGAAATTTTCCGCACCATCCACAAGCTGAACGTGGAGCACGGCGTCACCATCCTTTTGGTGGAGCAGAACGCCCAGATGGCCCTGCACGTATCGCACCGGGCCTATGTGATTGAAACGGGCCAGATCGTCTTTTCCGGCCGCTCGCGGGAATTGCGGCGCGACAGCGCCATCAAAAAGGCGTATTTGGGCCTTTGATTTTATGTTTTGGATAAAACGGCCCGCGGGGCGGGCAGACGGCTAAAATATCTTGAGAAAAGAAATAATGAGGGGGCTTTGGCCCCCTCATTTCAGTCTGTCAAAAAAGTCTTCTGGGGGGTTATTAGGGGCCGAAGCCCCCTAATCTAAATTCCGTGGGCAAGGGCGACATGTGCGGCCGCAGCACAGGCCTGCCCTTTAGGGTACTCCTTTCAGGGTTTTCCGGCCGCTGCAAAAACCTACCTATCCGTTTTTGCAGCAGGAAAATCCCTGGCAGATCCGTCAAAAAATAAAGTTTTTTGACGGCCTCTAATGAGGGGGCTTTGGCCCCCTCATTTTAATTCTAATTTTGTGGGACGGCTGCGGCCAGGTATGCGCGTCGCGACCGTATCTGCAGATTCGCTTATGGCCGCACCGCTTGGCACGGGACAGCAGGCTGCCGTCGGGCGGCTTTATTAGGCCACAGCCGGCATGGGCTGCATCACGACGTGCCGGCCTCCCCCGCCAGCCGGACCAGGGACCGGTACAGCACCTCAGCGCCCGCAGCGCAGTCCTGCGGAGAGCTCCACTCCCCGGCGGTATGGCTGATACCGTTTCGAGAACGCACGAAGATCATCCCCACCGGGCAGAAATCCCTGAACTGAAGCGCATCGTGGCCGGCGCCGCTCATCACAAGCGTAGACGCCATACCCAAATCCTCGCAGGCCGCGGCGATCTCCCGCAGGATAAAGGGCGCGCAGCGCACCGGGGCGACTTTCTGGAGCGTTTGTACGCGAAGAATGGTTTGCCTTTTATCGCAGATGTCCTGCGCCCGCCGCCTGATGCTCTCCTCGACGCTGTCTCGGGCCGCCTCGTCAATGTCCCGAAGGTCCAGGGTAAACTCCACCGACTCCGCAATCACGTTGATTTCGCCGGGCGATGCGGATATTCTGCCCACCGTGGCCACCGTATCGGCCCTCACCAGCGCTTCCCGTTCCATGAAGGCAATTATCTCGGCGGCCGCCGGCAGCGGGTCCCTGCGGTCCGCCATGGGGGTTGCCCCGGCGTGCCCGGCTTCCCCGGATACCTTGAACTTCATCCACAGCGGCCCGGCTATGCCCGAAACCACGCCCACGGGCACGTCTTTTCTTTCCAGCACCTTCCCCTGCTCGATGTGCAGTTCAA
>JBMNQS010000090.1:0-6848 GCA_050944255.1 Christensenellales bacterium | reverse complement strand
AGGGTGGTGGTGCGTTTCCAGAAGAGGCTGAAGAGCATGATCGGGCCGAAGGTGGCGCCGAATCCCGCCCACGCGAAGGCCACGATCTGAAAGATGATACTGTTCTCATCAAAAGCGATCACCATGGCGATGACCGAGAGCGTCACCAGCACGATACGGGTCGCCCACAGCACGGCTTTGTCCGACGCCTTCTTATGGAAGATGCCCTGGTACAGGTTTTTGGAGAAGGAGGAAGCCGATATCAGCAGATAGGAATCGGCGGAACTGATGGTGGCGGCCAGGATACCGGCCATCACCAGGCCGGCCAGAAGCGGCGGGAAAAGGGTTCTGCTCATTGCGATGAAGATAGTTTCACTTTCCGATGGGGTGAGCAGCGCCGTGGGCAGCCATGCGCGGCCGATGAGGCCCACCAGCACGGCAGCCGCCAGGGAGATCACGCACCAGATGGTGCCGATGCGGCGGGCGCGGGTGAGTTCGCGGGGCTTGCGGATGGCCATGAAGCGAAGCAGCACGTGGGGCATGCCGAAGTAGCCCAGGCCCCAGGCCATGGTGGAGACGATGGTCAAAGCCCCGTAGTTTCCGGCCGGGCCGAATATCGCCTGACCGTTTTGCACCGCCTGCACGCCGTTTTCAATCGTGGGCTGCGCGATGCCGAAGAATTCCAGAAATCCCGGTATGTTCTGGGTATTGGCCATCACCTGGTTTATGCCGCCGGCTGCGGCCACGCCGAATACCACCACCACGATCAGTGAGACGCACATGACGATGGCCTGCATGAAGTCCGATGCGCTCTCTGCCAGGAAGCCGCCGACGAGCGTGTAGAACACCACGAACACGGCGCCGGCCACCACCATCCAGCGGTAGTCCAAGCCAAAGAGGGTGGAGAACAGCTTGCCGCAGGTGACAAAGCAGCTTGCCGCGTAAACCGTAAAGAAAATCAGTATGAACAGCGATGAGATCAGCAGCAGAACCTTGCGTTTTTCACGGAAGCGGTTGGAGAAGTAGTCCGGTACGGTAATGGCGTTTCCGGCCACGACGGAGTAGTTGCGCAGCCGTTTTGCGGTGATCAGCCAGTTCAGATACGTGCCCAGCGCCAGGCCCAGCGCGGTCCAGAAGGCGTCGGAGATGCCCATCCAGTAGGCCACGCCCGGCAGTCCCATCAGAAGCCAGCCGCTCATGTCGGAAGCCTCGGCGGAGAAGGCGGCCACCCACGGACCCAGTGAACGCCCGCCCAGCAGAAACTCCTCGCTGGATTTATTGGAGCGCTTCATGAAATAGAAGCCGATGCCGATGACTACCAGAATGTAGACACACATGGCAATAAGGATTTGAAGTGGTGCGTTGCCCATACGTTCCCTCCTAAAAAAATATGTGATTTTGATATTGTGCTTATGGTATCATACCGGAGGCCTATTTGTGAACATTTTTTTAACTAAAGGCCGACATCTTTTCATTTTTCGGACGGCTTGTACGAGAAAATGGGCGGTTGTCCACGGTTTTACCCGATATGTGTACCCGATAGGCGAAAAACCGCATAGCTTGTATTGAAGGCGTAAAGTCAGTTGAACCGTGAGGAGGCCGGTGCCTCATCCGCGTCTTTTGCCTCTTGGCAGACGGGCCGGCAAAATATACCAGCAAAAGGAAAGAAGATATATGAGTTATAAAATTGCGATAGATGCAGGTCACGGCATGAATACGGCCGGCAAGCGCTGCGATAGAAGATACGATCCCAACGAGACCCGGGAGTGGTGGCTGAACAACCGGATTGTTGTAAAAGTCATAGAAGAACTTAAAGCGTACGATGTCAGCGTCATCCGCACGGACGACCCCACCGGAAGAACGGATGTGGCCCTGACGGCCAGGACCAACGCCGCCAACAGGGCGGATGTGGATGTCTTTGTCAGCGTGCATCACAATGCGGGCGGCGGCAGCGGTATTGTGGTCTTCAGGTACCCGGTCGTACCTGCCGACACCAGAAGGCTGCAGGACATTGTGTACGAAGAACTGATCGCCGCCACAGGCAACCGGGGCAACCGGGCCAATCCAAAAACCACGGCGGATTTTGCCGTACTGAGGCAGACCAGGATGCACGCCGTGCTGTGCGAGATGGGGTTCATGGATCATCCGGTGGATACCCCGCTGATACTGACCGAAGCGTATGCCAACGCCTGCGCGCAGGGGCTGATTGGTGCCCTGGTACGTTTCGGCCAACTTAAAAAGCTGCCCGCAGAGGATGAAAACGGGCAAACCGGCGAAGGCACGCCGCCAGAGAGCGAAGCGCCGAAACCTTCCGAGCCGGTATTTCCCGGCACGCGTTACAACGGGCCGAGCATTGTCGACGCGCTCAAGAGCATTGGCGTGGCCTCTGGTTTTTCTTACAGGCAGAGGATTGCGCAGAAAAACGGCATTGCCGGATACCGCGGCACCGCGGCGCAGAACACGATGATGCTCAGGATGCTCAAGGAAGGAAAACTAAAGAGACCGTGAGGAGGCCGGTTATATGACGGTTGAGTTAACGGTACTGATCAGTATCGTGGGCACCCTCGTTGGAGCCATTGTGGGCATCTTCGGATACAGGCGCAATGCCAATAAAGATACGGAATCGCGCGCCAAGGCAGAGGCGAAGATGCAAGCGGAAATGGAGTATATAAAGGCCAATGTGGAGAATATAAAGAGCGTACAGGTGCTGCAGACCAGCGCGACCATAGAGATCAAGGAGCGTCTGAGCCGCCTGGAAGCCATTGCAAAACAGTCTGATTACAGACTTGAGTTTCTGGAAAAATGCAAGAAGACAAAGGATTAGCCATATTGCACAAAGGAGGTTTCCAATTAAGCGGGGGTGGAGCGCGCACGTTGTTGCGCCGGGACGGGCAGTTTCTGGCTTTTCGGGCCAAGGAAACCTCATGTGCAATTCTTGCGGACGGGCAGGCCTTTGCAAAGCAATATTTTTCCGCTGTTTAGGGCGGAACCATCGGGTCATGCTGATGAAAGGCGCCGGTTTGACGAGGGCGCGGCGCGGTGATAAACTGCAAATGGACCGGACAAGCCGGTCTATTGCGGCGGACAAGCCCTGCGCGCGCCAATCCAATTATCAAAGGAGGCCCGTGGATGCCTCAGCTTGAATGCAAAGACCTTACGCTATCTTATGAAAATCATATTGTCGTACGCGCTCTGAGCTTTTCGCTTGGGCAGGGCGAGGCCATGTGCATCGTGGGGGAAAACGGGGCCGGCAAAAGCACGCTGGTGCGGGCGCTGCTGGGCCTGAAGGCGCCGTCGGGCGGACAGATTATTTTCTCGGATGGCCTCTGCGGGCGGCGCGCCATAGGCTATCTGCCCCAGCAGATGAACGTCAGGCGGAATTTTCCCGCTTCGGTCCAGGAGATCGTCATGTCCGGTTTTTTAAACGAGAGCGCCTTTTATAAAAGGCGCCACTATGCTTTGGCGCGCGCGTACCTTGAAAAGCTGCGGATAGAGGGCTTGAGAAACAAGAGCTTCACGGAGATCTCCAGCGGCCAGCAGCAGAGGGTGCTTCTATGCCGCGCGCTCTGCGCGGCGAAGAAAATGCTGATCCTGGACGAGCCGGCGGCCAACCTGGACCCGGTGGCCACGGCGGGATTTTACGAATTGATCGGTCAAATCAACAAGGACGGCGTCACGGTTATCATGGTCAGCCACGATGTGCCCGGCGCGGTGGCCCTGTGCGATTATGTGCTGCATATGGGCCATGACGAGACTTTCTTCATGTCAAAAGACCAGTATGCGGACAGTTCCGCAGGGCGCATGTTTATGGGGGAGGGGCGGCATGTTTGAGATGATCCGGCAAATGCTTTCTTACCGGTTCCTGAGCCATGCGCTTCTGGTGGGCGTGTTGGTCTGCCTGTGCGCGGCGCTTCTGGGCGTGTCGCTGGTTTTAAAGCGCTACTCCATGATTGGAGACGGACTGTCCCATGTGGGGTTCGGCGCTCTGGCGGTGGCGGCGGCCTTGAACTGGGCGCCGCTGGCGGTGACGATCCCGGTGGTGTCCGCCGCCGCGTTTTTGCTGCTGCGCCTGAGCGAAAACAGCAAAATCGGCGGCGACGCGGCCATTGCGCTGGTCTCCACCAGCGCCCTGGCGGTGGGCGTGCTGGTGCTTTCGCTCACCCGGGGACTGAACACCGACGTCAACGGCTACATGTTCGGCAGCATACTGGCGCTGGATACCGGCGACGTCACGGTGAGCGTCGCTCTCTCGGCTGCGGTGCTGATCCTGTTCGTGCTTTTTTACAATAAGATTTTTACCGTCACATTCGACGAGGATTTTGCCCGAGCCACCGGTGTGCACGCTTCGGCGTACAACAGCCTCATCGCCCTTTTGACCGCCGTGACCATCGTGCTGGGCATGCGGATGATGGGCGCGCTCTTAATCTCCAGCCTGGTGATTTTCCCGGCCCTGACCGCCATGCGCGTCTGCAAGCGCTTCAAAAGCGTCGTCGCCACATCGGCTATCCTGTCGGTGATCTGCTTTATCGTCGGCATGCTGCTCTCCTACGGCATCTCGCTGCCCGCCGGCGCCAGCGTTGTGGCAGTCAATATCCTGGCGTTCCTTTTGTTTTCGCTCATCGGCCTTGCGCGCCGGTTAAGAACGTAGGCCTTCGACGGTTTGGGAACGGAAGCCTCCGGCGGCTTGGGAGCGTGGGCCTCCGGCGGTTTGGGAGCGTGGGCCTCCGGCGGTTCAAGGGGGCGTTCTTTGAAAAGAACGCCCCCTTGAAAATCCCCCAAGAAACTTTGATACCGGCGCCTACGGCGCCGGGGCGGGAATAAAATATATATTTTAATTAAACTTTAAAAGCTATTAACCCATGCTTCCTGCCGCGAAGCGATATAAAAGTTCTTTGGAGTTCTTAGAACCTTTCTTCCAAGAAAGGTTCTAAGCGGGTCCGGGCAGCGCCCGGCGGATCGGCAGAGCCTTAAGCGGGTTCCAAGGGTGGAGCCCTTGGCAGGTCCGGGCAGAGCCCGGCGGGTTCTTAAGGCGGAGCTTTTATGAATGTTGAATTTCAAGGTATAAGTGCTATAATGTTTAAGATAAGATACCGTGCGTTTAAATATGGATTATGGTAGGGTAACATGAAAAAAATGAAAAGGACAACGATCAACGATGTGGCAGAGCTGGCAGGCGTGTCCTCCGCGACGGTTTCACATGTCATAAATGACACGAGGTTCGTTTCCGATGAATTAAAGACGAAGGTTTACGAAGCTATACAGCAATTGAACTTTTCACCGGATTCACATGCTAAAAAGTTCAGGACAGGGATCAAAAAAATTATAGGGCTGATCGTTCCCGATAATTCAAATTACTATTTTTCAACCTTGATAGAGAAAGTAGAGGAGATCGTATCGGAAAAAGGCTACAACATTATTATTTGCAATACAAAGGAAATAAAGGAACGCGAGAAGAAATACATTAAATTATTGTCATCCGGATTAGTGGACGGCATACTGTTGGCTTCAACCATAGAGGATTTTGAAGAATTGAGCGATGTATTGCCGACGGACTTCCCGGTAGTGCTGGTTGACCGTATCATTAAAAACGCGCCCCTGGACACAGTGACGATATCCACTTTTCAGTCGGTCTACCAAGGCGCCTGCGATCTGATTCGAAACGGCCACAGAAGAATTGGCTATATTGATGTTGATCTGCCGTACTTAAGCCCGGCCGTCGAGAGGCTCGAAGGCTTTAGACGGGCCATGATGGATTCCGATATAGAAATACAAGAGGATATGGTACAGCTTCTTGATATAGAAGCGGGGACGGTTTCTTCGGGAAGCATCTCGAGATGTATCGATACCTTGATCTCCAACCAAATCACCGCCATAGTGGTTGTCAATAGTGATATCGCATTGAAAACCATATTTTATTTAGAATGGGGAAAGCAGATACGGGTGGGCAAGGATATTGATCTGGTATGCTTTAACAGTTATTACCTGTTTAATCTGACGCAGATCAACTTTATCGACCGGCCGGTTGCCGAAATGGGCAGGCAGGCGGGCAATCAGATACTCAAAAGAATCGAGTCGCCGTCGGCCCCCATAAAGAAGATAGTCTTGCCCAGCCTTTATACGAACAAGTCTCTAAGTGAAAAATGACCGCCGATCAATAAAACCTCGCATTGCTTGCTGTTGCCTGTTTGTCCGGATTTCCTGCACGTTTACGTTTATTGGCTTTGGAGCTAAAGGCGCCGCCCTGGTTCCGCTTAAAATAGATGCCGCCGCAGGCGTATTTACCGGCCCGAGGGGCTGGTTTTGCTATTTTTAGGCACAGTTTGGCTTCAGTTTTTTGCCTCGTGGAGCATCTCCCGCATGGCTTTATGACGGCCTGTCTCACCGTCACTCAAGGCTTCTCCACGCTGCCTTCAGCTTTTCCTTGATTGCTTTTTTATTTAGCTGTATGATTTTCTCAGGCATAGATTCAGCTTCCCTTCAGGGCATGGTTTTTGTCCGCTAATTTTCCATTGAACTGCTTCTATGCTTTTCTTTTGCAAAACTTATCGTGCGTCATCGAATGATATAAAAATATCCATAATTTCCTATTGACAGATGGATTTTTTCATATTAGAATCTAGTTAAACGATTACGCAAACGATTAAATATATTCAAAGTCCGATTTTTCCATACCAAATAACAAAATTCTAAGCTCCCGTAACGCAATGGATGCGCCTTGAATGCCGGCCATGAAATTTCGTGAAGCCCACAGTAAGAATACCATTTCTTTGGAATACGGATAGAGGCTTGCCTGTAAGATCGATACGCCTGCAAAACCATTTATCGCCCGACACGCTTCTATAAGGAATGAGGGGGTTTTTAGTGACTGC
>JBMNQS010000089.1:0-6870 GCA_050944255.1 Christensenellales bacterium | reverse complement strand
CTCAGGGCGTTTAAAGCTATCTGCGCCCAGCAAAAAGCCGCCCGAAATACGGCGGCTTTTCGCTACTTTATTTAGGAGGATAAAGTACATTGGGGCACTTATCTCTGGTTGGCTTAAAATTCTTCTTTCGTGGTCTTGGGGATTTCGCCCGCGTTCTCCTCTTCGGACGTCTCGATGATGATCATGTCATTGCCACCGTTTTCCTTGAACATGCCTTTGACCTCGCTGATCACCTGCGGCACCAGTTCGATGATCCGGTCATACGGCGTATGCACGTCCGTGGACAGCAGCCTGACCGTATCGTCGCAGACCACGAGGAAGGCCACCGGCGTCAGCGAAACGCCTGCGCCGGAGCCGCCGGCAAAGGGCAATTCACCGGAAGGCTGGCTTTCTTTTGCCTGAGAGCCCATTTTGGCTTTTTCATACTCGCCGCCTCCGGACACGAATCCGAAGGACACTTTTGAGATGGGAATGATGGTTCTTCCGTCCACCGTGGTGATGGCCTCACCGACGATGGTATTGACGTCAATCATATCCTTGATGTTTTCAAGGGTTGTCTGCATGATGTTTTCGATTGGATGTGCGTGCATCGTATTACCGCCTTTGCTTTTCTATATTGTTTCCATGTCATCGCTAAGATACGAATAACTTGTGCAATCGTGATGGAAAATATGCAGTGCAGCCTGAGTTTTAACGTCAAATTATTAAAATCCGGTGCAACGTCGGCGCGCTTTTCCCAAAGGCGCCAATGGGCGGCCAAAAAACTGAGGCCAACCTCTAAAAGCGTCTTTAAAATGCCTGTGGCCAAGGCGGTCTGTTGGGCGGCCTGCGGTCCCAGGCCAACGGCGAGGCCCACGCGGATTTTTTCAATCAGCAAATGCCTGCGCACGGCCGCCTTCAGCTTTTCGGATGACCAGATATCCCTGAAAAACCGGATGTCCGTCACTTCTTTTTTGGTGGGCGGCAGGAGCTGAAACCGCTTTTTCTTTTTGAGCGGCAGATGGATGACCGCATGATAGTGCCCCGGCTGCGTCCGGTGCGTGGTCACGGTCACTTTCAGTCCCGTTTTGATTTTTCCGATATGGACGCGCACCGCTAATGTGGGCAGCTTTTCCGACCAATCCATATCCACATTCACGCGCAGCCGCACAAAAAACACGCATACGATCAGTATCCACAGCGCGTACAGCAGAAACAGCGCCCACAAATGGCACATCCCCTTTCCAGAATTAAACAGTTTTCATTTCGTAGCATGGCCCGTTTGATTGCAATCCATACGAAAAAAGCGGCCCGCGCATGCGCGGGCTAATGAGGCCGTCAAAAAACAAAGTTTTTTGACGGAACTACCAGGGATTTTCCTACTGCAAAAATCGATAAACGGATTTTTGCAGCGGCCGGAAAACCCTGAGCGGTGTGGGCTGCGGCCGCACATGTCGCCCTTGCCCACGGAATTAAAATTAGGGGGCTGTGGCCCCCTAATAACCCCCGGAAGGACTTTTTTGACAGGTCTGGCCTGCCGTTTGGTTCAATATACGCCGCGGTATTCGGCGTCTCTGCGTTTATTCAGGCCTCATTCGCCGGCGTCTGGCGCTGAGGATTCCGCCTCCTGCCTGCGCGCCATGTAGGCGAAGTGCGGCACGTCCTTTCCGAAGAAATTATACCACGTATACGCCCGCTCCAGGCGCATGCCGTTTTTCTCGGCCACATGGACCGACGCCCGGTTGGTCTGCGCAATTAAAGAGTATACCCGCTCCGCATCGGTATGCGCAAAGGCCCAGCGTTTCACCGCCCGCGCCATTTCGGTGGCGTAGCCCTTTCCCCAGTGTTTTTTCTTCACGTGGTAGCCCACCTCCAGGATGTCCTCACCCTCAAGGTCCAGCCATAAGAGCCCCGCGTGCCCGACGTATTCGCCGCTTTCCTTATCGATGAACGCCCACCAGCTGTAACCGTGCTTCTCATAGTTGTCCAGGTGCTTTTGGATAAACGCATGCACCTCTTCGCGGGTCTTGGGGCTGGGATAGGCGTACATGGTCTGCGGGTCCGTGAGAATTTCCGCCGCGTCGTCAAAATCATCCGCCGTCAATTGGCGCGCGTAAAGGCGCTTTGTTTCAAAGAGCATAAAGACCTCCTTTTTTCGCTTACAGCGCTTCGGTGATTTTCGCCTCGGGTGCATCTTCGCCTGATCCGCCCTCATCGGACGCTTCCATGGAGCGCTCCAGCGCCTCAAACTCGTCGGCGGGCACCTGCGCCTTGCCCTCGGCCAGCAGCGCAAACTGATCGAGGCTGGGCAGGTCGTCCAAGGACTCGATGGCAAAATGGCGCAGAAACGCGTCCGTGGTACCGTAGAGGATCGGCCTGCCAAGGGTATCCTTGCGGCCCACCTCATGGATCAGCCCCTTGCCGGCCAGGGAGGCCACCGCGTACTCGCAGCGCACCCCGCGGATCATCTCCACGTCAAGGCGCGTCACCGGCTGGCGGTACGCGATGATCGCCAGCGTCTCCAGCGCGCTCTGAGAAAGGCTCTGCCTGCCGCCGGAAAAAAACAGCTTCTCGATCACGGCGCCGTACTCCCTGCGGGTGGCCAATTGCACCTTCTGCCCAAAGCGCACCACCGACAGGCCCCGCCTGTGGTAGTCGTACTGGCTGGCCAGCCGTTCCACGGCCGCCTGCGCCGCGTCCGGATGAATGGACAGCGCCTTTGCGATCTCCTTTATATCCAGGGCGTCGCCGGAGGCAAACAGCAGCGCCTCCATCACCGATACCAGCTCGTCCCCTTCGAAGACGAACTGCTGCTGCGCCGCTTTATCGTTATTCATTTGCCGGTTTTGCTCCCCTGCGTTTTCCAATGCTATCTCCTAGTTTATTGATCTTCCTGTCCCGCCAGGAAAGGACGATGGGGTCGTACACGCGGCTCTGGCTGATTTTGATGCGCCGCATCCGCATCAACTCCAGCATGGCGATAAACGTGGTGACAA
The DNA here is from genome assembly GCA_050944255.1 of Christensenellales bacterium. Lineage (GTDB taxonomy): Bacteria > Bacillota > Clostridia > Christensenellales > Maliibacteriaceae > JBMNQS01. The sequence goes on along the minus strand of JBMNQS010000089.1, from coordinate 3,895 downwards.
TCTCCGGGCGGGTCACCGCCTCTTCAAACAGCTCGTCAAAGCGCATCGTCCGCCGCGCCTTGAGGGTATTTCGGATGTAGCCGATCCGCTCGCCCACGGTAAAGGCGTCCCGCATGATGTCGCGCTGCCTCGGTATCTGCTCCCGCATGGTCCTTTCGCGGCTTCGCAGGATCACGCTTTTGAGCGCCTCGTAGAGCGCGTCCACGCCGACGCCCTCGAGGTCGAGTTCCGGCTCCGGCGGCAGAAGTTCCTCCGGCAGTTTATAAAAGGACTGTTTGCCCAGCGCCTCCAGATTACGCAGCGCTTCGGAGGCCTGCTTGAACCGGTTGTATTCCTCCAATTGGCGGATCAGCAGCGCCTCGGGGTCCTCCTGGGCTTCCTCCGTCTCTTTGGGAGGCCTGGGAAGAAGCGAGCGCGACTTGATCTCCACCAGCGTGGCCGCCATGGCGATGAACTCGCTGGAGACCTCCATATCGATGGACTCCGCCGCCTGCATAATATCCAGGTACTGCTGGGTGATCTGCGAAACGAATATATCGGCAATATCAATCTGGGCCCTGCGTATCAGGTGCAGCAGCAGGTCCAGCGGCCCCTCGAATTGATCAAGCTGTACGATATACATAATGGGGCACCTATAAAATCAGATTGGCCAGCGTCAGCATGGGCAGCTGTAGAATACCCGATATAATGGAGATGAAAAAGCCGGTGACGCCAAGCAGCGAAAGCAGGATCAGCACGCCGATGCCGTACTGTTTCATAAAGCGGCGGAAGCGGGGGGCGCGCGCGCCGAGGATGCCCTCCAGCACGTGGTAGCCGTCCAGCGGAGGCACCGGGAACAAGTTGAAGGCAAAAAGCAGTATATTCCACGTTACAAACGGCGTTAAGATGCTCTCGGTCACGTTAAAGACCGTCACATTGGCCGGCGCGAAGCGGTAGAACAGGATGAGCACCACCTGAAAAATCAGCGCCAGGCACAGATTGGAAAGCGGCCCGGCCAGCGCCACCAGCATGGAGCCCCTTCGGGGGTTCTTGAAGTTGCCGGGGTTGGTCCTGACGGGCTTGCCCCATCCGAATCCCATCACCGCCAGGCAGACCAGCCCCAGAATATCAATGTGGACAAACGGGTCCAGCGTGACCCGGCCCATCAGCCTGGGCGTATTGTCCCCAAGCGAATCGGCCACCTTCGCGTGGGCGTACTCATGCACGCCGATAGCCAGTATAATGGCCGGCAGCCCGCACAAAAAATTAACGATCCAATTCAAACCGATGTCTCCTATCCTATCAGGCAATACAGATATTATAGCTCATCGCCCCGCGATTCGCAAATAAAAAAGGGCGCGGTTTACACGGCGCCCCAGGCTGTCAAAAAGTTCTTTTGGAGATTACGGAGGGCTGGTTTTGCGCGGCGCAGCTAGCAGAATCGGCGGAATGCGCCATTTTCAGTTTATTCTATGCCGCCTTGGAAAGCCACCTCTGGAATATTTTATTGAGATAATCGCCATAGTTGGCTTTTTCCACCGTCTCGGCGGCCACCAGGTCGATGACGGCCTTTTCTTCGCCGTTTTGGGTGATGGTCCACGTACCTATCCGCTGGCCCTGCCCGATGGGAGCGGCTACTTTTTCAGGTATCTGGATATCGTGCTGCAGTTCCATGGCCGTGCCGCGCTCCACCACCATTTCCAGCCTTTGAGCCGGTACGAGAACTATATTGGACACCTTGCCTCCGATGACCGCCACGCTCCAGGGCGGACTGTCCACGGGTTTCTCAATGGTGACCAGCTGATAGTTGGCAAAGCCGTATTCCAGAAGCGCGGCGCCCTCATCGAACCGGTTCTTCGACGAAGTGGCCCCCAGCACCACGCTGATTAAACGCATGCCCTCACGCTCGCCGGAGCTGGCCAGGCAGTGTCCCGCATCGTTTGTGAACCCGGTTTTCACGCCGTCCACGCCGATGCCCTGCCGCAGCAGTTTATTGGTGTTGGTCAGCATGGTCACGCGGCCGGAGGGGTGTACAAATTCTTCAATCCATATGGTGGAATAGGCGAAGTACTGCGGGTGATTCATCAGTTCCGCCGCCATCACGGCCAGATCCCGCGCCGATGAATAATGGTTTTCGGTGGGAAGCCCGGTAGCGTTGGCAAAATGGGTATTGGTCAGCCCCATCTGCTGCGCCTTTTCGTTCATGCGCTGCGCGAACACCGCCTCGGTACCGGACAGTCTTTCGGCAATGGCCGTGGCCGAGTCGTTGGCCGAGGCCACCACGATGCTCAGGAGCAGATCGTTGATTTTATAACTGGAACCGGCATCCAAAAACGCGGTGGACCCGCCGACGCGCGCCGCGCTCTGGGAAATCACCAGGCTGTCTTCCAGCGACAGTTCACCCCTTTCGATGGCCTCGAAGGCCAGAATCAGCGTCATCATCTTGGTGAGGCTGGCCATGGGCAGCTTGTCATCCGCATTTTTTTCAGACAGCACCGTTCCCGTGGAGGCGTCCACCAAAATATTGGCCTTGCACGTGCCCGTATCGGGAAAGGCCGGCACGGCGGCGTGCGCCGGCGCGGCTATGAGCAGCATCATCAATACGAGCCACGCCAACCTCCCTATAAAACGTCGCTTCATAGAGCATTCCTCCCGTAACTGTGAAATCATCCTAAGACATACATAGGCAAAATCCCGGCCCGTTATGCCATAATTGGCCCAACTTGCATAGAATTTGTCCAACAGAGCGCGCAAAAAGACTGTCGAATCCCGCCGCCGTACACCCGGGGCTTTTCCGGCGTCTTTCATCCTTTTTTCCGGGCCGTCGTTTTTTCAGGGGAAACGGCCTTCTCTCTGCGCAAAAAGTCGTGGCCGGCTTTCATAAATCTTTTGATAAAAGACGCACAGCCCGCTCCGCTCGTGCTATAATAAAGTCAGCATTTTCTTTCAGGAGGACGCCCATGGAATTTATGTTTGACACCGTGCATTTGGACACGCTGAAAAGAAGCGCCGACCTCTACCCGTTTTTCACCGGCGTGACCAGCAACCCCACCATCTTCAAGCGCGAAGGGCCCGTGGATTTTTTCGGGCATTTAAGGCAGGTCCGCCGGCTCATCGGCCATGAGCGCACGCTCCACGTACAGATCACCGCCGACAAGGCCGAAGACATTTTGGATGAAGCCGAAGCGGTACTTGGGGGCACCGGGGACGACGCCATCTTCATCAAAGTGCCGGCCGATCCGCAGGGCATCAAGGCCATGAGCCTTCTGAAAGCCCGTGGCATAGGCGTCACGGCCACCGCCATCTACACGAAGATACAGGGCTTTTTGGCCATCTGCGCTGGCGCGGACTACATCGCCCCCTACTGCAACCGCATCGAAAGCCAGAACGTGGACATCTATGAAACCATCGCAGCGCTGCGCCGGATGATCGATGAAAACGTATCGGACGCTAAAATCCTGGCCGCCGGCTTCAAGACCCCGGAGCAGCTCACGGGCGCCCTTTTGGCCGGCGCCCACTGCGTCACGGTGATGCCGGAGCTTCTTGATGAGGCCATGGACCTGCCCAACGTGCGCGCGGCCATAGCCGCCTTCAAGCAGTCCTGGACCGATGTGCGCGGCGACGTGCGCATCACCCAGATGTAAATAAAGCCAAACAAAAGCGCTCCACACCGCCAGTTCAGCTCATGTTGGCCGCAGTCAAGCCTCACCCAGCCGTAAATAAAAACAACAAAGTCCTGCGCATCTTCCGCAGGGCTTTGTTTATCACTTATAAAAAATCCTCTCGGCCTTATTTTCCCTTCAAGTCTATTTTCCCGTAAATTACCTTCCCCCCACGAATCGCGGTAATTTTCCCCCACACAAAACCTTTTTCCCCGCAAATCATCCTTCCCCCTCCCGCGAAGCGCAGTAAAATT
>JBMNQS010000088.1:0-6879 GCA_050944255.1 Christensenellales bacterium | reverse complement strand
GATCTCCTCGGGTAAATGCAAACCTGCCAATATCTTTTTCATGGCCCTTTTTCCTCCCTAAAATATGCTTTTATAGGATGTTCAGCTCTCTGCGGTCACTTTCTCGTCAGCTTCCGATGATATCGCGCAACTCCTGGCCATGGGCCGACCAGACCGCCGCGAGATTCCACAGCTCGCCGCCGATGTTGAAGTCTTTGACGCCCAGGTCCATGTAGCGCTTTGCGGCTTCAGGGGTCATGATTTCGGCGCGGGGCCGCACGCCGTATTTCAGGGCGGCCTTGATGCATTTTTCCTCGGCGGCGCGGATGTTGTCGCCGTTGTCTTTGGCGTCGACGCCGCAGCTCATGGAGAAATCGGCGGGGCCGAACTGGATCATATCCAGGCCCTCCACGGCGCAGATTTCTTCAATGTTATCAACCGCCTCTATCTTTTCAATCATGAAGCAGCAGACGATGTCGCGGAGCATTTCGGCAAACTGCATTTGGGTGAACCCCGTGCTGTACCGGATGAGACGGCGCGGCGTGTATCCGAAGCCGCCTTTATCCTGGGGACAGTCAGCGCGGAGGCTTTTGATGGTGGCCTCCACATCCCTGGCTTCCCGATGGTCGGCAAAGAGAACCGACTGGAACCCACTGGCGACGGCTTTCTGCGCGACATGGGTACGGTTTGCGAAATCGACTTTGATCATCGACCCCATGTTGTGCAGCTCGGCCGCACGGGCGATATTTTCAAAGTCATACTGGTCTACCGGGGCATATTCGGCAAGAAATTCCACGTAGTCGAATTTCCCCGTATTGCCCACCACCTCGGTGACGATGGGTGCGGAACTGAAGATACGGGTACCCACCGTCGGCTTTCCAGCCTTGATAAGTTCCCTGAGCACGTTGGGTTTTTTGCCGGCAAAAGAACTGGTTTCGTAAGCGTTTTTTTCGGACATGGTTTACTCTCCTTTATTGTTTTTCGCAACGCGCGATAGGCTACTTTATTTAAAAAATGCATGTAGAGTCAAGCATAACCTTTTTTGAAGCGTATGATAAATAAATTATAACCTTTTTGCTATGTAAAGTCAACGAGATATTGACAAAAAATGGACAAAGCGGTGCGCCGTTTTTGTCGTTGGTGCCCCTTTTATCGATTTTTCCGCAAGGCGGCTTTGCCGCTTGTTTCTGCCGGCGCCATCCGCCTGCGCGATCAGACAAAAAATCCGCGAAAAACACGCCGTATTTGAATGCGCGCTCTGGCCTGTACGGGCCGTATCTGCTATACTTTTTTAAGAGAGTTCACGCGCCGGGATGCCGTGATAAGCATAATAAAAAGCAAAGGAGTTGTTTGGGTTTGGCAAATGAATTGAAAAAGAAGTACGGCTTGTTTACTGCCATTGCCATGGTTGTGGGCATCGTGATCGGAAGCGGTGTCTTTTTTAAGGCGGAGGCCGTTCTGGTGGCTACCGGAGGCGATATCCCGCTGGGCATTGCGGCGTGGGCCATCGTGGGACTGATTATGATTATCTGTTCGTTTTCCTTCGCGACGCTGGCCACAAAATACGAGCGGGTAAACGGCCTGGTGGATTACGCGGAGATGACGGTGGGTTCCGGTTACGCCTATTATGTGGGCTGGTTTATGGCCACCATCTATAACCCCACGCTGACTTCCGTTTTGGCTTGGGTCTCCGCGCGCTTTTTATGCGTGCTGCTGGGATGGGACATTACCGGCGGCTCGGCCATGGTGATTGCGGGCTTCTTCTTGATTGCCAGCTACGCGGTCAATGTGCTTTCCCCGGTCATCGCGGGCAAGTTCCAGGTGACCGCCACGGTGATTAAACTGATCCCGCTGATTTTAATGGCGGTGGTGGGAACCGTCGCCGGGCTCACCAGCGGAATGACCATCAGCAATTTTTCCCGCGTGGTATCCGACGACATTTCCCGCGGCCAGGGGCTTTTCGCTTCGGTGGTGGCGGTGGCCTTCGCCTATGAGGGCTGGATTGTCGCCACGTCCATCAACGCGGAGATCAGGGATGCGAAAAAGAATTTGCCGCGGGCGCTGACCATCGGCGCGCTGATCGTGGTTGCCGTCTATATCCTCTACTATATCGGCCTTGCCGGCGCCGTCACCACCGAGACGCTGATGGAAGGCGGGCAGACCGGCGCGAAGCTGGCGTTCCAGAGCCTTTTCGGCACTTTTGCCGGCACGCTGATCTTCGTGTTTGTCATCATCTCGTGCCTGGGGACGCTCAACGGGCTGATGATGGGCTGCGTACGGGGTCTCTACGCGCTGGCCGCGCGGGACAAGGGCCCCAAGCCCCGCATGTTCAGGCAGGTGGACGGCGCCACCAATATGCCTGCCAATTCTTCCATCCTGGGGCTGCTGCTGGCGGGGTTCTGGCTCATGTATTTCTACGGCGCGAACCTGACGGAGCCTGTCTGGTTTGGCGCGTTCTGCTTTGATACGTCGGAATTGCCCATCATCACGCTTTACGCCGCCTACATTCCCATTTTCGCGATGTTCATGAAAAGGGAACGGGAGCTGGGCGCCTTTAAGCGGACGGTTATGCCGGCGCTGTCGATCATCAGCTGCGTCTTCATGGTGGTGGCCGCCGTATTTGCCCACAGGATGTCGGTGGTCTATTACCTCATCGTCTTTGCGGTGATCATGGCCGTCGGCGCGGCCGTCAAAAACGGAAGGGACGGCGCGGCGTACCGATAAACGCGTGGGCCCTGCGCGCGGGCGCCCCGGGCCTTTACCAAAATAATCGTGCTAAAAAGGGTGCCGGTTCAAGGAACCGGCACCCTTTAAAATGGAGCGAAACGCTTTATGCGCCGCACCTGAGCGGGGCCGCAAATTATTTCCCGGGGAAAAACTCGTCGGTGAGCCGGCGGGCGTAGGATTCCAGCTTGCCGTCGTCCTCCAGCAGGAACATCAGGTTGTAGCGGTCGTTGGCCTTGTGGAAAAAGCTCTCGTAAAACAAATCTTTGGTAACGCCCAGCGTTTCCAGCGTGCCGTAATCGCCCAATTGATGGATGTAATCGTCGATCTCCTGCGGCGTGGGCAGGTAGTAGGGGAAGTCCAGATTGTATTCTTCGGCGGCCATCTGATACATCCTGCAGGCGACTTTGGTGCCCTGGCCCACCAGATTGCCGTGCAGGGGGCTGTCCTTCTCGCCGCCGTGCAGGGCCACCTCCCAGAAATGCGAAAGGTGATGCTCGCATCCGGAGGCCGGGCGGGAGTCGCCGTGCATGCAGATGCATACGCCGGACATGATCAGCGCGTCGGCCATGCTCGTCATGGCGTCCACATCGCGCTCGATCAGTTTGGGGATACTTTCCACGCACCTGTCCACGGCGGTCTTGACCAGCTCGGCGATATGGGGGCAGAAGTGCGCGCCTTTTTCGCGCTGCGCCAGTTTCCAGTCGTACAGGGCCACGTATTTGCCCAAAATATCCCCCACACCGGAGGAGATCATGACGGCCGGGGCGTCTTTGAGGATGTCCGAATCGGCGATGATGGCATAGGGGACGATGTCCAGCTGCAGGGACTTTTTGCCGCCGTCCATGGTCACCGAGGAGTTGCTGGAGGCGTAGCCGTCCATGGACGGGGCGGTGCCGATGATGATATAGGGGATGCCGAGCTTGGCGGCGATGACGCGGGTCAGGTCGTTCATGGTGCCCGAGCCTATGGCAATCAGCAGCGTGGTTTCAGGCGGCATGTGCACCAGCATCCTGCCGATGAGTTCTTCATCCAGGATCAGGTGTTTGTTGCCGCATTTGAATTCGTAGACCTCGTGGGTGCATCTGGCTCCCTCCAGCGCTGAAAGCGTCCGGTCAAGGGCCAGAGGCAGCGTGTTTTTATCGCCCACCACGAAGGCGTGGGCGCCCTCAAAGTCCGCCAGCACTTCCGGCAGGCGCGAGAGCGCGCCGCTGCCGGTGAAAATCTTTTTGATGGGTACGTCGTGCGTTCTGCCGCACGAACAGGAGAGATGCAGTCCCGCCAGTGCATTTACGTCGTTATGGTCCACAGAAAAGCCCCCTTTAAGTATCGGATTTGAACATTATCTAGATTGTAGCACAAAACCCGAGGGCAAAACAGAGCTTTGCGGTGGCAATGTGCCGCCCGGGCGTATTAGCGCATTTGAGTTTAAACGGCCGGGGGATATAAACATTGACAAACGCATTTTAAGGCCGGATAATAAACCTAAATGCGGTTTTGCAATTCTACAATAGAAAGAGGTGTGTTTTTTTGGCTGACACCAGCACTGTAAAAAGGTTGGAAGGACTGTCCCTACAGATCCGCAAGCATCTTCTGGAGCTGTGCAACCAGACCAACATCCATATCGGAGGAGACCTCTCCGTGGCCGATGTGATGACGGTCATCTGGCAGCACGCAATGAACTACGACCCGCAGAATCCCAAGATGGAGGACCGTGACCGGTTCGTTCTGTCCAAGGGGCACGCGGCGGCGGTGACGTCTTTGAACCAGGCGCTTCTGGGCTGCTACAAGATCGAGGAGATCTTCAATGAATACGCCACCGATTACGGCCGTTTCGGCATGCACTCGTGTAATCTGATCAATCCCCACGTGGAGGTATCCACCGGTTCGCTGGGCCATGGGCTTCCGGTTTCCGCAGGCATTGCCGCGGGGCTTCGGGCACTGGGCCTTGACAGGAGCCGCGTGTATGTGGTGGTAGGCGACGGTGAGCTGGACGAGGGCAGCATGTGGGAGGCCATGATGTCGGCGCCCAAGTTCAAGCTGGGCAATCTCGTGGTGGCGGTGGACCGCAACCGCCGGTCCATGGACGGCGATACCGAGGTGGTGATGCCCCTTGAGCCCTTGGCGGACAAGCTGAGATTGTTCGGCTGGAACGTGGTGGAGGTGGACGGCCACGATATGAACGCGCTTGTGGACGTCTACGATTCGCTTCCCGATCCTGCCAGTGACAGACCCACCATCATCGTGGCTGCCACGGTGAAGGGCAAGGGCGTAAGTTTCATGGAGGACGACCGGTGCTGGCACGCGGGCAAACTGTCCGACGAGAGCTTCGCTCAGGCCATCGCCGAGGTTGAGGATGCCTATAAGCAGAAATGGGGTGACGCGTAATGAGGCCGGGAGATGTGAATGTATATACGTCGCGCAGGAATGAGAAGGCTGCGCAGTATCTGGTTGAACTGGGGAAACAGCATCCCCGGATTGTGGCGGTCAACGCCGACATGCAGGATTACAACACGGGCCGCTTCTTTGTCCGTAACTTTCCCGAGCGCGCCTACGACGTGGGCATTGCCGAGCAGAACCTGGTGAGCATGAGCGCAGGGCTGGCCCATACGGGCCTGATGCCCTTCGTATTTGCCATGACGCCGTTTTTGACCATGCGCGCGGCGGAACAGGTGCGGACCGACGTCGTCTACGGCAAGCTGCCGGTAAGGCTTTTCGGCATCGGCGCGGGCTATGGCGGCGGCATATCCGGCGCCACCCACTGCGCGCTGGAGGATGTGGCGCTGTTTACCAGCTTCCCCGGGATGACCGTGGTGGAGGTGACCGACGACGAGCAGTTGATCAAGGTTATGGACCAGTGCGTCTCGTGGGAAGGGCCCATGTACATCCGCATAGGCAACATCATCGGCGAGGACGCCGTTTACGATCACAGCGGGTTCCAGCTGGGCAAGGCCACCGTAGTATCCGGCGGCGACGACGGCGCCTTTATCGTATCGGGCATCGTGGTGGGATACGCCATGGAGGCGGCCAAGCGCATCAAGGAAGAGACCGGCGCCGACATCCGCGTGGTGGACGTGCACACGCTCAAGCCCGTGGATAAAGAGGCCATCGTCTCGGCGGCCGAGACCGGGAGGGTCGTCGTGGCGCAGGACCACAACATCATGGGCGGCCTGGGCTACATTGCGGCGGCGGTGCTGCAGGAGGCCGGCGTGGCGTGCAAGTACAAGATGCTGGGCTGTCCCGATCAATATGTGCCGCTGGCCACCACGCCGTTTTTGTACAAAATCAACGAGTACGACACAGACGGCCTGGTCAAGAACATGAAGGCGTTCCTGTAGGCGCCGTGGTTTAACGTTTAAAGCCGGCGACATTTTTGCGTGCAATCAGGGGGCCGTGGTCCCCTGATAAACTGTCAAAAAAGTCCTTTTGGGGGTTATTAGGGGGCCAAAGCCCCCTAATTTTAATTCCGTGGGCAAGGGCGACATGCGCCGCCGCAGCCCACACCGCTCAGGGTTTTCCGGCCGCTGCAAAAACCCGTTTATCTGTTTTTGCAGCAGGAAAATCCCTGGCAGTTCCGTCAAAAAACTTTGTTTTTTGACGGCTTCTCAGGGGGCCGCGGCCCCCTGATTTTATTGCGCTTCGGATAAAATTTTCCGCGTACCCGTGTCCTGCCGCCCGTGCGCTTGTCTGCCGCGGGTATGAAAAATGATAAAATTCGGACAGAAGGCGCATGCCGGACGCGCAGAAACGGCGGGGCCGGTTGTGGCGGCCTTTACCCGGTGTTATAATAGGCGCTGACGACTTAAAGCGGGGGACACGTTATGAAACTCACAAGAGAAGAGCTGGACGGCCGCAGGCTGCGGTTTGTGGCGGCCATGAACGAGGCCTTTCCCCTCTGGGATACGGCGCTGATCGTAAGCAATGTGAATCAATATTATTTTACCGGCACCATGCAGAACGCGCTGCTTTTAATCAAAAGCGACGGCTCCTACGGCTGTTACGTCCGCAAGAGCTGGCGGCGCGCCTGCGACGAATCGCCGCTGGAGGCCATTTTTCCCATAAAGACGTACCGCGACGCGGCGGATCACGCAGGCAAAGCGCTGGGAAATACGTACATCGAGGCGGAAGTGATGCCCGTGGCCATGCTGGAGCGGATAAAGAGCGCCTTTTCCGTGG
>JBMNQS010000087.1:0-6914 GCA_050944255.1 Christensenellales bacterium | reverse complement strand
CTGCCGTCATAGTACATGAGATCGCACACCAGGCTGTGGGCTTCCTCCGACCAGCCCTTGTAGATGAAAAAAGGGAAAAAGGACGGATCGATTGTCGAAATGCCCCACTGGCTCAGGTGGGGATCATGATAACCGACTGAAGGTATGGAAACAAGAACGTTATCGGCGATATGCGTGGGCCCGTCATCGCCGAGGGTATAGCGCATCAGTGTGCCGGTTTGCATTTTTTTGGTTTCGGAAGGCTGCTGCACGTGCCGGAAAAAGAAAAGGGTCTTGTTGTCGATGCCCTGCCCCAGCCAGGAGGAAACATCCGAAGCGATCCATACGCCCGCGCCGCCCTTGGGCGCGCAGTACAAATCTGCGTATGCGCCGCCCCCATGGCGGATGAAAAAAACGTGCTGTCCGTCCAGCGTGCGGCAGAAGGTGTATTTCACATCTTCGGAAAGCGCCGCCACATCCTCGAGCCGCGGGCCGGACAGCGTCGCGCTGTGGAGGGTGCCGTAAATATCCGTGTAATAGACGGTGCCGTTGAGAATTTCCAGGCGCGAAAGATGCTTTAGCAGCGTATAAACTTCCAGGCTCCGGGTATCGACGCAGTGCAGTGTTTGCTGCGAAGCATCCTCCGTTATGCAGTAAATATATGGGGGCAGCGCCGTGTGGGTGGGGTCTTTATCCAGGCGCCCCTTGTCCGTGAAAACATGGCCGCGAAGTGCCGAATTCCCCGGCAGCCGGACGCCCGCGGCGGGAGCGCCGGCCTTTTTTACAAACAACTCATTGCTGAAACGATGATAGGCCACGGCCTCATCGCCCACAAAAAACACGCTGTAATCGTTGTCGTTCTGCACGCCCATGGGCCTAGATACCGGCACGCTGGCCAAAGCCTCGGCCTTTTGGGTGATGCCATCCCACACGTAGAGCGTCGATTCCCCGGGTGAAGAGGCGTCCGTCCAAAAGCACATGGTGGCGTCTGCGTTGACGCTCAAGGGCTTGACGTACACATCCCCTTTGACCGAAGCAATGGCCCGGGGCACGTCCTGGTCCTTTGGCAGCAGGTAAAGCGTGCCGTCGGACTTATCGAAAAAAAGGAGGTGGCCGTTTTCACTGAGGCTGGCCCGGTGCGCGTCCAGATTTTTGCCCAGCAGCAGGCTCTGCCCGTCGCCGTAAATGTACCGGTAATGCTGCGTATACACGGCGTGAGGATCGGCGATAATTCTCTCGGTATACAAAATGACGTCATTTTGTATCCAATAGCCGGCCATATGCACACCGGAGGCAATCAGCGACTCCAGGCCGTCTTTCGTGACGACCAGATCGTCGTCATAGGTTAAATGATAGAGGTATTGCCTGTCGGCGGATAGGTGCTGGAAGTAAACGTGTTCTTTTTTGGAGATGCCGCCGCCGGGCATAATGAGGTAATTGTCGTCGTATCCGCTGCTGTGGAAATCGGGGGAGGTCTGCTCGTAGAAAATGACCGGTTCGCTGCCGGAGAAAGAGGGTACGGCCGTGGGAGAAGGCGTTTCCGGCGGCGGCGCAGCGTCCTCGGGCCCCGCTTTTGCGCAGCCGCTCAGCGCCGTGAGCAGGCACAGCGTCAGCACCGCCAGGCGCAGAGGCTTCTTTGACGGCATCATAAGCATCCTCCTTGTATGAAAGTGCAATGATCCGGATTACAGGTTCATGAACCGCACCGCGTTGTTGTAGCAGATGTCCTGCGCCAGAAGGCCCATGGCGTCGTAGTCTGCGGGGTATTCGCCGCGGGCGATGAATCCGCCCAGATGATGGCAGAGGATACGCCGGAAGTATTCGTGGCGCACGAAGCTGGAGAAGGAGCGCGAATCGGTGAGCATGCCCACAAAGCCCGACAGAAGGCCGGTTTCGGTCAGTTCCTGCAATTGGGCGCGGATGCCGCGCAGCGTGTCCAGGAACCACCACGCGCTGCCAAATTGGACCTTCGCGGCCACGCTTGAATCGGCGAAATTCACCGCCATGGTGGCCATGACGGGATTGTCCGCCGGGTTCAGGCAATAGAGGATGGTATTAGGCAGGCTGTCGGCGGCGGCCAGATCGTCCAAAAACATAGAGAGCATAGCCGGATCGGTGCAGGGGCCTATGGAGTCGTAGCCGGTATCCGGGCCCAAAATGGCGAACATGCGGCTGTTGTTGTTGCGGATGGCGCCGATATGAAGCTGCATCGCCATGCCCAGCGCCGCATATTCCCCGGCCAAAAAGCGCATCAGCTCGCTCCTGTAAACCACGGCCTCCCCGGCGGTGGGCATCAGGCCGCTCAGGGCCCGGCCGAATACCGAGGCGGCGGAGCCTTCACGGGTGTATTCAAAGGTGACGAAGGCATGATCGGTGATCACGCAGCCGGCCCGCTTGAAATGATCCAGCGCCGCGCAAATGGCCCGCTTGAGGTCCTCGAAGCTGTTGATGGGAAGTCCAGTGCCTTGCCGCATGGCCTCAATCCACTGGGGAAAGCTCTTGTCGTGTATATTCAAAAGTTTGTCCGGCCGGAATGTGGGCAGCACCTTGATGGGGGAATCGGCCAGCTCCAGATGATAGCGCAGGTCGTCGAAGGGATCGTCGGTGGTGCACAGCGCCCGCACGCCCGCCCGCCGCAAAAAAGCCCGGGATGTAAAGTCGTCGCCCTGCAGTTGGCGGTTGCACTCGTCCCAGATGGCCGTGGCGCTCTGGGGCGTCAGCGGCTCGTCGATGCCGAAATAGCGTGAGAGTTCCATGTGCGTCCAGTGGTACAGCGCATTGCCCGGAATGCGGGTGAGCACCTGGGACCAGGCGCGGAACTTCTCGAACTTGGGGGCGTCCCCGGTGATCAGCGATTCATCCACGCCGGCGGCGCGCATGACCCGCCACTTGTAATGGTCGCCTCCCAGCCACAGATCGGTAATGGTCTCAAAGCGCCTGTCGTCGGCAATCTCCTTGGGCGAAAGATGGTTGTGAAAATCAAAGATGGGCATGTCCCTGGCGTACTCGTTGAAAAGTATCCTCGCCGGTTCGCTGTCCAAGAGAAAATGATCGTTAAAAAAATGTTCCACGGCGTCCTCCTTTGCGGTCGGTAAAATTTATTTATTATCATGCGCCGCCGCCGAAAGCACTTTATCGCGCAGGTTTTTTGCAAAACGCGCCTTCATCCGGGCGGCCCGTGTCATGCCATCATGGAGCGGACGAACCGCACGCCGTCCTTGAGGGCGCGCAGGTAAAGATCGAAGTCCCGCGGCGCCAGGTCGCGCCAGATGAAAGTGCCCGCCATGGGCGTGATCAGCACCATGGGCTCCAGGTTGATAATGCGGTTGTAGCCGATTTCCTTCAGGGTGCCAAAAAAGCGGTCCCAGTTGATGGTGGTCTTGCCGGGGCCGGGAATGCGGCGGTTTGATTCGCCCACGTGCACGTGCCCCAACCGGCCCTTTCCATGGGCAAACAGCAGGGCCTCCCTCGAATCGTCCTCCTCGATGTTCCTGTGAAAGCTGTCCAGAAGCACCAGCGCGTTGGGGCTATCCACGGCTTCGCAGTAAGCGACGCCCTCGGCGACGGTATTCAAAAGAAAATTCTCAAAGCGGTTGGTGATCTCATAACAGTAGCATAGATGATGATCCTCGGCGGTCCTGATGATCCGGCGCATGCATTTTACGCTGTTGTCGAACCGGCGCCGCTTTTCCTCAAAGCTCAAAGGAGCGTCCGGCTTGGCGTTCTGCTCCACGTAATTGACGCCGCACCACCTGTCGCCGCCCGTCATGGCGCCGATCTCAATGGCCCGCTTGGAATACTCGACGCCGGCGTTCTGCCGGGCCGCGTCGTAGGACGTGATATTCGTCTGGGCGGACAGGCCGCCGGTATAAATGAGCTTCAGCCCCAAATCATGAAGCAGCTTTTTAAAATCGCGCCTCCGGGCATCGTCCATGTCAAGGACGTACTGAATGCGGAGCTCCATCACGTCCAGGCCGGCCTCTTTCGTCATGCGGGCCATGTCTTCGGGTTCTTCAATCTTGCTGCCGCGCCAAAAGGCTTGATTTAATCCAATCTGTAGCATGTTTTTCTCCTTTTCCATTCATTGCGCCGCCCGCCGGAATAAAAAATTTGTGGATAATAAAACGATCTTTAAGGGGTCTGCGCCGGTTCGGACAGCGCGCGGAAAAAGGCCTCGATGGCCTGACGCCCGGCGCTCACCTGTCCCTGCGCCAGCGCGGCGCTTCCCCCGCCGCGGCCGCGAAGCGCTTCGTTCATGGTTTTGGCGATAATGCGCGCATCGCTTTTGGAGGCCACGGCGTAGCGGTAGCCTCCGGGTTCTTCGCCGCAGAACACGGCGGCCACAGGCGCTTTTTCAAGCAGTGCCAAGGCACTCTGGGAAAGAAGCACACCGTCTGCATCCTGCACGAACAGAATTTGCGGCTTATCTGAAGGCTCCATCTGCCCGATGGTCGTCTCAAGCATCCGGCGGGCCAAATCCGACGCGCACCTGGCCAATTGCGCCTTTTCCTTAAGGAGCTTTTCCACGTAAGCGGGATATTCTTCCACGGATGTGGAGGCCTGCGCCGCCAAAGACGATAAGATCTCGTGCTTGCGCCGGTAGTCCTGCAGCGCGTCTTTGCCCGAAAGCATGCCGACGCGCACGCCGCCCTTGTAATTTTTAACTGATAAGATTTTAATGATTCCCACTTCGCCGGTGGCCTTGACATGCAGCCCGCAGCAGGCGCAGCGGTCACAGCCGGGGATGTCCACCACGCGGACGGCGCCCTCAAAGTCCAGCTTGGCACGGTAGTCTCCGCCGGGATCCTGTGTGGCGATGCGGACCGGTATATTCGCATAGACGGCCTCATTGGCCGCCAGTTCGATGTCGTCCAATTGCTCCCGGGTGAGGGGACCGCCGTAGTCCACGGTGACGCAGTCCCGGCCCATGTGAAAGCCCACGTTGTCCAGGCCGAACCTGTTTTTGACCAGCCCCGAAACGATGTGCTCGCCGGTGTGCTGCTGCATCAGCGCGTGGCGGCGCGGCCAATCCAGGCGGATACGGCAGGTTTCGCCCGCCGGAAGCGCACCGTCGGTGATATGCACTACATGGCCGCCTTCTTCCACGGTGTCCAGCACGTGCACGGCGCGTTCAGTTTCCCCGGCGGATACCGCGATGCTTCCCGTATCGCCCATCTGGCCGCCGCCCTCGGGATAAAAGATGGTTTGATCAAGCATTATGCCATAACCGTCCCGGCGGGGGGCGCAGGAGACGATACGGACGCCGGACAGCTCTTTGGCATAGGGGTTTTCGTAATAAAGGCGATGGGTCATGGAAGGCATCCTTTCGTTTTCTTATGTTGATTCCAGTATACATCATCGCGCGCGGAATTTTAAGACGGGTTTTTGCGCAATTGGGACGGCGGTTAAAGGATTTCGGTGCTTTCGGCGCGAAAAGTTCACCGCAGGGCGATATAAGATATAATAGGTTAAAGGATATTTTAATGCTGAATGAAGAGACGATCCTGCGGCAAATCGGCCAAGACACGCCGTGCGTGTACATACTGCGCTGCGGCGACGGGACGCTTTACGCCGGCTGGACCAACCGTCTGACGCACCGCCTCGCGGCGCACAGGGCCGGCCGCGGCGCCCGCTACACCAGGGGACGCGGCCCGGTTGCCCTTGTGTATGCTCGGGCTTTTGACGACGCGGCGGAGGCCATGCGCCGCGAAGCGCAGGTGAAAAAGCTGTCCCGGGCGCGCAAGCAGAGACTGATCGAAGCGGCGCAGACCGCTTTGGACAAATAAAGAAAGGGGTATTCGTATGAAGAAAAACGGTTTGTGGGTGTATCTTTTGATCACCTTCGTATTGACGTGGGGCATCTTTTACGCCATGTATGCGCTGCAGAGCCCGGCGCTGAACGTGGTTTTTTTGGCGGCGGCCATGCTGATGCCTGCGCTGAGCTCCATTTTGACGAGGCTATTGATCGGCGAGGGATTCACGGACATGAAGCTGAAATTCGGATTCCGCGGCAACGCCATTGTGTACGTGCTGGCGTGGCTCTTGCCGTCGCTTTTAATCGCTGCCGGCGCGGCGCTGTATTTTTTCCTCTACCGGTCGCACTTTGATCCGAGCATGAGCGTTATGGCCCAGACCCTTGACGAGGCGTTGCCCCAGGCGCTGCAGGGCCTGCTTCCGGTGGGCTTGTACGCCGCTGTGAACCTGGCGGCGGGGGTGCTTCTCTCGCCGGTATTGAACATCATCACCTGCATGGGCGAGGAATTGGGCTGGCGAGGGTACCTGCTGCCCAAACTGCGGATGAAGATGTCCAATTTTTGGTCGGTGCTGATTTCCGGCGTCATCTGGGGCGTATGGCACGCGCCGGTGATCGCCATGGGGCACAACTACCAGACGGGCTACCCGGGCTGGCCGTGGCTGGGCATCGGCGCCATGATCTTGTTCTGTGTCTTTTTGGGCGCCTTCTTCTCTTGGCTGTCCATCCGCACCGACAGCGCCTGGCCCGCCGCCATCGCCCATGGCGCGGTCAACGGCTTTGCCTCCGCCGCCATATTGTTTGTGGCCCCGGGCATAGAGCCCAGTCCCTTTGTGGGTCCGCTGCCCACCGGCTATATCGGCGGCGCGTTCTTTGTGATTGCGGGCGTCATCTTCATGATTGCGGTGACCAGAAGGCCCGGCCTTCAGCCGAAGGAGCCGCCGGCGCCTGCGGAGTAAAATGCTATAGTTTCTTTAATACAAAAAACGCTCCGCGGCCGGTATTTCCGCGGGGCGTTTTATGATGCGGCGCAGTACTTTTCCTGGCAAGCGCGCGCCGCTACTTCAGAATATCGATTTTGCCGATGAAGGGCAAGCGCCTGGCCCGTCCGGTGAAGCCGCCGGCCATGCCCATGACGCCGCAGGTGACGACAAAAGCGCAATAGATGCCCGAGACGATGGAA
>JBMNQS010000086.1:0-7145 GCA_050944255.1 Christensenellales bacterium | reverse complement strand
ATACTTTTTAAAATAGAATTAAACCTCATAAAGCCCTTGATATAAGGGCTTTCCTGCTAAATAAAACCTACCAACATATAAATTCTCCATTATAAAATTGTATCAAAGACGGTAAGAACATAGAGCCCGCCGACGGCGCCGCGGCGGTGGCTGTCGCGCCTTCGCCGGCGGCCGTGCCGGTGGACAGCGCGGTCCCGGTGGAACTTCGCACGGCTGCGCCTTCGGGCAGTGATGTGAAAATGACGAAAGTTTCCATCATCTTCAACCAGAGCAAGTTTGAGCAGCTCAAACAGGCCATGAGCGAGATCGGCATCACCGGCATCACCGTCACGCAGGTTCTGGGCGCGGGCATCCAGAAGGGCCGCCCGGAATACTACCGCGGCGTACCGCTGGACTTCTCGCTGCTGCCTAAAGTGAAGGTGGATATCGTGGTGAGCAAAGTGCCGGTCCAGACCGTCATCGATACGGCCAAAAAGGCGCTGTATACCGGGCATATCGGCGACGGCAAGATTTTTGTCTACGATGTGGAAAACGTCATTCGTGTCCGCACCGGCGAAGAAGGCTTCGACGCCCTGCAGGATCATGAGTAAATAACCTCCCCGAAAAGAGGGCCGTCGGCCCTCTTTTTGCTGCGCTCTGCTTTAAGAAACTGCCGGGCGCCGGTCGGGAACGCGAACGCTTAAGGCTCCGCCTTAAGAAGCTGCCGGGCGCTGCCCGGACCCGCTTAGAACCTTTTCTGGAAGAAAAGGTTCTAAGAACTCCAAAAGACTTTAATGCGCTTCGCGGAAGTAAAGCATACTTTTTATTGTTATCCCATCCCTCAAGCGGAGCTTGCGGATGATAAAGTTTCTTGGGGCCGCCGGAGGCTCCTCCCACCAGGCGCTGCCCGGACCCGCTTAGAACCTTTTCTGGGAGAAAAGGTTCTAAGAACTCCAAAAGACTTTAATACGCTTCGCGGAATTAAGACATACTTTTTATTGTTATCCTTCCCTCAAGCGGAGCTTGCGGCGGTAAAGTTTCTTGGGCGGCCGGAGGCAACCCTCACAAGGCTCCACACGGAGCCTAAGAACTCCAAAAGACTTTAATACGCTTCGCGGAAGTAAGCATACTTTTTATTGTTATTCCTTCCCGCAAGCGGAGCTTGCGGTGGTAAAGTTTCTTGGGGGATTCCCAAGGGGATATTCTTTTTAAAGAATACCCCCTTGGGCCGCCGGAGGCAATCCCTACCGAGCAGCGCCCGGCAACAGTGCTCAATTACCAAAGATAGCGCCGAATTTTTACCCCCGACTTGACGCGAGGCCTAAAACCGTGAACAATGGAATAGTGAAAACAAAAAGCAGCACGAACGACAGGAGGACATAAATGAGCATTCGGTATACGGCCATCACCGGCGCCAGCTCCGGCATCGGACGCCGGGCGGCCCTGGAATTTGCAAAGCGCGGGAAGAGTTTGATTCTCATAGCCCGCCGCGAGGACAGGCTTCTGGAAGTCAAGGCGGAGGCGACGCATATCGACCCGTCGGTGGACGTGGTGATTCGCCCGGCGGACCTGTCTGTCGCGGCGGGCTGCCACAGCCTGTATGAGAGCCTGAAGGATTACGAGATTGAAACCTGGATCAACAACGCGGGCTTCGGGTATTACGGCGCCGTGGCGGGCCAGCCCCTTGATAAGATCGAGACTATGCTTCGCGTGAACATAGAGGCCCTGACGATTTTATCCACCCTCTACGCCCGGGACTACAGCTTCACCGAGGGCGCGCAGCTGATCAACGTATCCTCCGCGGGCGGCTACACCATCGTCCCGCCGGCGGTGACGTACTGCGCCGCCAAGTTTTACGTCAGCGCGTTCACCGAGGGACTGTCCCACGAACTGAAGGCCCAGGGGGCGGCGCTCTCGGCCAAGGTGCTGGCGCCGGCGGCCACCCGGACCGAGTTCGGACAGGTGGCCAACGATGTGGCGGACTACGATTACGATAAAAACTTCAGCTGCTACCATACGGTGGAGCAGGCGGTGGATTTCCTGATGCGGCTTTACGACGGAGACAAGACGGTGGGCGTGGTCAGCCGCGAGACGTTCGAGTTCACGCTCCGGGACGCCATTTTTCCGTACGCCGGCAAGTCGGCTATCAACCAGAAGCTGACCCGCTGACGCCGGCGCTTGAAAGGAGGAGCTGTGAGTTACACGAGCAAGGATTACGCGGCGCTCCTGTCCCGGCTGGAGGCGCTGTCGGAGGAAAAGTACAAGGCCTTTACCCGGAGGCTGATCCCCGGGCTGGAAAATGTCTATGGCGTGCGCTCGCCCGTGCTTAGAAAACTGGCGAGGGAGATTATCCACGGCGACTGGCGCGGCTATCTGGCGGCGGCCAGGGATACTTCCCACGAGGAGCGGCTTCTCCAGAGCATGGTGATCCACCGCGCAAAGTGCACTTTGGAAGAAAAACTGGCGTATATCGCCGCCTTCGTACCCAAGATCGACAACTGGGCCGTCTGCGATATCTTCGCCTCCGCCGCCCGGGATCTTCAGAAGGACCCCGAAGCCGTCGGGCAGTTCGTGGCGCCATACTTTGAAAGCGAAGGGGAGTATCCCCTGCGCTTTGCCATCGTCATGCGCATGGCCTACCATATCTCGCCGGAGTACATCGATGAAACCCTTCTTCTGCTCTCGGCGGTGCGCCCAGGCGGCTACTATGCGAAGATGGCCGCCGCCTGGGCGCTGTCGGAGTGCTACGTGGCCTTTCCACAGAAGACCATGGCGCTCCTTAGGGACAATGCCATGGACGATTTCACCCACAACAAAGCCATCTTAAAAATCCGGGAGAGTTTCCGGGTGAGCGACGAGGACAAACGGCTTTTAAACGATTTAAAACGCAAAAAGAACAAGGAGAAACCGGCATGAGCAGCATTCAAGTGCACGACGGCCGCCCGACGGATAGAAGAAGCGACGTGGAGACGGCCGTATACGACCTTTTGGACGACCTGGGAATTCCGTACCAGCGGGTGGATCATCCGCCCGCGGCCACCATCGAGGACTGCGCCGAGGTGGACGAGGCGCTGGGCATCACGCTATGCAAGAATTTATTCCTGTGCGACGCGGCGGGGACGCAGTTTTTTCTTTTGATGATGCCCGGCGGCAAGCGGTTCAAGACGAAGGACGTCTCCCGGCAGATCGGCGCTTCCCGGCTGTCCTTTGCCGACGCGGATCACATGATGCAGTACCTGCGCATCACGCCCGGCGCCGTGAGCGTGATGGGCCTTATGAACGATGCAGAGCGCCGCGTCCGCCTTCTGATGGACAAGGATCTGCTGGAGGACGCGTACATCGGCTGCCACCCCTGCGTCAATACCGTCAGCCTGAAGATCGAGACAGGGCAGCTGGTGCGCAAATTCCTTGTCCATGTGGGCCACGCGCCCACGTACGTCACGCTGTAAAAAGTTTGGAACTTTTGTGCTTCTCCCGGCGTCCAAATACATAAGACATTTGAAGGGGCGCTCATTTTATGAAGAAATTTTTGACCGTGGTGTTGTGCCTGATCCTTTTTTGCGGCTGCACGGGGCCGGACAACACGCCTGGAAGCGCGGACAACATAAAGACCATTGATCTGTCGCGGCACGTCACGGATATTTTCAAAGGCGCGGGCGGCGAGCGCGTCACCGTGCTTTATTTCAACGACCTGTTCGTCTACTACGCGCTGAGCGAGGCCGCCGATGAAAGCCTTTCGCACTGGCGGGTTTACCGGTATGCGTTCGATGCGGACAAGCATGAAGAACTTATGGGGGTGCCCGATGTATACTTGTCCTCCGGTGACGGCGCCGCCGTGGGGGAGGATTTCTACTACCCCTTGGTCTGCGCCGACGAAAGCCCCGGCGGTTTTGGAGACTACATTCTGAAAGCCGGTCCCGGCGGCGCCTTCTGCGTGCGGGTGGGGGACAGCGCGGGACACCTTTTTTCCCTTGAAAGCCTGAACGAGAAGCTCTATCGCCAGCGCCGGCGCGGCACGGATGTCAGCAGCTATTACGTGGACGATATGCAGCTTCTTTCGGCCCGGCCGGTCAATATTTTGAAACTGCGCTGCGAAAACGGCGCCGGCCGCATCCTGTCCGGTTTCTGCGCGGCGGCGGGCGTCTTTTACGGCTATGTGGTGGATTTTGATCTGGATCAGAAAACCCTGTTGATCTTTGATGAAAACGGCGGGATAAGGGACAGCCTGAATCTTGACATCGACGCCTTTTTGAACATGGGAGAAGCGGGGGAGCAGGACGCCGTGTCCTCCATCTGCGCCGCCGGGGACGCGGTTATTTTGAGCACCGCGGCAGGGCGCAGCCTGGTGCTTGCGCTCAGGGACGATACTTTGGAGGAGATTCCCGCGCCGGCGGCGCTGGGCCAATTATCCGGCCATGACGTGCTGGGCGATCCCCACGGGGCCTCGGACACGGTCTTTTTCCGTTTCTTTTCGGGCAATAAGCTGATACGCTTTGACGCCGTGGACGAAAGTTTCACCGAATTTGCCTTCACCGGCTTTTCCGGCGACCTGGAGTTCCTCTGCCGCGACGAGCGGGGCAATATCCTCCTTCGGAGCGCCGCACAGGGCGGCGACACCTACTACCTTCTGCCCGCAGACGCCCTGACATCCTGAGCCTGCGACCATTTTTCTATCTGAATATCAAGGGCCCGGAAGTTCCGGGCTTCAGACTGTCAAAAAGTCCTTTTGGGGGTTATTAGGGGGCTAAAGCTCCCTAATTTTAATTCCGTGGCAAGGCTGCGAGCCGAATCCTCGCGTTTCGAAGGAACCGCCGAAGGCGGCTCTTGGCTGCAGATCGACAGACCCAAGGGGGCCGACCTTGTGTGGCCGCAGCACAGGCCTGCCCTTTAGGGTGCACCTTTCAGGGTTTTCCGGCCGCTGCAACAACCCGTTTATCGGTTTTGCAGCAGGAAAATCCCTGACATACCCGTCAAAAAACTTTGTTTTTTGACGGCCTCAAGGGCCCGGAAGTTCCGGGCTTTTTCTGCGCGCATTTTCCGGAGTTTTCCAGTTGACGCCGCCATTTTTCCGACCTACAATATAGGGGAACAAATTTTCGCATTTAAAGAGGTGGACGCCGTGGAAAGGGTGATACTGCACAGCGATTTAAACGCGTTTTACGCTGCTGTGGAATGTCTTTACGATCCGGCGCTCAACGGGAAGGCCATGGCCGTGGGCGGCTGCGTGAAGGAGCGACACGGCATCATCCTGGCCAAGAGCGAGCAGGCCAAGCGCGCCGGGGTCAGGACGGCCGAAACCATCTGGCAGGCCAAGGCAAAGTGTCCGGAGCTGATCATCGTGCCGCCGCATTTTGAGCGTTATCACGCTTTGTCGCGGCGGGTGCGCGGCATCTATTACCGCTATACCGACATCGTGGAGCCTTTGGGACTGGACGAATGCTGGCTGGACGTGACGGGGAGTCGCCGCATCCTGGGTTCGGGGGAAGCCATCGCGCATCATATCCGCCGGAGTATCCGGCAGGAGACGGGACTGACGGTATCGGTGGGCGTCTCCTTCAATAAGATCCTGGCCAAACTGGGCAGCGACATGAAAAAGCCGGACGCCGTCACGTGCATCGACCGGGCCGGTTTCCGCCGCAGGATCGCTCCGCTTCCCACGCAGGCGCTGATGGGGGTGGGCCAGTCCACGGCAAGCCGCCTGGCACGGATGGGCATTCACACCCTGGGCGATCTTGCCGGGGCCGACAGGGATATGCTTCTGGCCGCACTGGGCGTCCGCGGAGGCCAGTTGTGGGCGTATGCAAACGGCCTTGACGACGCGCCGGTGGTATCTTCGCTGGAGAGGCCGCATCCCAAGAGCATCGGCCACGGCGCCACGCTCCGCCGGGACATTGAGGACGGCGCGCAGGCGCACAGGGTACTGATCGCCCTGTCGCAGGGCGTGTCCACCCGCCTTCGCGAGAGCGGCCTTTTTGCCGCCGGCATCCAGATTGCCGTCAAGGACAGCCGTCTTGCGTCGCGGGATTTCCAGCGGGCGCTGGAGGCGCCCACCCAGAGCCACAGGGCGCTTTCCGACGCGGCCATGGCGCTTTTTACGCTGCGCTACGACTGGCACGCCCCGGTGCGGGCGCTGACGGTGCGCGCCGTCGGCCTTGTGACGCAGGGCGCCCCGGTGCAGATGGATTTCTTTACCGACGCTTCCCGCAGGCGCAGGCGGGAGGCGCTGGAAAAGGCGGTGGAGGCCATCCGCGGGCGCTATGGACAGGACGCTATCGTCCCGGCGCTGCTGCTTGCCGACGACACCCTGCCCCGGGGATAATCGTTTTTTAACGCGCGCATTTGATAATCGGTGCTTTCGTGTTACAATCGAACCAGTAGATGAACGCCCGCCCGGCGCGGCGGGACGGGCGCCTTCGCACAAAAGCCTATCCGGATGAAGCAAGGCCCAAAGACGGCGCTGCTTGGCGCCATGTTTGTGATATTCCTGTCGGCGCCGGAAGACCGCCGCGGCAGGCTTTGTATGCTGGCTGACGATTGGAATCTGTTGGGTTTTCGGTTTTGACGCCCTGGAATGAAGAAAGAAGATAAATGTTTTGGCATACGTACCGGGCGTGCCGGCTGCCCATGACGGCCGTCAAAAAAATCGTAGGGGAGTAAGACCATGCGCCCAAAATGGATAGCGGCGGCTTTGGCCGCCTTCATCACGATTTTTATATACGGGGCCGCCTATGCGGCGCCCGCGGGCCGGACGCCGTCGGGGATACCCTACGGCGGGATGGAAGCGCGCATCGACGGCTACGTGGGGCAGCACATCGGAAAGACCAGCCCCGGGGCGGCGGTGGTGGTGGTCAAGGACGGCCGGATCATCTTTTCCAAAGGCTACGGTTATGCCGATGTGGAAAATAATCTTGCGGTGGACCCGGCGGAAACCGTATTCGAGTACGCTTCGGTCAGCAAGCTGTTCGTGTACGTTACGCTGATGCGCCTTGCCGAGGAAGGCAAACTTGACCTGGATGCGGATATCCGAGCGTACCTGCCGGAGGGATTTTTGAAAAAGCTGCGGTATGATGAGCCCATTACGTTCATGCACGTGATGAACCACACCGCCGGATTCGAGGATTACCTGCTTGATTTGATCCTCACCTCGAAGGAGGATTTTCCGTCCT
>JBMNQS010000085.1:0-7409 GCA_050944255.1 Christensenellales bacterium | reverse complement strand
CCTCCAGCGAGTCGATGAAATGCTTCCTTCGAAGGATCAGCTTGTAGTGGGCGCCGATGCCCCCGATGGTCACCAGAACGCTCTCGATCTGCGACGGGAACACGTTGACGCCCTTGATGATGAACATATCGTCGCTTCTGCCGCGCACCTTCTGCATCCTTGCGTGGGTGCGCCCGCACGCACATACCGAGTCATCGATGCAGGTGATGTCACGCGTCCGGTAGCGGATCATGGGCACGCCCTGTTTGGTCAGCGAGGTCAGCACCAGTTCGCCGTAGCGGCTCTTGTCCTGCACCTCCAATGTGTCCGGATCGATAATTTCCGGCAGGAAATGGTCCTCGGCGAAGTGCAGGCCGCACTGGCACTCGCACTCGCCGGAGATGCCCGGCCCGTTCAGTTCCGTCAGCCCGTAATTGTCCGTGGGGAATATACGGAAGTTCTCCCGGATGCGCTCGCGCATCTCCACCGTGCAGCCCTCGGCGCCGAAAAGGCCTATGCGCAGCTTCAGATCCTCCACGATCCCCTGCTCCCTGGCCACTTCGCTCATGTACAGCGCGTAGCTGGGCGTGGCCACAAGCACCGTGGCGCCAAAGTCCTTGAGCATCATCAATTGGCGGCCGGTGTTGCCCGAGGAGACGGGAATCACGTTGCAGCCGATGCGCTCCAGCCCGTAGTGCAGGCCCAGCGCCCCGGTGAACAGCCCGTACCCGAAGGAAATCTGCACGATATCCTCCCGGGTCACGCCGGCGGCCGCGCACAGCCGCGCCACCTGGTCGGCCCAGTTGCTCAGATCATCTTTCGTGTACAGGCCCACGATGGGCTTTCCCGTGGTGCCGGAAGAGGCGTGGGTGCGCACGATCTCGCCCATGGGTACCGCGCACAGCTCGTAGGGGTAATTGTCCCTCAAATCCTCCTTGGTGGTATAGGGAAAGTACCGGATGTCCGACAGTGTCCTAAACTTATAGGGGTCCACTCCGTGTGCGTCGAACTTGTCACGATAATGCCTGACGTTCTCATAGGCGTGCCGCAGCGTCCACTTGAGCCTTTCAAGCTGCAGCGCCTGAAGTTCTTTGCGGGGCATGGTCTCCAATTCTCTTTGCCAAAACATCTCTTGTACTCCTTCAACAGCGTAGTCGGTATACTTCTTAAAAGCATAGGAGTTTTTGCAGGTAAAATCAAGTAAAAATTGCGTTTGAAGTCATGATCCGGCGGTTTTGGGGTAAAAATGGGGAAAAATCGTGTCGTAAGGCAGCCGCATTGCCTCCGTGGAAACTTCAGCGGTCCCGATACGGGCGCCGGCACATTTCCCAGGGAATAAGAAAACGGGAAAGCATTTTCACGCTTTCCCGTTTATTCCGGCGCCCGCAAAGATTTGAGGGAGTGCAGAACGTTGTGCGGCGCAGGGCTATGGTTTAAGCCAATATCCTCTGCAAATCCGCCTCCGGCGTGGAGATGGGCGACAGGCCAAAGTTTTCCACCAGATAATTCAGTACGTTGGGCGAAACGAACGCCGGAAGGCTCGGTCCGATCAGGATATTTTTTATCCCCAGATGCAGCAGAGTCAGCAGGATGGCCACGGCCTTTTGCTCATACCAGGAGAGCACCAGCGTCAGCGGCAGATCATTGACGCCGCAGCCAAAGGCTTCGGCAAGGGCCGTCGCCACCTTGATGGCCGAATAGGCGTCGTTGCACTGTCCCATATCCATGATGCGGGGCAGGCCGCCAATACTGCCGATGTCCAGGTCGTTGAAACGGTACTTGCCGCAGGCCAGCGTCAGTATGACGCTGTCTTTGGGCGACTGCCGCACAAAGTCGGTGTAATAGTTCCTGCCGGGTTTCGCGCCGTCGCATCCCCCTACCAGGAAGAAATGCCCGATAGCGCCGCTCTTCACCGCCTCAATGACTTGATCGGCCACCGACAGCACCGTACCGTGCCCAAAGCCCGTGGAAACGTGGGTGCCTCCGTTGATGCCGGTCATCTCGCGGTCCTCGTCATAGCCTCCAAGCTCCAGCGCCTTGTCGATCACCGCCGAAAAATCCTTGTCCTCGCCTATATGCACCATGCCGGGATAGGCCACCACCGCCGTGGTGAATATCCGGTCGCGATAGCTGTCGCGTACAGGCATCAGGCAATTGGTGGTAAAGAGCACCGGCGCGGGAATATCGACGAATTCCTTCTGCTGGTTCTGCCAGGCGGTGCCGAAATTGCCCTTTAAATGCGGATAGTCCTTCAGTTTCGGATAGGCGTGGGCCGGAAGCATCTCGCCATGGGTGTAGATGTTGATACCCTTACCCTCGGTCTGCTGCAGAAGCTGCTTCAGGTCGTGCAGGTCATGGCCGGAAATGACGATAAAAGGGCCTTTTTCAATGGTCAGCGGCACCTTCGTAGGCACAGGCGTTCCATAGGTGTGCGTATTGGCCCTGTCCAGCAGCTCCATGCACTTGAGGTTCACAGCGCCCGTCTCCATGACGATGGGAAGCAGTTCATCCATACCCTGGTCCGAGCCGATGGCGCGCAACGCTTTATAGAAGAAGCTGTTGACTTCGTCGTCGGTGTAGCCCAATGTGTACGCATGGTACGCATAGGCCGAGATACCGCGAATTCCAAAGAGAATCAGCGACTTCAGAGACCGGATATCCTCATCGCCGGCGTTCCATAAAAGGCTCATGTCGTAATCGTCCCTTGCGCCGGAGGGCGCGCCGTTTTTGTTCTTTGCCGCCAAGGCCTCCTTTTCCGCCCATACCTGCGCGATAACTGCATTGATCGCCTCATCGTCAAAATTCACGTTGGTTACGGTGGTAAAAAGTCCCTTCATCAGGGCCAGGTCCGCGCTCTCACCAGGCGCGCTGCCGTCAGCCGCGCGGGCAAGCCCGATCAAAGCCCCCGTCAGTTTATCCTGAAGGTTCGCCGTATCCATCTGCTTTCCGCAGACGCCCGCCCTGCCGCTGCAGCCCTTGCCTCCGGCGGTCTGTTCACACTGAAAACAAAACATGTGTCCCATTGATCTTCCTCCTTATTCTTCTATAATGCGTCCGTCTGTGGACAGGGTCACCACCTGCCAGGGAATCATTTTGCCGCTATGTCGCAATGCCGTTTTAACCGCATATTCGATGCCGCCGCAGCAGGGTACTTCCATGCGCACCACGGTTACGCTTTTTATGTTGTTGCTTTTGAGAATGGCCGCAAGCTTCTGCGCGTAGTCCTCATCATCCAGCTTGGGGCAGCCGATCAGCGCGATGCGGTTCTTTATGAAGCGCTCATGAAAATTCGCGTAGGCATAAGCGCTGCAGTCCGCCGCAACCAGCAGATGGGCATTCTCGAAGTAGGGCGCGTTGACCGGTACCAGCTTGATCTGCACCGGCCACTGGGACAATTGGCTCTGCGCCCGCACAGGCGCGGCGGCAGGCATTTGCTTTTCTTTTGGTTCCTGGCGCTCAAATTTGCGCACATGCATTCCGGGGCAGCCGCAGGGCAGCTCATCCTCCTGCCTGGCGGCCATGGACTCTTTCGCGGCCATGTTCGCCTTTACGGCGTCGTCGTCATAGGCCGCGGCCTCCCGCTCCTCAAAGCTGATGGCCCCCGTAGGGCAGACCGGAAGGCAGTTGCCCAGCCCGTCGCAGTAATCGTCCCGAAGCAGCTTTGCCTTGCCGTCCACCATACCGATGGCGCCTTCATGGCACGCGCTGACGCACAGGGCGCATCCGTTGCATTTTTCTTCATCAATTTTTATAATAGTTCTTATCATGAAACTCATCCTTTCTTCGCAAATACAATGTCGGCTTGACTTTGTAAAGCCATCATACTATACTGGGCGCATGAAGTATGTTGCACACGCAACGAAAGGTGCATTTATTCAACGAAAGGTATACTTGATTCAATATGTACGGTGTATTAAAAAGATGTCCGCTTTTCCAGCATATTTCCGAGCAGGAGCTGCGCCCGCTGCTAGAGTGCCTATCCGCCAAAGAACAATCCTATAAAAAAGGGCGGTTCATCTTTATGGCCGGCGACGAGGTGACGTATATCGGCATGGTGTTGTCCGGAAGCGTCAACGTCATGCAGGAAGACTTCTGGGGCAGCCGGACCATACTGGGGCACATGCGGCCCGGCGATCTTTTTGCCGAGTCCTTCTCCTGCGCCGAAATAAAAAAGATGCCCGTAAGCGTCGTGGCGCTGGAAGATTCGCAAATTCTTTTGATCGATTACCGCAGGATTATCTCCACATGTTCGGCCAACTGCGTTTTCCACAGCCATCTGGTCAAAAACATGGTGCACATCCTGGCGGAAAAGAACATCATGCTCACGGAAAAAATGGAGCACGTCAGCCGCCGCACCATCAGGGAGAAGCTGCTCTCCTACCTCTCGGCAACGGCCGCCAAGAAGGGCGGGAATCATATTGATATTCCGTTTAACCGCCAGGAGCTGGCGGATTACCTCTACATTGACAGAAGCGCCCTCTCGCGCGAACTGAGCCTGATGAAAAAAGACGGGCTGATTGATTATGACAAAAATGAATTTGTTTTGCTTTCTTAATAAGGCATGCTATATATCATTTCTAAAGAAAAAGTCTTTTTTTCTTTGCCGCACCGTCGCGCTGCAAATGAAACCTCCATGAAGAACCGCCTCCGGTAATTGTACACGTCGCTTGACCATGTACAGTCAGGCCAGTTCCACCATCAAAGCACATCTTTTCTTTCGGCCTTTGTAAAAGCGAATAGATGGATAAGGTAAGATAATAGGCCAATGCGATGATCATCACATCATAAGACTGATATGACAAAACCCTGCAGAAAACAAAGGAAGCGACAGGTATGTTCATATATAATGACAAAAATCCCATTGCCCATACTAAAGCAGCCAATACAGAATAAACGTATACCGCCTTTTGTTTCGCGTACTGCCTATAATGGATTGTGAGCACGGTAAGGTAAGCGCAAAATACCGCTTTCAGCAACATGGGGACAACCCCTACCCACCAATTGCTGTAGTCAAACATAACTGTTTCCTGCCCGAGCAGTTGAATGCAACATTCAAAAATCAGAAATAAAGGTAACGACAGATAATATGACGCCAAAAAAAGTTTACGCATCATCCCCACCTCCTGCGCAAAATGACTCCATTTTATTAAATCTCATGCTAAACGGTGTTTACGGCTTTGTCAACGCCGCGTCATCTGAATCCGGTCAGCCAAAGCAGACACCTCATCTGTTTACCTGCTTGGCCAAACAGTAGGTTGATTGCACTGCTTTATAAATAAAATTGGCATAAATTGCCCTATGCAAGGCATAATCTGCCGAATTATTTTATTGAGCGTTTCAGTTTAATAATAATCCGTAAAATGATAGATGTCATTTGCATACGGCCTTTGTACAGCAAGGACGTCTCCGATTAAACATTCCTCTATATGTCAACCCTCCTTGCTTTGTACGTGCCTATAAAAACAAAACACCCGCGAACCAATGGTTTGCGGGTGTTTTGTTTTATGCCAGATTCCGGCGTGCCTTTGGCCGGACAGGCCGTTTTGTATCGTTATTATGCTTTCTATCGCCTGCATCAGCTTATCGGCCGTTCATCGTGCGTTCTGATGCCAGGCAAGACCATTAATCGGACAACTTATGTACGTTTATTTTGTATGCGTTCGTACTAGTTACTGCTCCAGATATTCATCAATGTTGGAAGCATCGATCCATTTGGGTTCCATAAGGAAGAGCTGCTGTTCCAGCTTCTCACCCTTCATGATACGGAATCCCAGGTTCACGCCGTCATAGCCCAATTCGAAGGGGAATTGCGCGGAACTGCCCAGCATTTTCCCTTCTTTGATGAATTGCTTGGCCGTTGGGTCACCGTTAATGCCGCTGACAAGTACGTCCTTCTGCATTGCAGTACCCTCCAGGGCAGCGATGACGCCCTGGGCAGCGGTATCGGAAAAGGTCCACACAGCGTCAATTTCTCCGGCGTGGGACTGCATAAAGTTATTGAAAACCTCCAATGCGGCGTCAACGGAGTTTTTGCCGTCGTGGGTGTCGATGATCTCGATATCGGGATACTTGGCCAGCACTTCGTTGCGGCCGTCGACGCGGTCACGGGAGTTGGCATTGGTGCTGTCTTCAAAAACGATAAGATTACCTTTTCCACCCATGGCTTCGGCCAAGTGCTCCATTTGGATCCTACCGGCGGCTACGTTATCTGTCTTGATAAAAGCATCAGCCAACTCGGAATTATTGGCACCGGAGTCAATAATGACCAGGGGAATTTTCGCATTGGTCAGAATTTCAATCGTCTGCATGGAACCCTGGGGATCCGACGAAACGAAAAATACGCAATCCATACCGGAGCTGACCATATCCTCAGCATTGTTCATCTCCTTTTGCAAATCGGTATTACTGTCCAGCATCGTCAGATTATGTTTGGTGCCGTTCTCGGCATTGTAATCTTCAAATGCCTGCTGCACGCCGTCGTATAAATTCATAAAAAAAGGAACGCTCAGTGTGCGGATAATCAATCCGAACTCAAGCGCGTTGGGATCCTTTGCGGCCTCTTTTTTGCACCCGGTCAGCACTACGGTGAGCAGTAGTGCCAGTACTAGTACCAAAGTCAACGCTTTTCTCCAGTGTCTTTTCATTTTCTCAATCTCCTTAGATTTTGAATTATGTTGGCATGCCTGTATGTACGACCAATGTCTTGCCTAACATCAGAGCACACGATGAACCTTACTGATTAATGACCGGGATTCTCTGAATGCACGAAGGCTCTGCGTGAAGAGGAACAACTGGCGCATATAACATTCGGTTCATCACAGAGACTGTCGGGCGCAAAGCGAAAGACCGGTACGGTACTTCTTTTCAGAGATTATAGATGAGCTTTAGTTGCACATTCCTAATAAAACTCCGACTTCTGGTATTTCTGGAATGCCATTTCCTGATCCAAACCAGTTCATTCCGCATCAATTTATTAAATCTTTTTACTTATATGACACAAAAAAGCAAAAAACCTCCGGATCGAAGATACTTTTCCCCAAATATCACGCTTCTAATGGCTAAAATGTTTATTGTCAACATAATACCCGAATTATTTATTTAAGTCAATTAATTCGTATATTGTTCACAATTAGTTCATAGTTAGATAGTGCAAAAATAACCCTTATGAATTTCAGGCAAAGCAAGGCAGCGCAGTCCTGTTTTCCTTGCGATTTAAAATCCTTTAAGTTATTCTAAAATCAAAACCACGCGTTAAACGCGTGGTATGCACAAGCCCTAGAAGGGCATAATACAGGCGCAGCCCCTTAAGGGGCATCGAAAAAGTCCGCCAACCGCATTACTATTACAGGCCGCCGCTAAAGCGGCCTGTTTTTATACCTTCATATTCTTGCTACCCGTAAACGGGTCAATGTATTCTTTGAAGGATATTT
>JBMNQS010000084.1:0-7427 GCA_050944255.1 Christensenellales bacterium | reverse complement strand
CAAGAGCACGAGGCAGTTTGATATTCTGTTTGATAAGACTGAATATACGTTTCTGCATTCGTTATACAAAAAAGACAACTTTTTGTACTTTGTATCCAAGATTGCCGCAACCGACGAGCATCCCTCGCTCTATCGGCTGGATTTGGAGGCTCAAAATAACTATGAGCGGCTGATAGAAAATGTCGGCGATGATTATATTGTCACGGATAATTATATTTACTATACCAGTGCTATTGAAGACAATGGCGATATCTTCTACATGCACAGATTTGATGTGAGTACGCGCAAAAGCGAATTGCTCCTTGATTATGAATGCAAATATCTGAATTGGGGCGGCGACTGCATTTACTATATCGACTATTATTTTGACGGGCAAAGCATCGACAGCGGATCCGGCATTATCAAAAAAATAGATGTGGACACGCTGGAAGTGGAAGCAGTCGCTTTTCCGGAAAATGAATGGAGCATTGGCACAATAACAAATCTATACTATTCTAACAACCGCCTTTACTTCATCGCGTCAACGCCAATGGACGATTCGGAGAACGATTATGAAGATGTGCTTTTTGAACTGGATCTTCAAAGCCAGACGCTAAGATTTGTCGCTTCCTGCAGAACATTGTTGGGTGACGCTGTCGGTACCGGGTTATATCTGTGGGACTATATTGTGAATGAGGATGGAATTCTGTTTTTTATCGCCGGCGCGGATTATTCTATCGTTCATCTGTCTGAAGAAGGCGTGGTGGAAATGATCAAAGAGTATGATGAATCTATTGATAGCAAGATTTTGGCCAGCAAATTATTGTACGCCATTGACGGCAAGCCCGTTGCATACGAAATAACCAACACTTCCGATGACAACATCATCGGCGCGGAGTATTTGCATACGGTTTTAGAATAGTCAATGAGTAGCATCCATGCTTTCGAACCACGCTATAACCGCAGGAGAATCGATTATATGAAAGTATAAGCCGCTTGTTGGTGGCACTAAAGAGCCGTAGGATGTTTCCTGCGGCTCTTTGCTCAGGCGCGTGTCTTTCTCCGCACCCGCTCAATGCGGGTCCTCGTTATTTTCCCGGCCCTGTAAAACCCGGCCCTGCCCGTTTTTTTCGCTCTGGGTGCCGAAGTAAAACGCGATGACCATGGTGACCACCTGCATCACGGAATCGGATCTGATTTCGCCGTTTACGCACAGCACGGCGAAGATGAACATCACCATCAGCGTCACGATGGTCTTGACCTTAAAAAGCTGCGCGATATTCTCCAGTAATTTCACATCAACCGCCCTCCTATGTTGTTTTCAATCATCTGATGCGCCAGCCTGGTGGATTCCTCCACACGGCTGAGACGCTGGGAGACGTCGCTGAACCGGCAGGCCTGCTCCCGCTGCTCCCGCCGGATGTCGTCCACGCCCTCTTTGATGTATTTGATTTCCGTCAGTACCGAGGCGTCCTGCTTAGCCCTTTTGGCCGTCTCCCTATGGGCGTTGCGGTGGTAGCCCATAATTCCCATACACGCGCCGATAACGGTGCATACGGCGCTGATCAATACCGTCCATTCAATCCCCACCATAGGCCTCACGCCCTTTTCAGCTTGCCGTTTTTCAGCATGTTCAGCAGGCTGATGTTTTGGAGGGCCGTGCCGCGGTAGTCTTTGATGCCGTTTTTCCGGGCCAATTTCTCTCTGTAGGCATAGGACGAATCTATGCCGATGCCTTTAAGCGCATCGACGATGCTGCTTCCCTTATAGGTATAATTGGCCAGGTACTGCGTACCGATAACAGCGCTTTGGCTCTCTTTCGCTGCACCGCCGGGCTTGTTTTCTGCTTTATCCAATACCCTGAGTTCATCCAGATAGCCGTTCACTTTAGAAACAAACTGCCGCCAGTGCGGCAGGATGTAGAGCGGGCAGTTTTTGCCGCTCCAGTCCTTGTGAGTATAGAGCTTATCTATCGTAAGCCCGTGTCGGTGCAGCAGCGCCGCCGCCAGCCTGGCGCCGTTGTCCTCGGCCTTGGCGTCATCTTTGATGGCCTTGCCCTTCATGATGATCTCAACGGCCAGCGTGGTTGTGTTTCCCGGGCCGCTGCCGTCGCCGGCGTGCCAACCCACCTCGTCCTCGCGCAGGTTCTGCCAGGCCTCTTTATCGTCCACATAATAGTGCACCCGCGCGTCTTTCATGTTCTGGTTGGGCCAGGTGGCCCTGGTGTATGTCTCGGCGTCGGCGTCGCCGCCGGTGTTGTGTATCGTCACGCCGGCCGCCTTTCCTGTGCCTAAAGATAGCTTTTTATCCGCCTTGTAAAGCTGTCTCTTCCAAGTTCCCTTTGTCCATCTGGCGCCCCACGGGATGATTTTCTCATGGATGCTCACGCCCAATTCCACGCGGGTTTTGTCCGGTTTCAGTGCCAACAAACATCCCCTCCTTTCAACAGATGACCCTAACGCCATTGTAAAGCGGATGAAGCCGCACGGACTGACAAGTTACCGACAAAAAGGGATGCGCCGGAAATATTCATCTTAAATTTTATAGCGGCACAGGGCAGCCGATGGCTGCCCTGTGCCGCTATAAAAAATTTGTACTTTTAATCGGTGGGTTTCTTTAAAATTTTTCCATAGGGATGAGAAGGGTCCATATCGGCAACCATTTCCAGCCTGTTTTCGGAAATCATTTTTTTGATGCGCAGCGCATACCAGCCATCGCCTATGCCAAGGGGATACTTGCCCAGTATTTCCCCGATAAGCCGGGCCATGACAAATTCCCCGTCGGGGATATTTTTAAGAAGGATATGGTCATAAAAATCTTCGGGCACCGAAATCAGCCTGCCGTTCACCACGGCCCGAAGCGGCGCATTTTCATCTTTCAGGCTTTGCCATAGATGGCTCTGCCGGCGTTTCTCCGTGCCGGATACCTTTCGCTCCAGAGGCAAGAACCTATGGAAGCGGCCGGGCGGAACCTCCGCCCAATCGGAACACGGCTGCTCCCTATCATCGGAGGTTTCCCCATACTCCGGCAAGCTGATCACACTGATTTCGCAGTCGATATCCCGCAGCGCGTCACACATGAAAGCAAAAGCGCAGGCTGAGAAGGGCGCACTGCTGGTCCAGGCGCGTATAGGCTGTCCCTCTTTTGCGGCCGCCAGCATTTTCTCAAAATCTTTGCGCTGCAGATGAAAGAAGCGCTCCACTTCCTCCCGCTCAAAATCCACAGACCCGAAAATCCTGACGAACTCTTTTCTGCGTTCCGGACCGTCCACTATATCGCCGCCGATATCCCCCGCATCCAAGTTAAATCCGATGCAGGCAACATCCTTCGCATCACCGCCCACGGGCTTTCCCTCAAAGAGGCGCTCCAGCTCCGATTCGGAGGGCTTGCCGCCTATGTAACCGACCGCACCTTCAAGCATCTTTTCTCTATTATAGTTTTTCGCCATCTGCATGGCGGCCTTCGCGCTGTCGCTGAATACGACCTCCAGCATATGCTCGCCTCCTGTTTTACAAACATTCTCCCGCCAACAAATGTAAACTACCTGTCCATTGACAGTTCGCCGCATCCATGTAAACAAAAGTGCGTATACGCTTTGCACCCAAGCGGAATACGGTCTTCATACAGGTATCGTCCGGATGAAAGGGGCGTCGCGTTCAGAAATTTTTTGTTCACATATAGCCCCACCATGCCATAGGGCGAATGGTCCGTAAAAATAACCGGTTCTCGTACAGCAGGCCTACATGCCTGAAACGAAAATTAATCCTGCAGGAAACGCTGCACAAAGTGCATCAGCCGCCGGACGCCCTGGCATTTGTCGGCGGTCTCCCGGCTGATCCACCGGTCGAGATAGATGGAAATCTGATTGGACTTTCCCGGATAGCGGACATTGGAAAGGCAGCCTACGGTGGCCTTCTTTTTAGCCGAGCCGGACAGTTTGGACGCCTTCTTTTCCACGGCCAGATCCACATAATCGAAAGCATCCCGGTAAATCTCGGGATAGACCACTTTCGCCGCGTCCAAAAGCAGGTCCTCCAGCGTTCCGCTGGAGGCGTTGTCGGGAAAGACATACACGCCGCTTTTAAGTTCCACGGAAAAGATTTCGCCTCTTCCCTGGGCCAGGAACGACGGGGAAAAGCACAGCGGTTCCTCCCCTTCGTCGCTGCGTTTTTCATTGGCTTTGGCGGCGCTCTGCACCAGACATTCGCGGGCCTCGCCGGCGCTCAGATGATCGGCGTCCATAAAAAGGGCCACGCCCCGCATGTGCTTCAGATCGGCGAGGTGCATCACATAGAAATCGCTGTCCATGGTCTCGAGCAATTTGCCTATGCCGCCGGCCATGCGCACGGCCACCGACTGGTCGCCCCGCCTGTAGAAAAACGGCACCGGCGCATCCACGTCGAGTTCGTCGCCTACGAAGGGAAACGTGCGCGGCAGCAGCCGCTGCCAGACCACCGGCAGCATAGAGGCCTTTCTTTGATGGCGGAACCCCTCCAGGTACAGCGCGCGGCCGACGGCAGCCGCATCGTGGGCGCCCTCTGTGATGAAATAATAGGTTCTCATAAAAATCTACCTGATATCCAGCGCCCATGTGGCGCGCAGTTTTTTCAGTTTGATGCCGGAAAAGCGGCGGATATGCTCCTCTTCCGCGTCCTTTTCAAGGCGATAGGCCACGGCGCGGCGCAGCCGTTTATCCCTCAGGTCGCACACCGCGTCCACCACATCCAGCGAGTGCGTGGTGATGAACACCTGGAGGAGACTGTCCTGGCACCGGTCCGAAAGAAAAGAAATAATGGCGTCGATAAACGTCGGGTACAGCGCGGCTTCCAGTTCGTCGATCAAAAGAAGCGTATTCTCGGCCAAAAACGCGGCGGCGGCCATTAAAAGCAGCTTTTTTACGCCGTCGCCGGATGCGGATGTCCGCTTCCTGCCCTTCCTGCCGATCAGCATCAGCTCGCCGTCTTTTGATCTGTCCAGATCGGTGACGAAGACCCCCGACGATTGCAGCAGTTTCAATATGTCCTTCTTATGACGGCCCAGCAGGATTTGCTCGTAGCCGGCCAGCGCCTTTGCCGAAACCACCGGCGGCACGAACACCGCAGGCGGCGCGGGCCAGCCTTCATCCCCGCCGGATTTTTCGTCGCCGCGGTAAAAATCGGTTTGTCCGTCCTCGCCCCGCACTTCCAGCCAATCCTCGCCCACCTTGGCCCTCACCCTGACGACGCCGCCGCCAAAGGGCA
Organism: Christensenellales bacterium; assembly: GCA_050944255.1. Taxonomy (GTDB): domain Bacteria; phylum Bacillota; class Clostridia; order Christensenellales; family Maliibacteriaceae; genus JBMNQS01. Next base: position 2,208 of record JBMNQS010000084.1, on the reverse strand, counting down.
TGTGCTCCCTGGCAATGGCCTCTTTACAAGAGAGCGTCTGCAAAGCCTGCAGCACGGAGGTCTTTCCCGTATCATTTCTGCCCATGATCAGGTTGATATGACCGCAATCGGGAAAAACCACGTTTTCAAGGCTGCGGAAATTTTCAATTTCCAGCACTTCGATCCGCGCCATATCCGCGCCTCCTTTCCATACATACGGGCTTTATCGTAAACCTTCGACATAAGTTTACAATTATTTACAGCGGTTTCACCTTCTGGCCCTGCGCCGTATCCTCCACGGCGTAGCCCAAATCGGCCAATTGGTCGCGAAGGGCGTCCGACGCATTCCAATCCTTGGCCGCACGGGCGGCGGCGCGTTTTTCCAGAAGCTCCAGCACCTTCGGGTCACTGACCTGCGTCTCTTTATACAAAAGGCCCAGCACGTCGCACAATTCCTTCAGCATGTCAAGGCCCGATCTGATATCCCCCTTGGTGGAGGCGTCGCCCATGGTGGTATTGAGATAGTACACCAGATCGAAAATAACCCCCACGGCCCCCGCCGTGTTCAGGTCGTCGTCCATGGCCTCCACAAAGCGGCCTCTGTAGTTTTCAAGCTCCGCCGCAATCGCCTCGTCCGCCGCGCCGTCGCCGCAGTGGGACAGCAGATGCTCCAGATCGCTCCGGCTGTTGTACAGGCGCTTCAACGCCGCGTCGTTCTGCTCGATGACATCCTCGGAAAAGGAGATGGGACTTCTGTAATGGGCGGAGAGCATGAACAGCCGCACCGTCTCGGGATCGTACTTGCCGGTGATATCGCGCACGGTAAAAAAATTGCCCAGGGATTTGGACATCTTTCTGTTGTCCACGTTGATGTAGCCGTTGTGCATCCAGTATCTGGCAAAGGGCTTGCCGGTGAGTCCCTCGGACTGGGCCACCTCGTTTTCATGGTGCGGGAACAAAAGGTCCTGCCCGCCGCAATGGATGTCGATGGTTTCGCCCAGGTACTTCATGCTCATGGCGCTGCACTCGATGTGCCAGCCGGGGCGCCCCTGACCCCACGGAGAATCCCACGACGGCTCGCCGGGCTTCTTGGCCTTCCACAGGGCGAAATCCATGGGATGCTTTTTCTTCTCATCCACATCGATGCGCGCGCCGGCCTCAAGGTCCTCCAGGCTCTGGCCTGAAAGTTTCCCGTAACCGTCAAACGCCTGCGTGTCAAAGTATACGTCGCCGTCCACGCTGTAGGCCAGGCCCTTGTCCTCAAGCCCCTTGATGATGCGGATCATCGGCCCGATGTGCTCGGATGCCCTGGGGTGAACGTCGGCCCTTTTGATGTTGAGGGCGTCGGCATCGATGAAGTATTCCCTGATGAATCGCTCGCCCAGCTCCTTCACGGTGACGCTCTCTTCATCGGCGCGCTGGATCATCTTATCGTCGATATCCGTAAAGTTCTGCACGAACGTGACGTCGTAGCCGCGGTACTGAAAATAGCGGCGCAGCGTATCAAACAGAATAAACGGGCGCGCATTGCCGATATGAAAATAATTGTACACCGTGGGGCCGCAGCTGTAGATCTTCACTTTGCCCGGCTCAACGGGAATAAACTCTTCCTTCTGGTGCGTGTCGTGATTATAGATTTTCATGGTTCTTCCTTCCGCCTTCTGCAGGTTGTTTTTATACGGTCCCCTCAGTGCCATTTTGGGCGCATTCCAGTGCCTCTATGCGCTTTTCAAGCGCGTGGATGTGCTCCATAAACGGATCGGGCAGCGCCGCGTGTTCCAGATCGACGCCGTCTTCGCAGACGCCGCGGGTACGGACCACCTGACCGGGATTGCCCACCACGGTGGAGTGCGGCGGCACTTCCGCCAGCACGACGGAGGCGGCGCCGATCCGGCTGTACTCCCCCACCGTAAAGGGACCCAGCACTTTGGCGCCGGCGCCGATCATGACATGATCGCCTATGGTGGGATGGCGTTTTCCGGTATCCTTGCCGGTACCGCCCAGCGTCACGCCCTGGTACATGGTGACATTATCGCCCACCACCGCCGTCTCGCCGATGACTACCCCGCTCCCGTGATCGATGAACACGCTCTGGCCGATTTGCGCCCCGGGATGAATCTCGATGCCGGTCAGCCGGGCTGTACGGGCCGAAAGCCGCCTGGCCAGGAGAAACCATCCATGCCGGTAATAAAAATGCGCGCGCCGGTGGCGGCGTATGGCTTTATAGCC
>JBMNQS010000083.1:0-8012 GCA_050944255.1 Christensenellales bacterium | reverse complement strand
CGAAGGATGTTCGCCACATTGGCCCCCGTCAGAAAATTGGGCGTAAGCATGCTGGCGATGACCGCCAGTAAAATCAAAACCAGTAAGATGCTGTATTTGCGCATGAGCCGGGAAAGTATGCCCGGCGTCTTTACTCTTATACTCTCTGACTTTGCCACGATTTTTCCTCCTTATGCGAACATGTTCTTTTGAGCCGTTGCATACATCATCAGGCTTTCGGGGGTGGCTTCCTGGCGGCTGATGTAACCGGTCATCCTGCCTTCATGCATGATCATAATGTTGTCGCTCATCCCGAGCAATTCAGGCAATTCCGAAGAGATAAACACAATGGCAATGCCCTGCTTCACCAGGTCGTTCATGATGTTGTAGATATCGAATTTGGCGCCGACGTCAATGCCGCGCGTCGGCTCGTCCATAATCAAAACCGTGGGCTTGCGCAAAAGCCATTTGGCCAGCACCACCTTTTGCTGGTTGCCGCCGCTTAACTGACCGGCGCGTATTTCAATATCCGGCGCCCTGATGGAAAGTTTCTTGAAAAATTCCATGACGGACAGCCGCTCCTTCTTCTTGTCCACAAAGGGCCCTTTTTCAAACATGTTCAAATTCGGAAGCGCGATGTTTTCGCGGATGGAGTGAATGGTGATCACACCGTATCTGCGCCTGTCCTCGGTAACCATGGCGAGCCCGTTCGTCAGGGCCGCCTTCGGATTTTTAATGGCTACCTTTTTCCCGTTTAAATGGATTTCGCCCGAGTCAAACGGGTCCAGCCCGAATATCGCCCGCATAACCTCCGTGCGGCCGGCGCCCATCAAGCCGGAAACACCCAGCACCTCGCCGCTGCGCACTGAAAAACTGATATTTTGAAAGGCCCTGCCGCTTGTCAGGCGCCTGACCTCAAGCGCCACGTCGCCGAAGTTGGCAGGCTGCTTGGGATAGCGGTTGGTGATGTCCCGCCCAACCATGAGCGAGACGATCTGATCGTTTGTAATGCTGTGGGACGGATAGGTGCCAATGTACTTTCCGTCGCGGATGACGGTTATTTCATCGGCAATCTTTGCGATTTCTTCCAATTTGTGGGAGATGTATATGATGGCAACTCCTTTTGATTTCAGCGAGCGGATATGTTTAAACAGACGATCAATCTCTTTTTCCGTAATGGCGCTGGTGGGTTCGTCCATGATGATGACTTTGGCGTCGAACGCGATGGCCTTTGTGATTTCGATAACCTGGCACTTGGAAACAGTTAAATCCTTCATTAAAGTATCTTCCCGGATATCCTGCAACCCTTGTTCATCCAGCAATTTGCGGGCCTCGCGGTTCATCTTCTTGTAGTCGATAACCGACTTGAACCTTTTGCATGGCTCACGGCCTAAAAAAATGCTCTGCGCAACGGTTGAATAGGGGATGATATTCAACTCCTGATGGATGATCGAGACGCCAAGTTCCCTTGCATGCAAAGGATTTTTGATCTTCACCGCTTCGCCGCCGATTTTAATGGTGCCGGCATCGGGAAAATAGCTGCCGCTCAAAATTTTCATCAGAGTCGACTTTCCCGCTCCGTTTTCCCCCACAACGGCGTGCACGCTGCCCTTATGAACGTGCAGCTTCACATCGTCCAGCGCCTTTACGCCGGGGAACGATTTGGAAATATGATCCATCTCAAGAATGACCGGATTTTCCACTTTGATGTGTTCACCCCCATGCCAACTATGATGATTATCCCATAATTATGTAGAAAATTGTTCACCAATATGATTATTTTACTCTATATACCTGCCGGGGCACAACGGCACGCAATCTATTTTATCAGGGAGTAATTCAACATTTTTATCCGTACAGGTGCGCCGCGGTTGTATGCGGTACAATGATATAGGGGGTCATCGGCTCAGATTCAAGACACGAGCGCCGGTACGGCCCATAAATTTTGCGGTCCCATCCGTTTTTGCAGGTATATGGCACCCATTTATGGCTATTGCGTTGCATTTCTCATACGCATTGGCAAGGGGACGAGGCCCTTGGTGAGTTTGGCTAACGTTTCTCTGCCGGACGGAGAGGATGCCCGCATCTATTGGGTTATCTGCGATTTTTATCCGGGACGGATTTTCATGCATGCCCTCCGCGGTTCCGCCGCCGGTTTTCCAAGGCTGCCGCGGGCGGGTGCGAACATCGGTTATGACCGGTTCCCGCGTGCCATTAAAAACGGGGCTGGCGTCAGCCCCGTTTTTCAGCTTATGAAAAATTGTTAATCATACGTCCAAAAGCCGTAGTCCTTGTGCATCTGTATGATTTCGTCAACATTGTCCTTGGTGATCAGAACGCCTTCGACGAAATAATCCTGCTGGTCGGGCATCTGCCCGTCGATGAGAATTGTCTTGGCAATCTCGAGCATTTTTTCCGCTATGCCCGGCGCGTTGTTCAGCACGGAAGCCGTCTGTTCGCCGTTTTTAATGTAGTAACAGGCCTCCGACAGGCCATCCACGCCTATGGTAATCAGGTCGTCATCCAGGCGCTCCGCCGCCTTCATAGCCTCGATTGCGCCGATCAGGCAGTCGTCATTGTGGCTGACAATGGCGTCTATTTCAGGGAATGCCTGAATCCAGTCTTCCATGAGGGACATGGCTTCCGCGCGCTGCCAGTTCGCGGTTTTGGAACCGAGTATCTGGATGTCGGGCCGTTTTTCGTTGAGGACGGCCATAATGCCTTCCTGACGGCCCATCGCCGCCAGGTTGCCCGGCGCGCCTTCAATAATGACGATCTTCGCGTTTTCGGGCAGCTTCTCGGCAATGTACTCGCCTTCAATTTTACCTTCCGTCTCGGGGTCGGCGCGGACAAAGTAGGATTTGTCGTCATCCTCAAGGTAAGTGTTGGTAATAATCGGAATACCGGCATCCCAGGCCTTTCCCACCACCTCGCCCACGGCGGTCCGGTCCGCGGGCTGAAGGATGATCAGGTCGACGTCCTGTGTGATGAAGTTTTCAACCACATTGAGCTGTTTGTCAACGGTGAATTCGCAGTCCAGCATCTGGATATTGAATTGCGGATACTCGGCTTTGGCCACGTCTTCGATGATCTGCGCAAGCCAGAACGTCCATGGGTCGGAGAAGGACTTGGCCGCAAGCCCTATGGTGAATACCTTGTCGCCGCCGGAGGCGTCAGGCGTACCGCCCGAAACGGTGGCTGCGCTGCCGCCGGACGAATCCTGACCTTCGCAAGCCATCAGAGGGACCATGAGCATGGCAATCACAAGGATCAGTATGAGAGGCTTTTTCATTTTGATGGATGCTCCTTTCGTTTTTATCATGTATGCTGCTCCCGATACATGCTTCAATTGATAATATTATAATAATAAAAATCCACATAAACAATCAGAGCGATTCTAGAATACAGGGGGGTGCGTTTAGTTTTGCGCATTTGTTCAATGGCTGCATCGCACAATACCTTGACATCGGATGGAATTTGTCTTAGTTTATAACTACAATCCATCGTTCAACCGGTGCGCTATATAGTTTCCCGGGCCAATAAACGAATACGCGCACAGTGTATTATTTCCAGTCTATATGTATAGAGGATTTTCTTGCGAGCGGCCATTGCATCCGGCCATGTATGCAAGTATAAGTAAAGCCATGTTTATCCTGCCGGTTTAAAGCCTTTTACAGGCATCAAAAGCGACCGCCGCCCGAAGCGCCAAAATAACCCATCCTTCATCAGACCGTAATAGTTATGAATGATCAACTAAAGGGGATGTGCCGCCCCGCCGGAATTGAGCGCACCCACGCTTATCGGGTATTTGATTTTGATGCATCAAGTAAATTCCCCGTGGAAAGGTTGTCAGGATTTGTTATGCTGCGTTTACTGATCGTTGATGATGAATATCTCGTGTGCGAACTAATCAAAAAATTGATCCATTTCGATGAGCTGGGGATCCGCCTCGTCGGGCAGGCCAATGACGGAGAAACCGCGCTGCAGATGATCACCGAGCTTCAGCCCGATATCGTTGTCATGGATATCCGGATGCCGGAGCTTGACGGCCTGGAAATCGTCAAGCGGATCTGTGAAGCCGGAATGGATGTCAAATTCGTGATGGTCAGCGGCCATAAGCAGTGGGATTATGCGTTTGGCGCCATCAAATACGGCGTTGAGGACTATCTGCTCAAACCCATAAACGAAAATGAAATCAACAGCGTGCTGGCGCGTATCGTCCAGAGGCATCAGTTGGACAATGAAAACAGCAAAAAAGGCGAACAGCTCCGGCTGCGCCTGGCCGACAGCGAAAAACAGCTGCGCGTCCACTTTATGGAAAATCTGCTTCGCGGCGACGTGGCGGAATACGATCTTGGGCAGATCAATCAATCCTACCGGTTCCATTTTGTGGAAGGCTTTTTCACGGTAGTGACGATTATGCTGGATATGAATAAGAGGACCGACAGCATAGATTCACTGAAGCGAAGCAATATATTCAAAAAAATGGATAAGACATTGCAAAAAGCGATTATGCAAGCGGGCGCGGCGGACTGCGAATGCTGTATCCTGGGAAATTGCATGGTTCTGCTGGTCAATTCCACCGCTCCTTTTGGCATGAACGCCTGCTGCATGCAGGACATTTACAATAAGGCGCTGGGCGCCGTAGACGCTTATGACGATTTTGACGTTATCCTATGCGCAGGCTCCGCCGTATCCGATTTGAGGGATATACCGTTTTCACTGGCTACCGCGCGGGCGGCTGCATGCGATCGAAGCAGGATCGGTACGGACCGTGTCGTTCAAGCCGGAAGCATCCGTTTTATGCAGCCCGACGAGATAGGCCAGTGGATGGCTGCGCAGATGCAGAACGGCTTGAAAAAGGAAGTTTTTTTAGCTTGCGAAATAGCGTCCTCCATCAAACTTTCAAGTTGCCTGGCAAAGTTTTTCGCGGCCATTGACCGTGACGGATTGCCCGCCAACGCGGCGCTGGAGGTCTTTCATGAACTGGTACAGCTCTTCCAGGCCGCCTCTGTGGAATGCGGGTACAATAAAGATGCCATCATGTTGATGAGTAAACGCCTCTGCGAAGAAATTTATGAGAAAACAAGCATAAAAGCCATTGAAAAAATGATATGCGACAGGCTGTGCGAATACCTGGATACCCGTTACAATATTATGTCTACGCAGAAAATCGCGCCCATCCGAATGGCGCAGGAATACATCAGCGCCCATTACAACGAAAATATCTCCCTTTCCACCATATCGGAACTCGTACATCTCAATCCCGTTTATTTCAGCGCGCTGTTCAAAAATGAAACCGGGCAGAACTTCACCGACTATATCATCTCAGTGCGCATGGAAATGGCCAAAAAAGAACTGGAAACGAACGCCAGGTCCATCGATATGATCTGCGAAGCCATCGGTTACCGCGATCGCAAGTATTTCGGCCAACTGTTTAAAAAGCATGTTGGCCTCACTCCCAGTGAATACCGGAAACTGAAATCATAGGTGATCCATATGCCCCCTCAGTACGTAAAGAAATCAAAAAAAATAAGATGGCGCACCCTCTTGTTGCAGGCCATCGTTCTGTCCACATTTGCCGTTATCCTCATCGATAACGTTTTGGTTTTTTCGGACCCGGCGAGCTCCCCGCAGGCACGTCTGCTCCAGATTGCCATGACGCTTCTGGTCGCTGCGGCTTTAGCCGTCCTGATTTTTATATCCATCTACGTGCGGAAGCTCAATCATACGCTTGCCCAGCTCAATGAGCAGAGCGACCGGCTGCTCAACCACGAAAACCAGGCCATAGGCGAACCTTACCTCATTGACGATATGCAGATGGTCCTGGACCGTTTCCGCACCGCGACCAATAAAAAATACTCCGAGCAGACGCTGCTGAAACAAATTGAACTCAAAGCGCTGCAAAGCCAGATCAACCCTCATTTTCTCTACAATACGCTGGAGGCCATCCGCGGCAAGGCGCTGCTTGAAGGCGATCGAGATATCTCGGACATGACCGAAGCGCTGGCCATACTGTTTCGTTACAGCATTGCCAGATTCGGGGATCTGGTATCCTTGGACGAGGAACTGAGAACCCTTGATTATTATCTGACGATACAAAAATACCGCTTCCGGGATAAATTTAAGGTCGTTAAACATATTGAAAACCCTGAAAGATGCCTCAATACCAAAATACCCAAACTGACCATCCAGCCCATTGTCGAAAACGCCATCTATCACGGGCTGGAAACCAAACGGGGACATGGCGTCATCACCATATCCGTATATCCGGTTCAGTCGCGGCTTATGGTCACGATCAGCGACAATGGCGTGGGTATCGATGAAGAGACGGTAAAAAAACTCAACGCGCAGATGAACAGCGACATTGCGTCATTTGCCGAGGATACCGGGGAGCGCGGCGTCGGCATCGCCCTTGTCAACATAAACGAACGGATAAAACTCTGTTATGGCGAAGGCTATGGCATTACCGTATACAGCACCCTTGGCGCAGGCACAGATGTGGAATTGTCCATTCCCCTGCTGCAGATGCCGCGCATGGAGGAAAGCTCCGATGTTTGAAATCATCAGAATGTCTCACATACGGCTGGAATCCGGCAGAACCCCGCAAATTGATATGGGGAACTTAACGCTGTTTGAGAGCAAGGTCACGGGGTTGATCGGACTCTACGATTCCGGGCATTCCAATATGATAGAAATACTCGTGGGCAGAAAAAAGAAGACCGGCGGGTGCATTCGATATATGGATCAGCTCGTGGATATCCACAATGAGCAAGCCGCCCGTGACCTGGGGATCAATTATATAGGGAGCGAAACGAAAGTCGCCAGCAATCTCTCGGTTGCCGAAAACCTGTTTCTTCATATGCAGATGGGTTACAAAAGCTGTTTTTTCGATCTTAAAAGCATTGGCCGGCGGGCCGCCCCTTATCTGCAAGCCGTGGGACTGGAGATTGACCCGCTGACTAAAGCCGACACGCTCTCCGTGGCGGAACAACACCTTTTGCAATTGGCGCGCATATTGGCAAGCGGCCATAAGATCGTGGTACTGGATAACGCCACGGTCGATTATTCAAAAAAAGACATTGAAAGATTAAAATCTATTGTTATATCCCTTGCCCGTCAGGGCCTGTCTTTTCTGATTAAGCTCAACAGCGTTACGCCCCTGCTCGACATTACAGATATCCTTTTTATCATGAGAAACGGTTCTACCGTAAAAATCCTCAATAAAAAGCAGTATAACTACGAAAATATCTTTCAGTATATGACGGGGCAAATGCTCAGGCTGCCTGAACCCTTACCCAATACGTTTTCACAAAATGACAGCCAACTCGTTTTGCAGGTGAAGGACCTGTCCGCCGAATATGCGCAGGATACCCTGACGAACATCGCCTTTTGCGTCCGTGAAGGACAAACGATAGCCTTCGTTGATCAAAGCGGCACCAGCGGCATTCTGCTGGCGCATATTCTCTCGGGCGCAAAAAGCAGCGCGCTAAAGAACGGCCAATTTTTTATCGGCGGCATTAAGCGGAGCATTGCGAACATTTCCGATGCCATGGCCTGCGGCATCTGCATGCTTCCCGAGGACGGTTCGCACAGCGGACTGTTGTACAACATGTCCGTCAAGGATAACCTGAGCATCAATATATTAAACAAAATCAGTGTGCTGGGCTTTATCAATGAGCGGATCAGCCATTACATTTACGAGGACTTTAAGCGTGAACTGCGTGAAGAAACCAATATCGAACTCAAATACGGCTCTTTGAAGGAACTGTCTGAAATTGGCTGCTATGCGCTGCATCTCTACAAATGTATGCTCATTAATCCGCGCATATTGATTGTTATCAATCCAAAAGCCTATAACGATGAGCAGACGGCGGAGTACATTTATCGGAAAATAGAAAAACTGAAATTGAAAAAAATCGCGATCCTTTTGTTCACCAACAATATCTGCGACGCCCGGCAGTATGCCGACCATATCTTCACGTTGGTGGACGGCCGGATTTATGGCTAGTTGCCGCTTGCCGCGGTACAGC
>JBMNQS010000082.1:0-8131 GCA_050944255.1 Christensenellales bacterium | reverse complement strand
GAGGCCGTGGCCTCGGGGCAGTACGACCGCGGGATACTGATCGACTCCAGCGGCGTGGGCATGGCCATCGTAGCCAATAAGATCAAGGACGTGCGCGCGGCGCAGGTGGGGGAAGCGTATTCCGCCAGAATGACCCGCCGGCACAATGACGCCAACGTGTTGTGTTTTGGCGGGCGCATCACCGGAGCGGCCGTGGCGCTAAGCTGTGTGGACGTATGGCTTGAAACGGCGTTTGACGGAGGGGACCACGCCCTGCGCCTGGCCGAGCTGGACCAAATGCGCGCCAGGTACCGCAAGGACGACGCGGACGATGAATGTTGAGGTGAGCAATATGTTGGCTATTTGCAGCGATCAGGCGGCGTATACGCTCAAGCGGCGCATCAAGGCGTATCTGGACGAAGCGGGTGTGGCGTACGTGGATATGGGCAACTACGATATGGAAGTGACGTACTTTTCGTATTTTGTGGATAAGACCTGCCGCTTCATGCTGGCGGGACATTGCAAGCGGGCCATTATCCTTTGCGGCAGCGGTATTGGCATAGGGCTTGCGGCCAACAAGTATCCGGGTATCCGCTGCGGGCGCTGCGACGATCCCACGCAGGTGGCGCTGGCCCGGCGGGAGAACGATATGAATGTGCTGGCCATGGGCGCGCGCGTCACAGGCGCCGAGCTGGCGGTGGAGATGGTCAAAGCCTTTTTGGAAACGCCGTTTGATCCGCTCTATCAGCGCAGCCTGGACAGCCTGCATGAGGCGGATCGTCAGCATTTTAAAGACGAATATCTTTGATTTAACCGTGAGAGGAAAAGAATCCCCGCAGAACAGAAACCGTCCCTTAGCGGCGCGGTTTCTGTTCTGCGGTTTATGAATTATGCTAAATCGTTTGTTAAAACCAATGCTGGCCTAAGGCAGCTCTTGTATCGACTTCATACCTTGCGCGTAAAGCCGCCTTGCAGCGTCTTTCAAAACACATAAAAAAGGGATGCGAGGCGGATACTTTGCGGACGCCCGGCGCGCGCATCATATTTTTCCCCGGGCGAGCCTGTTCTTTTACGGCACGCCGTATTATAATAGAACAAAACCTGGCACCAAAGGAGGAAAACCCATGTCGTTTGAGAAGGCTGTCGGGATCGCCCGGCGGCAGGAAGAGCTTCTTGTCTATGACAAGTTCGATCATGAGGACGCTCTTGCGCTGGGGCTGAAGGTGGCGGCCCTGGCGGGGAAAAATTACGGCGCCACAGTCAGCGTCCGCGTGGATATCGAAGAGTTCACCGTATTTTATTACCGGATGCAGGGCAGGCATCTGGGCAATGACTGGTGGATGGCCAAGAAGCTCAACGGCTCAAGGAAAACGGGCCGCAGTTCCTTTGCCAATTATCTTGAACTGCGGGGCAAGCAGGAAGAATACCCGTGGATCGAGCAGGTGGGCAATTACGCGCTGTGCGGCGGCTGTTTTCCCATCCGGCTCAAAGGCGGCGTATTGGCGGGCTTTGTCATGTGTTCGGGCCTGAAGCACGAGATGGACCACCAGCTTCTGGTGGACGCCCTGTCGGAGGTATTGGGCGTGCCGGCGCCCACGGTGCTGGACGGCACAGCGTACCCGCAATAACCCAAGGCAGTGGAAAGAGCCTTGCGCTGCGGGGCTTTCTCTTTGACGCCTTATATCCTTGTTCTTACGGGCGCATTTTGTTATAATCATCGGAGCCCGTGCGGATTTAGACTGTCTTATTGGAGGACGATGCGGGATGCAGCAGCTATTCTCGGGATTTGACGCTTACAAAAAAATTGCCGGCGTATTGCGCGAGAGAGGGGTTCAAAGGCCGCTGATCGTCTGTGACGCCGGCTTCGACATGCTCTTTATCAAACCCTACATTCTTAAAAATCTTCCTGACGCCCCCATGTTCAGCGACTTTACGCCCAACCCCGTCTTTGAGGATATCCGCAAGGGCATCGAGGTGTTTGAAAGCCGGCGCTGCGACTTTATTTTATCCATCGGCGGCGGCAGCTGCATGGATGTGGCCAAATGCATCAATATTTTAACGGGCGAGCTTCGGGATGAGCCCGTGATGCTGGAAAAACCCCGGGCGCCGCACATGGCGGTGCCCACCACCGCCGGAACGGGCAGCGAGGCCACGAGGTTTGCCGTCATGTATCTTGAGGGCGAAAAGTATTCGGTGGATCATTCCCTGCTGCGGCCGGATATGGCGGTTCTGGAGCCCGCCTTCCTGCGGACGCTGCCCGAGTACCAAAAAAAGGCCACCATGCTGGACGCGCTGTGCCAGGGCATTGAGTCCATATGGTCGGTGAGGGCCACCGACGAGAGCCGGGATTACGCGCAGCAGGCCGTGCGGCTTGTATTGGACCATATGGACGCGTACATGCGGGGCGACGACCAGGCGTTTCCCGCGATGATGGCGGCGGCCCACTACAGCGGGAAGGCCATCAATATCAGCCAGACCACGGCGGCCCACGCGCTGAGCTATAAACTGTCCTCGCTGTACGTCGTCGCCCACGGGCATGCGGTGGCCATCTGCCTGCCCTACGTATGGCGCAAGATCAACCGGGTACAGGCGGGCGAAAGGCTCGGCGCGGATTTAAAGGTCATCAGCGGCCTTTTCGATGCGGATTCCTCCGATTCGGCGCTGTCCGCGTTCGAGGGCCTGCTGGAGAAACTCCGGATGGACAGGCTTTCCGGCGGGGATGCCGGGGACATACCGCTTCTTTGCCGCTCGGTCAACGCGGGCAGGCTGGGGAATTTTCCCATCCCCCTCAGCGATGAGGACATCTGGGACATCTACGCGCAGATCATTGAAAACCGGGCCTGAACGGCTCTTTCCGTTGGATAAATGGAAAAGCTCCAAACAAAAAACCCTCCGCATGAAGGGTTTTTTGTTTGTATATTCAGGCATCCGCCGCTTCCACGTTCCCACCCTTTGAAACGGCCGCTTTTCCAGCCCACAGGCGTTTTTTGTAGTAGATGAAGCACGCGATGCAGCACAGGCCCCAGCCGATGGGAATGGAATAGGCGATGGCCTCAGGTCCCATATTGAACTGGTGGGCCAGCCAGTAGGCGGCAACGGCGCGTATGCTCAGGCTGCTGATGGTCAGAATCATCACGATCACCGCGTCGCCCACGCCGCGGAAGAAGCCGTTGAAGGCGAAGAAGACGGCAAACAGCACGTAGAAGTAGGCCAGTGTGGTCAGGTATTTCACGCCGATTGCCACAATGCTTGCGGCGTTTATATCGGCGCTGTCGATGAAAAGAGCGATCATCGGGCGGCAGAAGATAAAGATAAACGCCGACAAAATGACGGCCAGCGAGACCATCAGCGTCATGGTGGCATGCAGTCCCTTTTTGGCCCGCTTCTGCGATCCGGCGCCGATATTCTGCGCCACGAACGTGGAGGCGGACATGCTCAGAGACTGAAGCGGCATCATGACGAAGGCGTCCATGCGGATGGCGGCGGTATAGCCGGCCACCGATATGGAGCCGAAGGTGTTGACAAGCCGTGTCAGCGTCAGCGTGGCAAGGGAGGTCACGGACATCTGCACAGCGGCGGGGATGCTGTGGCGCAGCGTCAGTCGGCACAGTTTTTTATCGAAGATCCATTGATCCACATGCAGCAAACGCATGTGGTTTTTGGCATGGAACCAGCATAAAAAGGCCGCCAGGGCCTGGGAGATCACCGTGGCGTAGGCGGCGCCGGCCACCCCCATGTGCAGCCAGGCCACGAACGCGTAGTCCAGCCCTATGTTCAAAATGGTGGAGAAGATTAAAAAGTACAGCGGTATCTTCGATTCGCCGAAGGCGCGCATAAAGGCGCTGTAGATGTTAAAGAGCATGGCAAAGACGGTTCCCGCCATCATGATGCGCAGGTAGGCCTGCGCGTCGTCGAAGATATCCTGCGGCGTATCCAATAGCCGCAGAAGCAGGCCGCTGCCCGCCACGCTGACCAGCGAGATCAGAAGCGACAGCGCCAGAAGGAAAATCATATTGGTGCAGACGGTACGTTTTAACTCGTCCATTTTCTTGGCGCCGTAAAACTGGGAGACGACCACCGAGGCGCCTGTGGTCAGCCCGATCAAAACCGACAGCAGAAAATTCAGAAGCATGGTGCACACGCCGACGGCGGCCAGGGCCTTGCCGCCCAGCAATTGCCCCACCACGATGGCGTCGACCATGGAGTACACCTGCTGAAAAATGTTGCCTATCAGCACCGGCAGTGCAAAGACGGCGATCTGCCGCAGCGGATTGCCTTGTGTAAAGTCCCTCAAAGTGCTTCCTTCTTCCTTTGTCGTGTGTGGTGAAAAAGCGCGCCAATACCCATTATAAACGCCGTGGGCCACCCCGTAAATACCCGATTGGACGCCGGGGGAAATCCGTGCTAGTATTGAAAAAACAAAAAAGGATGGGGCATAATGGCCAGACGCAATGAATCCATCGAATTACCCAAGGCGCAGAAGGCGGAGGCCGCCGGATATTTAAAGCGGTATCTGCAGGAGAATTTTGAGCTTGAAATCGGTGGCCTTGAAGCCGAGGTTTTCCTGCGCGGCGTCACCGAAAACATCGGCCTTTACTATTACAATAAAGGTATAAGGGACGCTTACAGCCTCGTGAGCGAGCGGGTGGAGGACCTGTTCGCGCTGACGAAGCTCGAGCCGTGATGCGCCGGGGCCGGTTTTGCGCCCAACAAAAAGAGGCCTTCGGCCTCTTTTTGTTGTTGCTGACAATCTCGCATATGCAATATCCGGATAAAACCGGTTCAGAGTTTAAATTTCGTCGCCCAGCTTATCGGCCACATAGATGGCGCTGATCACGTCGTCCACCGTCACGGGCAAGGGCATATTGTGGATGGTTTCGCCCGGCGCGCAGGTGGCCTGGGCCACGGCGCGCACCTTTTCCTGCGTGACGTCTATGACGCCCAGCTCCGCCAGCGTTGTGGGCAGGCCCACTTCCTTGCAGAAGGCCAGCACGGTGTCGATGTCCTCCATGGGGGCGTTCTCAAGGGCCAGGTGCACCAGCGTGCCGAAGGCCACTTTTTCCCCGTGGTATGCGCTGTGGGTTTCCGGAAGCACCGTCAGGCCGTTATGCACCGCGTGGGCGGCGGCCAGCCCGCAGCATTCAAAGCCGATGCCGCTCAAGTACGTATTGGCTTCGATGATGTTCTCCACCGCCTGCGTCAGCCGGTTTTCCTCCGCGGCCAGCCGGGCCTTGTAGCCGTCCTCCAGAAGGATTTCGTAGCAGCGTTTGCTCATGGCGTACGCGGCGTTGGTGGCGGTGCCGCCGTGAGACGTGGTGGCGCCGCTGGCCACGCAGGAGCGGGCCTCGAAGTAGGTGGCCAGCGCATCGCCCATCCCCGCCACCAGGAACCTTGCGGGCGCCTGGGCAATGAGCGTCGTGTCCACCAGCACGATGCTGGGATTGCTGGGCAGGTTCAGATACCGCTGGAACTGTCCGTCGGGGGTGTAGATGACCGAGAGCTTGCTGCAGGGGGCGTCGGTGGAGGCGATGGACGGGCAGATGATGACGGGCAGTTTTTGGTAATGGCCCACGGCCTTGGCGGTATCCAGGACCTTGCCTCCGCCGATGCCCACCACCACATCCGCGTCGTAGGCGGCCATATCCGAGATAATCAAGTCGATTTCATCCTGAGAGCACTCGCCGGAAAAGCGGTGCAGCACCACCGAAAAATCCGTCTGCTCAAAGCTGCTTCGGATCAGGTGGGCGTATTTTTTTTCAACCGTGGGACTGGCGATCACATACGCGCCCTTTTCGCCCAACGCGGACGCGTGGGCGTGGAGATTGGACAGTTCGTCTCTGCCCTGAATGTACTTCAGCGGCGCGCCGATAATCCTGGCCATACAAACACCTCCCTATAAAATTGTATCCACAAACCTGCCTTAAGAAAATTATACCAGCCATGCATGGACTTTACAATAAATATCGCGCAAATGGATAAAAGGGCCGCACGAGGGTCATTTTCGCGCGCGGCTCTCGCCACGGCGGTGCGCGGGTGATAGAATGAATCAAGCGGATAACGGCAAATTTCAAAAACGGGAGGAGAAGGCAATGAAAAAAATACGTTGGGGGATCATCGGGGCGGGCCGCATTGTGCACCGCTTTATGAAGGGGCTGAATATGGTGCCCGAAGCCCATGTGACGGCGCTGTACGCCAGAAACGTGCAGAGAGGGCGGGCGGTGGCGGATCAATACGGCATTGAGCGCTTCTATGACGACATCGATGCGTTTTTGGATTCCGGCGCATTCGACGTGGCTTACGTATCGGTGCCCCACGCGGCGCATATGGACTTCAGCATCAAATGCCTGCAAAAAAAGATTCCTGTGGTCTGCGAAAAGCCCCTGGCGGTCAATGCCGGGCAGGTACGCAGAATGATCGACTGCGCCCGGGAAAACGATACGTTTTTGATGGAGGCCATGTGGACCAGGATGTTTCCCGTCACCCGCCAGGTTTGCCAGTGGCTGGACGAGGGCCGTATCGGCAAGGTGGTGGGCATGCAGGGATCGTTTTGCTTCAGGGGGCCGGAGGATGATACGGACCGCCTCTACATACCCGAGGCCGGGGGCGGGTCGGTGCTGGACGTGGGGATTTATCTGATTTCCTACGCCAACATGGTCTTTAAGCGCGAGCCGAAGGAGGTTATGGCGCTGGGCCATATCGGCCGCCTGGGCACCGACGACAATGCGGGCGTGGTCTTTTTGTACGACGGCGGCGAGGTCGCCACGCTGCAGATGGGTTTTTTGAGCGAGGGCAAGCATTTCATCACCATCTACGGCCGGGAGGGCCTCATCGAAATTTTCCCGGATTTCTGGCGGCCGCGGGCGGCGCGGCTGACCCATGGCGGCGGCTACATTGATTTTACCGCGCCGGTTATCGA
Organism: Christensenellales bacterium; assembly: GCA_050944255.1. GTDB lineage: Bacteria > Bacillota > Clostridia > Christensenellales > Maliibacteriaceae > JBMNQS01. The sequence goes on along the minus strand of JBMNQS010000082.1, from coordinate 1,236 downwards.
AGATACTGGAGCGGTATACGCTCAAAGCGTCTCCTTCGCCGGAGAGGGCTACCAGTTCCAGGTGGCGCACGTACACGAGCTGCTTTCGGCCGGTGAAAAAGAGTCGCCGCTGATTCCCCTCGAGGACAGCCTCTCCGCCGCCAGAACGGCGGATCGCGTCCGGCAGATGCTCGGGGTCAGGTATCCGTTTGAGTAAGCGGCGTGTTTTTGCCGATAACACATCCCGCCAAACGGCCATATGCTGTGTAGTGGTGATGCATGATGAACAAGACGGAAGTCCTTCGGGCGCTGGAGCGGTCGGCGCAGGCTTATTTCGGCGTGCAGCCGGACCACCGGGAAAAGACGCTTTACGTCATCAATGACACGGATCTGACGGACATACAGTGCTATATCCGCAAATCCGGCGATCTATTGTCCATTACATTTCGCGGCAGCGACTCCCTGAAGGACTGGAAGGCGAACCTCTCCTTCTGGAAAAAGTGTATTCCCTACGGCAACAGGGCCTCGAGAATCCGGGTGCACACAGGGTTTCTCAATACCTACAAAGCCCCGGGCATCCGCGATAAGCTGCACCGGTTCATGACCGACGACATCCGGCGCGTACACATTGCCGGCCACTCCTACGGCGCCGCGCTGAGCGTGCTGTGTGCGGTCGATCTCCAGTATAATTTCCCCGCCCGAGATTATCAGGTGATCATCTTCGGCTGTCCCCGTGTGGGCAACGGCGCCTTTAAAAGATCCTACGACAAGCGGGTTTTCAAGACCCTGCGGGTGGAGAACGGGAACGACATCGTCACCAAAATTCCCTTGGCGCTGATGGGGTACCGCCACGTGGGCATCAAAATTCACGTGGGACCTCCCAGGATTTTGGGCGCCTTTTCCATAAGGGACCACTATACCCAGCAATACTATGCCCACGCCTTTACGCAGTTGCTGCCCTGATAAAGCGCGGCTTTTAAAAGGGCGGACGCATATGTTATAATCCTGTCAGAATATTTTACAGGAGGAAAAGCGTATGCCTACCATACTGCGCCCGCTTGAGCGCGCCGATCTGGCCGAGGCGACCCGGATATGGAACCAGGTGGTGGAGGAGGGCGACAGCTTCCCCGGCGACGAGCCGTTGTCCCAGGAGGAGGCCTGGCAGATGTTCCGGGAGCAGACCCTGAGCGTCTGCGCCGTGAAGGACGGCAGCGTGGCGGGGCTCTACATCCTTCATCCAAACGGCATCGGCCGGCT
>JBMNQS010000081.1:0-8417 GCA_050944255.1 Christensenellales bacterium | reverse complement strand
CGTCCACCGGCGTGCCGGTAAAGAGGGTGCCCAGGTGCAGGTCCTGCTTGAAATCCGTCAGGAACGAGCCTTCCGCGCCACGCTTGACCCCCAGCACCTTCAGCGGGTAGCGGCTGAAGAACCGCTTAATGTCCTGCAAATCGGTCAGGCCGGTGACGTCGGTGATCTCGTCGTGGTTGGGGATGAAGACATCGCAGTAATCCAGGGCCTCCTCCAGGTACTCGAATTTGCCGCCGGTGCCCTTGATGTCCATGGAGGTGGAAAGCCCCAGCCGCTTGGCCTGCTTTAGAAGCATGGCCACCCCGTGCCCCTCCATTTTTTCAAGGGCGTTGATGCTGGCGTAGTAGAGGTGGTCGTAGCCTTCGAGCATGTCGTCGGTGACCATCTCGTAGGAAATTTCTTTATTGGCGCCCAGCATCAGCACGTAGTAGGGCAGCTTTTCCGGGCCGTGGAACAGGTGGGTCATGGACGTATGGGCGCCCTCTGGCTGCAGCAGATAAGTGGTGTCCACCCCGCTCTCCTCCACGATGCGCCGCACGCTCCGGCCAAGAGCATCCCTGCCCACGCAGGCGATGATGCGGGTGTCGCAGCCCATCTTGGCAAAGTTGCTGGAGCAGTTGAGCGCGTCGCCGCCCACAGTGACGTAAAGGTCGCTGAAAGGGGAAAAGCGCCTGTCCATAAGGTCGCGGCGGAAGGGGCCGGAATACACGTCGGTGACGGCCATTCCGAAACAGATGATTTTCTTTCTTTTCTGCGCCATAGTACCTCCTGTGACCCATGCGTATTATGCCATATTGTAAAGCAAGCCGCCGGCGGAAGCAACGGTTGCCTACATTTGCGCCACGTCGTAGCCCAGGGAGCGGGCATATTCCACCACCTGCGGGAAGGGCCTGCCCCAGAGGGACGCGCCGCGCATGCTAAGGCACAGGGCGGAGCCGGCGCTGGCAATGACGCCGCAGTCCCGCAGGCTGTAGCCGTACTTGTAGGCCAGCACGAATGTGGACAAGAACGCGTCTCCCGCGCCCACCTGATCGACAATTTCGCCTTTAAAAAGGCTCGGCAGCGTCACATCCTCCTCGAAGTTGGTCAGGAAAACGCCTTTGGCGCCCCGCGTGACGCCGAGAATCTTCAGGCCGAACCCCTTGAAGTAGGCCTTGATGTCCTCCATATCGGTCAGGCCGGTGGCGGCCTTGATCTCCTGGTCGTTGGGGGTGAAGATATCGCAGTATTGAAGGGATTTTTCCATGACGGCCCTCTCGCCGGTGCCGGAGGTGTCCATGGAAGTGGTCATTCCCATTTCCCTGGCCCGCCTTAAAAGGCTGGCGGCGCCGTCGCCGTCCACGGAGGGCAGCCCATAGATGCTGGCGTAGTAAAAATGGTCGTATCCGGCCATCATTTCGTCGGTGAGCATGTCGGCGGTCAATTGTTTGTTGCCGCCGGGGGCGTGTATCAGGGAAAGCCCCTCCGAAGCGGTGGAAAAGAAGAGGCTGGCGGCGGTATGGGAGTCTTGGCGGGTGAGCAGATACTTTGTGTCCACGCCGAAGCCCTCCACCGTGCGCTTGACGCTCAGCGCCAGAGGATCATCTCCCACAAGCCCGATGAGCCGGGCGCTACTTCCCATCAGGGCGAAATTGTCCGCGGCGTTGACCGCGTCGCCGCCGGGATGAACGGACATATCGGTAAAGGCGGAAAAACGCCTCTTGAGAATGTCCCTTCGGTGCCTGCCGTACAGGTCGGCCACGGCCAGCCCGAAACAGATGATCTTGAACGTTTTGTCCGGTGCGTGCATGACGTCCTCCAGAATTTCGACTTAAATCTCTATATCGCAGCCAAGGCTGACAGCGTGCTTCACTACCTGCGCAAAGGGCCTGCCCCACAGGGAGGCGCCCCGCATGCTGAGGCACAGCGCCGCGGCGGCGCTGGCAATCTGGCCGCAGGCCTTTAGCGGGAAGCCGTACTTGTAGGCCAGCACGAACGTGGATAAGAGCGCGTCGCCGGCGCCCAGCTGGTCCACGGGAGTGCCCTCGAATAATGTGGGCAGGCTGTAGTCCTCTTTGAAGTCGGTGAGGAAAAGGCCGTCCCTGCCGCGCTTGACACCCAGTACCTTGATGGGATACCGGCTGAAGAAGGCTTTGATCTCCTGCATATCGGTCAGGCCCGTGTAGACCTCTATCTCCTCATGGTTGGGGATGTAGATATCGCAGTGCTCCAGCATGGGCTCCAAGACCTCAAAATGGCCTTTGCCGGTATTGGAGTCCATGGAGGTGGAAAGTCCCATCTCTTTCGCGCGCTTTAAGAGGGCGGCGCCGGGTCTGCCGTCGATCTTCGGCAGGGAATTGACGCTGGCGTAGTAGAGATGGTCATAGCTTTCGATCATCTTTTCATCGAAAGCCTCCAGGCTGAATTCCCGGTTGCAGCTTGGGGCGTGGGTCAGCGTGCGGCCATTCTCGCGCAGCCATACGGTGGTGGTGGCCGTGTGCAGGCGCTCGTGGCGCATCAGGTAGCGGGTATCCACCCCGAAGCGCTCCGCCACGCGCCGGACGCTGCGGCCCAGGGCGTCCTTGCCCACGCAGGCGATGATTCGGGTATCGCAGCCCATGCCGGCAAAGTTGTTGGCGGCGTTGGCGGTATCTCCGCCGGTATTGACCTGCAGGTCGTGATACGGCGTGAAGCGGCGGCGCAGAAAATCGCCGGGATAAGGGCCGGAATACACGTCGCTGACGGCCTGCCCGAAACAGATAATGCGAAATTTGCGGTTCAAATCGATCAATGCTCCAACCTCCGGTATACGAATAAAAGCATAGGACAGGCGTCCATCATGCGCGCCGCCCGGCAAAAAGCAGTTAATCCTGGGGGATATCGTAGCCCAGTTCCTGCGCGTAATCCACGACCCGGCAGTAGGGGCGGCCCCAGATGGAGGCGCCGCGGGTGCCGATGCAGATGGCCGACGCGCTGGAGCCCACGATGCCGCACTCTTCCAAGCTCATGCCGCGAAGGTACGACAGCACGAAGGCCGAAAAGAAAGCGTCGCCGGCGCCCACCGCGTCCAGGACCCGGCACTTGACCAGGGTATCCATATGCACGTCCTGTTTAAAATCGGTCAGAGACAGGCCGTCGGGACCGCGCTTGATGCCCAGCACCTTCAGGTTGTACTTTTCAAAGATCTTTTTGTTCTCTTCCAAATCTTCCGTGCCGGTGAGGGCAAAAATCTCCCGGTTGTTGGGGATAAAGATGTCGCAGTAGTGCAGCGTGTCACCCAGCACGTCGAAATGAAGATTGTGGGTGCCCTTCACATCGATGGACGTGGAGAGCCCCATTGCCTTGGCGCGCTTCAAAAGTTTGGCCGCGCCCCGGTCAAGTTTGGGCACCGCGTTGATGCTGGCGTAGTAGAGATGGTCACAGCCCGAGAGCATTTCGTCGGTGATCATCTCCTGGGAGAGCTGCGCGTTGGCCGCCTGGGCATGGAAGCTGTGGCGAAGCGATGTGTCCGGCGGATAGTAAAAGGCGTTGGACGCGCTGGAATGCACGCCGTCCAAGGGCATCATAAAGCGGGTATCCACGCCGCCTGCCGCGGCGCCGCGCTTGAGCACGCGTCCGAAGGCATCCTCACCGATGCAGCCGATCAGCCGGCAGTCGTTGTCCATCTTGGCAAAATTCAAAGCGGCGTTCAGGGCATCGCCGCCGGTATTGAGTGAAAGGCTCGTAATTTGGGAAAAGCGCCGCTTGTGCGGATCGGCTTCGGCCACGTCGATATAGCCGTCACAGGTGGTCATGCCCACACAGGCAATGGTGAAACGTCTGGTCATAAGTCCTCCAATCAACTTTTATACAGTCAAACCGCCGTTGGGCGAGAGCACCTGCCCGGTAATGAAGCTGGCGCCGTCGCTGGCCAGAAACAGGATGCAGGCGGCCACTTCCTCCGCGGTGCCCATGCGGCCTAGCGGCGTGAGCTTTTGCAGCTCTTCCAGGGCCGCCGGATCGATGCCGCTGTTCATACGTGTGTCGATCAGCCCCGGCGATACGGCGTTGACGCGCACGCCCGAGGGCCCCATCTCCTTGGCCAATGCCTTGGTCATGGCCACAAGGGCGCCCTTTGCCACGCTGTAGCCCACTTCCATGCCGGCGCCCACCTGCCCCCACATGGAGCAGACGTTGACGATGGCGCCGCCGCCCCTGTCGATCATGGCGGGAAGCACCCTTTTGCACAGATAGAAATTGCCCATCACGTGCACGTCCAGCATCCGCTTGAGATCCTGCGGGGTCATGGCCAGAAACAGTTTCTGCTGGGCAAAGCCGGCGTTGTTGACCAGCACGTCCACTTCCCCCAGATGGTACTGCACCAAAGAGGCCATCCGGCCGGCCTGGTCCTCATGGGACAGGTCCGCCTGAAAGCACTTGGCCCGGCAGCCGCGGGAGACCAATTCGTCCTCCAGCTCCAGGGCGGCCCGCTCGCTTTGGTTATAGTGGACGGCCACGCTGTACCCCTTTGCGGCGAACAGCCTGGCGGTGGCCCGCCCTATGTCGCCGGACGCGCCGGTGATCAATACAACTTTACTCATACTTCCTCTATAGCCTCCGGCGATGCGCCGATATCGTAGCTGATTTTGTTCTGCGCGATGCAGGCGCCGGATTCCCCGGAATCTTCCTGCATCAGCCGCTGATTGGCAAAGGAAAACAGGCGCGTGTCCGAAACGATCAGATGATCCAGCAGACGCACCTCGGCGCCCGAGAGAATATACTGCAGGTTTCTGGTCAGTTGGCGGTCCGAAATAGAGGGCCTGGGATTGCCGCCGGGATGATTATGCGCTAGAATAACGGCATAGGCCTTGTGCCGGATGGCCGCCTCCAGCACTTTGCGCGGCTGAAGCGGTGCGCTGGCCACGGTGCCCTCGGCCACCCGTTCGCTGGCGATGACGGCGCTCCTGGCGTTCATCAGGATGCAGTAAATGCACTCGGTGTCGTATCCCTCCAGCAGCGCCCGGGCGTACTGGCCCGCCTGACGGTAGCTTTGAAGCACCGGCCGTGAGCCGAAGCGGTTGATCTCGTAGATGCGGAAAAGGTGTTTGTACAACGCGAGGTTCTGGGCGAGTCTGGGCGTAACGCCCTTCACGGTGAGAAGATCCTCCTCGCCGGCCTGCAACACCGCGCTGAAGGAGCCGAAGCGGCGGACCAAACGGTGCGCCAATTCGTTGACGTCCTGCCGCGAGAACTGGCTGAACAATAAAAGTTCCAGCACCTCGTGATCGGCAAAATGATCGAGCCCCTCGGCCCGATAGCGAGCGATCATCCTTTGCCGGTGTCCTTCATGCATGCGGTATTCTCCAGCGGTTTACTTGGCACAGCCATTTACCTATATTATTATAAGCGTTATTATGCGGCTTCGCAATGATAAAAAACTCACAAGCATAAATATAAGAAAAAACACCGGGAGGTACTAGGCCATGACACTGGATCAATATATCGACGAGCACAGGCAGGATTTAATCGAGATAGCCAAGCGGCTGTGCAGCATCGAGTCGGTGAAGACCGAGCCCGCCGCCGAAAACGCGCCCTTTGGCGACGGATGCAGGCGGGTACTGGATGAAATGCTCTCTCTGTGCCGTGAGGCGGGCTTTGAGATCCACGACGCCCAGGGCTACGCCGGGCACGCCCAGATGGGCGAGGGAGAGGGGCTTGTGGGCATTATGGTGCATCTGGACGTGGTGCCCGTGGGGGATGGGTGGTCGTCCCCGCCCTTTGAGGCGGCCGTGGTGGACGGCAGGCTCATTGCGCGGGGAGCCCAGGACAACAAGGGCCCGGCGGTGGCGGTCTTTTTGGCCATGAAGGCCATTGCAGCATACGAGGTGCCGCTGAAAAAGCGGGTGCGCCTGATCTTCGGCTGCGACGAGGAGAACGGCATGAAGGACCTGGAATATTACTTTGAGCACAACGAGATGCCGGAAATCGGTTTTTCGCCGGACGCCCAGTACCCGGTGATCAACTGCGAGAAGCACATCCTGCACAGTATCCTGCGCAGCGACGTGAAGCCTTCCGGGCTTATAAAGGGCATTGAGGCGGGCACGCGCTTTAACGTGGTGCCCGAAACCGCTACGGTTTATTTAAGCGAGCCGCTGGACGCGGCCAGACGCAGGCAGGCGGTGGAATACGCCGTACAGATGGGCGTGCAGGTGGACATCATGAAGGATCGCTTGGTGGTCTACGGCGTGTCGGCCCACGCCTCGACGCCGAATGAGGGCGTCAACGCGGCGCAGCACCTGCTGCAATTGGCGGACCGGATGCGCCTGGCGGAAGGGGAGAGCCGATCGGCCCTGCAGGCGCTGGCTAAGCTGCTTAAGCTGGAGACCAACGGCGCCGGTCTCGGGATGCGTTTCACCGATAACGTCAGCGGAGCGCTGACCAATAACCTGGGCATTTTGAAGCTGGACGAAGAGGGCCTGCGCGCGTATCTGGATATGCGCTGCCCGGTGGAAAAGACGAAAGAGGAGCTGGTTTCCGCGCTGGAAAACGCGGCGGAGCAGACGGGGTTCGGCCTCGAGGTGGCCAACTGGCAGGAGGGCATTTACGTCGATAGCGGTTCCGAACTGGTGCAAGCGCTTCTGGATGCGTATCACCGGCAGACGGGAGATGAAAAGTTTGTGCTGGCTATCGGCGGCGGCACCTACGCCAGGATGATGCCCGGCAGGGCTGTGGCCTTCGGCGCCCGGTTCCCCCACGAGAAAGACTTGTCGCACCAGAGGGACGAGTCGGTGGATGTGGACAGTCTTTTAAAGAGCGCCAAGATATTCGCCCACGCCATCGCGCGCCTGGCCGGCTGAATGAAATCTATTTACGAAAGCGATATAAAAACCTATGGCCAGAAGACGCGTTAAAAGCAAATTCAGGTTCGCCGTATTTTTGATCGTGGCGCTGGCCCTCTTGGCGCTGGGAGCAAACGGCCTTTTGGGCACGCTGGCAAACCTTGCCGGTATGCTGGAAAAAGAACTGGTCCGCAAACCTCCTCAGGAGAAGCGGGTCACCGTGGCCATCGACCCGGGGCACGGAGGCGAATTGCCCGGCGCCCATTACTATGGCGTGCTTGAAAAGGACATCAACCTGTCCGTATCGCTGAAGGTGGAAAAACTTTTGAAAGACAAGGGCTACGGCGTGCTGATGACCCGGACCGACGATACCGACGTATCGCTGGAGCGCCGCGTGGCCATGGCCAATGCGAGCGATGCGCGGCTTTTTGTCAGCGTCCACGCCAACGCGCTGGAAAATGATACGGCCACCAATGGCATTTTGTCCTACTACTATCACGACGATGACGCAAGCCTTGCCCTGGCGGATCTTTTAACCCAGTGCGCCGGCGAAAAGACCGGAGCCGGACGCATGGACAGCCGGTGGGAGGATCTGTACGTGGTGCGCCACGTGCAAATGCCGGCGGCGCTGATCGAAATGGGCTTTATGACCAATGAAGCCGAGTGCGCAAAACTTGCAGGCGACACTTACCAGGACCAGCTTGCCGCCGGCATCGTATCGGCCATCGAAGAGTATATCAATACCTACGTTATAGAAGGGTAGCCTCCCGAGAAGAAACGGCGTGAAGATTCCGCCGAACAGACCGCCGCGCATATCGTTCCGGCGGTTACCTCACGGACGGCGGACGGCATAACCGTTCATGACGATGCGCGTTTGCAAATGCATTGTTTTGCTCATAGAAGCACTGTCTGTCCGGTAAATCATGGAAGAATATGTTATGCGTGCGAAACCTGCATGCGTCCCGCCATGGAGGATGACTTTTATACGCGGCGCGGTAAACCGCGCATATGGGAATTCCTGTTTAAGAAAGGCTTTTTTATTGACAGAAGCCCTGTCAGTCCATATAATAGGGAAGTGCGGCGCGATGCGCCGTGCTCTGCAGGCGAAATTTCAAATGGCATGTCTGCGCCGGGGCGGCCAGCCCCGCCGCAGGCGCGCGGCCGGAAACTCGATTTTCAGCCGCAAAAACCCAATATCATGTACGGAGAAGTCGCCTAGTCCGGCCGAGGGCGCACGACTGGAAATCGTGTAGACGTCAAAAGCGTCTCGAGGGTTCGAATCCCTCCTTCTCCGCCAAATCTAAACATCGTTATTGATACAATGACGAGTAGCGAAAAAGTCCAGTATTACTGGGCTTTTTTGCATTTCAGAGCAGAAGCCGCGATGTTTTGAGAGGCATTTTCTTACGCCTTTTTGCACCATCCCGTGTCATGATGCACCAGAGGTTTTTCTGCGCCCGTCTTTCGTGTCGTAGTTCAAGAATCGTGTCATCGTGCACCAAACATGATTTTACCGTCTTTAAAGGTTCGACCTGTTCCCTAATACGTGATGGCACGATAGCATCACCTTGATTTCTGGTATGTATTTTTCTGCTTTTCCATTCTCGGAAGCATAGCTAC
>JBMNQS010000080.1:0-8634 GCA_050944255.1 Christensenellales bacterium | reverse complement strand
GACAGGAAGATTTTATCCGCCGGGCCATCGACATGGGGGTACGCTATTATATGGTGAAGCCCTACGACATGGAGGTGCTTGTGCGGCGGGTAAGGGAAACAAAGACTTCCAGGGCCGTGCGTTCCAGCAGCATCCAGCCCATTGCCATGCCTGCGGTGCGCTCACTGGACGAGCAGATTACGAGCATCTTCCTTATGATCGGCATACCCGCGCATATCAAAGGCTACCAGTATTTGCGTGAAGCGGTGAAGATGGTCATGAACAACAACGACGTCATCAACCGCATCACAAAGGAATTGTATCCCGGCATCGCCCAGCAGTGCGGCACCACCGCCAGCAAGGTGGAGCGGGCCATCCGGCACGCCATTGAAGTCGCCTTCTCACGGGGCCGCATCGAAAACATTAACCAAGTGTTTGGAATCAACATCTACAATAAAGGGGACAAGCCTACCAACGGCGAGTTTATAGCCCTGGTGGCCGATAAGCTCTGCATGGAGCGTAAGAGTCTTTCGGCTTAAAGAGGGAGCGTACTGATTTCACAAATACATAGCCACGTTTATGACATTGCCTGTGCATAACGTGGCTATGTAAAGATATTTTGGGTGCTGCGGAGTATGCGGCGGGAGAACGCTGCGGCATCTCCGGCGGAAAAAGCATGAATTGCGAGAAAAATTCGAACGTCAGGGGCCTTGGCGTTCTATTTTTTTGTCCCGAATGATATACATAAAATACGTGCGAAGGAGGAGGTTGCGATCGTGGAAATCATTCGGGAGAATGTACAGCTGGATCGGTATATTGCGTCGGTGCGTGAGCAAGCACAGCTGGAAGGGCAGGTGGTGCTGCAGGAGGATCAAATCGATATCCTGCGCATTTTGGCTGTCGGCGCGCGCATGACGGCCGGTAATGCCGAGGTTTTAAACAGCGCAGTGAGTATGGCTGGAAAAGTAATATTTGAGGTACTGTATACACCGACGGATAATTCGGGCGTCTGCGCGCTTGAAGTGGAAACGGATTTTGTACACAAACTGGCGCTCTCCGAGGCCGAGCCGGGCATGCGCGCGCGCACGGGCGGATTTGTGCGCCGGCTGGATTACGTATTGGAGAGTCCCAGAAGCCTGGCGCTGTCGGCGGACGTGGTGCTGGAAGCCGGTGTGATTGCTCCGCAGGACATCGCCTGGGTGACCGACATCAGGGGCGTGGAAGGCGTACAGATCAATTCCGCGGCGCTGACGTGCCTGTCCACGGTGGAGGAGCAGATACAGGAAGTGGTGATCCAGGACGACGTGGAGCTGCCGCAAAGGGCGCCTTCGGTGGATGAAATTCTGCAGAATACGGCCTACATCACCGTCAAGGGCGCCGATACCACGCTGGACGGCGCTCATGTGGAGGGCGAAATGGTGGTCCACACGCTGTACCGCAGCGCAGGTGAAGAGCCGTCGCTGCAGCTTGTGAACTATACGGTGCCGCTTGTGGTGGACGTTGCGTGGGAGGATGCGGCGGTGCCCGACGGAGAGATCGACGCCACGCTGGCGGTGGACGATATCGACGTGGTGCCGCTGACGGACCTTTCCGGCGAAAGCGGCATGCTGCGGGTAGAGGCGGTGGTACTGGCGCGGGTATCGGTGAAGGAGCAGGTGCTTTCCCAGGGCATTGAAGACGCCTACGCGCCGGGCAGAGATCTTGAAATGGAGCGCGTCCAGGTCAGCATGCAGAACAAGACCCTCAGGCAGAACACCCAGCAGAACATGCGTTTTACGCTGACGCTGCCAGGCGGCCTTCCGCCCGTCAGCCAGGCGGTGCTCTTAAAGGCCAGGCCGGTGGTGACGCAGGCCCAGCAGGAGGACGGCGCCGTATCGGTGTCGGGCATGCTCGAGTGCGACGTGATCTACACCAGCGAGGAGCAAGCCAATCCCATGTTCGGGTTCCACTCGGCGGTGCCCATGGAGTTTGACGTGGCGCTTGAGGCCGCCGCGGGACAGAATTTTGCCGACGCGCAGATATTTGTCCGGCAGAGCCAGGTCTCCGCGCTCAGCGACGACGAGGTGGAGTGCCGCGTATCGCTGGATGTCTGCGCATCGGTGACCGGCATGGGCCAGGCGTCCATGGTGGTGAACGTCACGGATCAGGGCGAAGTGCCGGTGAGCGCGGATTACGGCATCATCATGGTGGTGGCGCAGCCCGAAGATACGCTTTGGAGCGTGGCCAGAAGATTTAACGCCACGGTGGATGAGGTAACCAGGCTCAATCCCTTCCTGCAGGAGCGGGACATTGCATCCGGGGATAAAGTGATCATGTACCGTCAGTTGATCCTGTAAAACACAAAAAAGGCAGGGGCGGAAAGCGAAGGCTTTCCGTCCTTTTCTCTTTATGCCAAAATACTGAAAAAACAATGCAAAAACACTATATATCGTGCAAAAAGTTGCAATGGCACACAAGATCTGGAAAAAGATTTTTTTCGAAAACGGCGCCTTATAAGCCTCGATCGATAAACTCTGCTTATCAAATTTTGCCGCGGCATAAGAGAACGTTCGTGCCCGTTTAAAAATTTGCAGTGCAAAGACGCGTTTTTCAAGTATAATATCAAGTATATAGATCAGATTCTGGAGGACGGTTATGAGGATTTTAGCCCGTGCGAAAATCAATTGGGCGCTTTCGGTGCAGGGCATTGACCCGCGGGGATATCATCTGCTGCGGATGATCAACGATTCGGTATCGCTGGCGGACGTCATCGAATTAAAGCACGCTTCGCAGGACGTCACGGTGGGCTCCATACCGGATGTCAGCATGCTCGATAACGTGGTCTATAAGGCGGCGACGCTTTTGAAAGAACGCTTCGGCATCCGCCAGGGCGTGCGCATTGAAATTGAAAAACGCATTCCCCTGGCCGCGGGCCTGGCGGGAGGAAGCACCAACGCCGCCGCGACGCTCATCGGGCTCAACGAGCTGTGGCAAATCGGCCTTGGGCTATCTGAGCTGGCCGAGCTGGCCCTTGAAATCGGCGCGGATGTACCCTATTGCCTTTACGGGGGCAGGCGAAGGGTAGCGGGCGTGGGCGAGCGGGTTGCGCATCCGCTGGGAGGCCCGATGTACCATCTGGTGATCGCCAAGGAGCGGGGCGTCTTATATACGCCGCAGGTATTTGCCGCCTACGATCAAAATCCGGTCAAGCAGGCGGACGCGGACGCCATTGCAAAGGCGCTGGCCTCCGGGGATATGAAGCAAATCCGCAAGGCCATGGTCCATGCCAACGATCTGCAGGACGCCGCGTGCGCGCTGGACAAGAATGTGCAGCGCGTCATAAGCCGCGTGATGGGCACCGGCGCGGTGGCCGCATGGGTATCGGGGAGCGGTCCGGCAGTGGTGGGCCTTTACCAGAGCGAGGACGCGCAGCAGGCTGCGGTGGAAGAGCTGAAAAATAAAGTGTTCAGCGTCTATGCCGTGGTCACCGAAAAAAAGGCGGTGGAGATGATTTAATCCTTTCGATGCCGTAGGCGGCTCTTCCGGTCGCCGGGACGCCGCACGGCATCGCCGAACGGACAGCGGGCTTTTTCCCGCCGCATTTCGAAGAAATGGAACGTGCAGACCGGAAGCCGACTCGTCATTTTTTGAAAGATTGCCCATAAGGCCGATAACCAAAAAGGCATGAGCTGAAAGCTCATGCCTTTTTGGTGTGCCGTTTTATTGATTTTACTTTTGAAGGCGCCGCATGCATGACACCTCCTGCGCCGGATCAAAATAAAACGGGTTTGTTCGCGCTGACCGGAAGAATAAAAATCCATATAATCACAACCCGAAAGTATACTTGGAAGATTTTGCGTCCATACTTAAAGACAAATCAAAGGGGGTTTTGATTGTGAAAAAAACGGTATGGATTTTATGGATTGCCTGTCTTTGCCTGATGATGACATCCGGGGCCCTGGCGCAGCGGAAACCAGGCAAAACGGCGCCCGAGGCGCAGGACATTGTGCGCCTGCACGTCATCGCCAACAGCGACAGCGACGAGGACCAGGCACTCAAACTGATGGTGCGTGACGAGGTGAACCGTGTGGTGGCCCCGCTTGTGGCGGGCGTGTCCGATCAGGAAGAGGCCCTTGAGATCGTCTCTTTGAACACCGGGCGGATCCAGGAGGCGGCCCGCGCGGTGATGGCGGCGCAGGGGAAGGATATGGCCGTTTTGGTGCAGATGGGCAAACGCGAGTTTCCCTCCAGGCTCTACGACGGCGTCATTTATCCCGAGGGTCGCTACGATGCGCTGTGCGTGACGCTGGGAGAGGGCAAAGGACAAAACTGGTGGTGCGTGATCTTTCCGCCGCTGTGCTTTGTCAATGTGAAACAGGACGATGCGGTGAGGGAGGATGATATGGAAATACCCATATCCGACGGACAGCTATATATGCGGTCCTTCTTCAGGGAAAAATTTGACTGGCACTGGTAAAGGTGAAAGGAGTAGGTAAAAGCATGAAAAAAAGACAGATCATAGGCTGGATACTGTTTGCGGTACTGGTGTTTGCCATGGTGGCGGCGCCTGTGCACGCGGCGTCGGTCAGGCGCGGGTCCACCGGGAGCGTCGTATCGCAGGTCCAGCGGAAGTTAAAGGAATACGGACTTTATAACGGGGCGATCGACGGTATTTTCGGCAGCCAGACGGAGGCGGCCGTGAAGCAGTTTCAGAGGTATAACGGGCTGACCGTTGACGGCATCGTAGGCCAGCAAACGGCGGCCAGGCTGGGTATACAGCTATCCGGCTCCAGCGGTGGGGGCGGAGGCGGCAATTCGTCCAACTACAACAACGACGTGTACCTTATGGCAAAGGCCATTTACGGCGAGGCCAGGGGCGAGCCGTATGAAGGCAAGGTGGCCGTCGGGGCGGTGATACTCAACCGGGTGAAGCACCCCGACTTCCCCAATAGCATCTCAGGCGTCATATACCAGCCCCGCGCGTTTACCGCCGTGGCGGACGGGCAGATCAACCTGACGCCGGACAATTCGGCCATGCAGGCCGCCCGCGATGCCATAAACGGATGGGACCCCAGCGGCGGATGCATCTATTATTACAATCCCAGAACGGCTACCAGCCAGTGGATCTTTTCAAGGCCGGTGGTCCGCGTGATCGGTCAGCACCGGTTCTGTTTATAAAGGAGCATCGTTATGAATAAGGTTTACAGAGAAAAGGAACTGAGCCAACGAAGAAAAATCATCCACCTGACCACGGCATGCGTCGTGCTGTCGTTTCTGGTCATCGGCATAGCCGCCTGGGGCATTGTGCGCGACGATTCCCTGGGCGCCAGCGAGGCGAGGCTTGAGAACATGTATTCGCGCTCCTTTATGGGCCTCAACGACAATATAAGCGGCATGGAGACGACGCTGGCCAAGCTGTCGGTGACCTCCTCGCCCGACGCGGCGGGCCCGCTGCTGGAGGAGCTGCGCAAATACAGCTCCGGGGCGCAGGACGGCCTGGCGCAGATGCCCGGCAGCCTTGGAAGGATGAACGGCACGGTATCGCTTTTAAACCGCATAGGCGATTACGGCGGCACCCTGTCGGGTTCGCTGGGCGATATAGACGAGATCGGCGAGGACGACATGAAGCAGATCGGCGATATCTGGAATTACTCCAAGGATATGAAGCAGGGCTTTCTGGACATGAACCAGAGCTTCCAGAACGGCGATCTGACGTGGAAGCAATTGATGGCCATGGACGATATGAAGGACGACGAGGAACTGCCCGAATCGCTTTCGGGACTGAACGATCTTGAAACGGCCAGCACGGACTTTCCGGAGCTGGTGTATGACGGCCCGTTTTCCGAGTCGCGCCTGACCCGTGAGCCCAAAGCGCTTTCAGGTGCAACGGAAGTGACGCAGGACCAGGCCATGGCGAAAGCCAGGCAGTTTGTCCCCGGCGGCACGCTGGAGTACGGCGGGAGCATGAAGGGACTGATACCGGCGCATATCATCACCTTTGAAAGGAATGGCTTGGCGGGCACGCTGCTGGTGTGCCAGATCGGCGGCGAAGTGCTGGCCATGACGGCGCAGGGACGCGAGGACGAAGGCGTACTGTCCCTGAACGACTGCATCAACAGGGCCATGGGCTTCCTGGACGAGCAGGGGTATAAGAACATGTCGCCCACTTACTCGCAGATGGAGGAGAACATGGCCGTCATCAACACGGCCCCCACGCAAAACGGCGTGGTCATGTATCCGGATATGGTCAAGGTGAAGGTATGCCGCTCCACAGGCGACATCATCGGCTTTGAGGCGTGGAATTACCTGATGAACAACCAGCAGCGCGAGATCCCGCGGCAGCCCAAGCTCAGCAAGCAGGAGGCCGAAGCGAAAGTCAACAGCGGCCTTGAAATCGAAAGCACGCAGCTGTGCGTGATCCCCAAGGACAACGGCGCGGAACCGCTGTGCTGGGAAGTCACCGCCAGGAAGGGCGACCAGCGCTATCTGGTCTATATCAATGCCGAGAACGGCCGGCAGGAGCAGATCATGATGCTGGTGGACTCGGAAAATGGCTCAACGGTGATGTAAAGCCCGGCAAAGAAAACCATACGACACAGACGCAGGACACTGTCCTGCGTCTGTTATTTTGCCATAAGATGCGACGCGACCGCAGGAAGCGTCAGGCTTTTTCCTCCGCGGTCAGCAGGGACGTGCAGTGGGGGCAGCGTGTGGCCTTGATGTCGATGTCGCTGAAACAGTAGGGGCACTGCTTTTTGGTGGGGGCCTCCTTTTTATCTTCTTTATCCCCGGCGGGTCCCAGTTTTTTAAGCAGCTCCGCGTCCTTGAATTTGTTCATGGCCTTGACCATCAGGAAGATGACAAAGGCCATAATGAAAAAGTTGATTACGGCGGTAATGAAATTGCCGTAGTTGAACGTGGCGACGCCCATAGTCTGCGCGTCTGCCAGCGTGGCGGGCTGCTTGTCGAAATTGTTGAGCTGGATGAACAGGTTGGAAAAGTCGAACCGGCCCACCAGGCCCACCAGCGGCATGATCAGGTCGTTGACCATGGAATTGATGATGCTCTGGAAGATGCCGCCGATGACCACCGCCACCGCCAGATCCAACGCGTTGCCCTTGAGGGCGAATTGCTTGAACTCATTGAAGAATTTTCTCAAATGCTCCATCTCCTCTATAGATATGATTTCGTTGCGGCTTTTAGATATAGTTTCATTGTAGCTTTGATGCGGCGCCCTTGGCAAGATGCAATAAAGGGAAAGCGCACTATATTTGTTTTTTCGTGTCGAAGCTATTATAATGAGTCTGTACGCGTCGTAGATATATAGTGGCTTATAGTGGCGGTGAGCGCTGCGGCCGTAGCGAGAGGAGAGAGAGAAAATGGAGGAAATCAAGCAGTTGCCCGAAGGCGATATCGAAGGCGTGCTTTCCAATGTGACGTACAGCAACAAAGTCATCCAGAAGATCGTGGGCATCGCCGTGAAGAAATCCGAGGGCGTTGTGGGCCATGGCGGCGGCATCACGGGCATCTTCAAATCCGAGGGGCATGTGACAAGCGGCGTTATCGTGGGGAAAATCGACAGCCCCAAGGTCGATATTGAGCTGAAACTGGTGGTCAAATACGGCGTCCAGATTCCCAAGGTGGCCGGCGAAGTCACACAGAACGTCCGCGAGGCGCTGAAGGATATGACCGGGCTTTCCGCCGATAAGATCAATGTCCGCATCGTGGACGTGGTGCTGCCCGAGGAAGAGAAGGCGGATCAGTTTTAACGCTGGCGGAAGAACCTGATCGCCCAAAGCACCTCATCCGGCTTGAAAAAGTACGCGGGGCAGGCCCGTGCAAATGGCCGCGCCGTTTTTCCGGCGGCGGCTGCCGGAGGCATGGGGCCGTCCGCCTCCGCGCATTCGGCGTCCGTTCCGGATGTTGAATACAGCCTGTGAAAGAACCGCCGGCAGCCGGCGGTTTTTGTTTTGCGGGTTTTATGCGGTCCAATGCCCGTGCGGGAAAAGCGGGCCGGCTTCCGTCCCATGCGTTAAAAAATTAACGATCAATAACTGTGATTCTCATCTTGTGATGGCCTATTTTGCGTGCTATAATTGGGCGGGACAAATAAAGGGGGATTTACCTCATGAGTTTGCATGGCCGAGCATCGGCGCCTGAAAGCGCTTTTTCCTGCGATCTGCATTGCCACAGTGTATATTCCGACGGTAAAGACACCTATGCCCAATTGATGCGGCTGGCCGAAGCGGTGGGTGTGGAGCTTTTTGTGGTGTCCGACCACGACGTGACGCCCAAAGCCGAAGAGGGCGGCGTGCCCTTTGAGAAGCTCGCATTTTCAGAGCATGCCCTGATGGTGCCGGGTATTGAGATTTCCTGTGAGACGCAGGTGAGCGACGTGCATATCGTGGGCGTCGGCTGCGATTTTTCCGCCCCGCAGTTTGCAAAGCTGCAGCAGGACATGCAGGCTTCCAAAATGGCGGGCTACCGCATTTTGGTGGACAGGCTGAAAGAAGACGGCCTGGACATCTCATGGCAGAAGGTGCTGCATCCTCCGGACGGCGCTCCCATCACTGAAAGCGCATTGCAGCGCAAGCACATTTTCGAGGCCGTCGCCAGGCGCGGCGGAGCGGCCACCTGGGCCGACGCCAAGGTGATGGTGCAGACATCGCCCCGCTA
>JBMNQS010000079.1:0-8770 GCA_050944255.1 Christensenellales bacterium | reverse complement strand
ACCACCATCCCCTTTATGGCCGACGCCTTCAGCTTTACGCGCATCCCCCTTGCGCAGTACGCCATCTGCATAGGGCTGGCTTTTTCCATCATTCCCATTGTGGAGCTGGTCAAGGCCGTCCAGCGCAAGGCGCGCCTGTAGCGCCGCGGTGGAAAAGCCATAAAAAGCCCGCGTTCCCTTAAAGAAAGGAACTTTCCACAAGGAAGTACTTGCACGCCTTTCGGCGAGCATCGCGGCTTTATCCAATCTCAAAATCAGGGAATATCCCTCTTCTTCAAAGAGCTCATCGAATCGGGAAAATACAGGGCTGTAATTGACAGGAAATATCCCCTGGAGCAGATTGCCGAGGCCACCAGGTACGTCGGAACAGGACAAAAAACCGGTAACGTAGTGATCACCATCTAGATAAACATGGACACGCATAATTTGCCCGGCCCGGCAAATTCCAATTGCCGGCCATGATGAGCGCTATCTGTTCAAAGAAGGTCCGGAAACATCCGGACCTTCTTATATAACCGCGCCCCAAGGCGCGGTTTCAGACTGTCAAAAAAGTTCTTTGGGGGTTATTAGGGGGCCGAAGTCCCCTAATTTTAATTTCGTGGGCAAGGGCGACATGCGCGGCCGCAGCACAGGCCTGCCCTTTAGGGTACTCCTTTCAGGGTTTTCCGGCCGCTGCAAAAACCCGCTCATCGGTTTTTGCAGCAGGAAAATCCCTCGTATGCCCGTCAAAAAACAAAGTTTTTTGACGGCTTCTAACCGCGCCCCAAGGCGCGGTTATTTTATTTGGCGCGGTACGTCCATTCAATGGTCCGGGCCGCAAACCAGCCGGCTATTCCTCTTTTTTCTCCTCTTCCCTGATCTTGAAGCGGCGGCTTCTGGACAGCGCCAGCACGCCCACCACCGTAACGGCCAGAAGCGCCGTGGAAACGTTGTTGAGCCACTGAAGGCCCGTCAATTCGGCAAGGTAGACCAGCGTGCCGGAGCCGCCGACAATGAACATGGCGATGCCCAAAAGCCGCAGGGTATTGGTGGCCTTCTGGCCCTTATGCTCGTCCTGGCTGCGCTCACTGCGCTTCAGAAGCGCTTTTAGGCCTATTCCCTTCATGAACATAATGCCCAAAAGGATGCTCAGGGCCAGGATAACGGCAAAGACGATGTGTTTCTCCATGATAATACTCCTTTAAAACAGGGACTGGCCGCTTTTGTCTTTCAGCGTCAGAAGGTCCTGTGCCCGGTCGATGATCCAGTCTGCGCCGGCCGCTTCAAGCGACGGCCTGTCTCTGAATCCCCATGTTACGGCCACGCAGGGCACGCCAGCGTTGTGGCTGGTCTTCACATCGCCCGCCGAATCGCCCACATAGACGGTATCGTCCCTTGTGGCGCCCAATTCCTCCATAATATGCAGCAGGCCGTCCGGGGCGGGTTTTTTGGCCAGCTTTTCGCTCTCGCCCACGGCCATACAGATGTAATCGGAAAAGAACCGGAAGCAGAGCTCCTTGACCGCCGCGTCGAACTTATTGGACAGGCACGCCAGCCTCACGCCGCGGTTTACCAGCTCGCGCAGCACCGGCAGCACGTCCTCATAGGGGCGGGTTTCGTCCTGCATATGCTCCCTGTAGTGGGTGCGGAACATTTCCAGGCACTTTTGCATGGTATCGGGATCGGTGCCCTCGGGCACGCTTCTTCCGATCAGGTCCCGCACGCCGTGGCCCACGGTCCTTCGCACCTGTTCGCGCGTGCGCTCCGGGAACCCGAAGGCCCGCAGCGCGTAGTTGACGCTGTTGGCCAAATCGTCCAGCGTATCGAGGATCGTTCCGTCCAAGTCAAAGACAACCGTTGTGATCTTTCCCATTGATTTTCTCCAAGCTCTATTTGTTTTTGCAAACAGGCAGCACCTGCCTGATCAGCTTATCAAACGCTTCCGCGTCCCACGCGCTGCGCCCCACGAAAAGGCCGTCCACCGCCTCCTGCGCCATCATTTCAGAGGCGTTGCCTGGGTTCACGCTGCCGCCGTAGAGCACGGGAATCCGGTGCGCCTCCTCCCCGAAAAGCTCCGTGAGGACATCCTTGATCAACCGGTGCTCCCTCTGGGCGTAGTCCTCCGTGGCGGGGGTGCCGCCCACGCCGATGGCCCAGACCGGCTCGTAGGCGATCCAGAGGCGCCCGGCGTCCTGCCGCGTCACGCCGTAAAGACCCTTTTTAAGCTGCATGGCAATAATCTCGTCAGCGATGCCGTAATCCTTCTGCTGCGCCGTCTCGCCCACGCACAGAAGCGGTGTAAAGCCGTGCTTTAAGGCCGCCAGCACTTTTTTATTTTCCTCTTCGTCGGTCTCGCCCATCACGTGCCTGCGCTCGCTGTGGCCGATCTCAATGATCTGAAGCTCCAGCTCCTTGAGCATCACGGGGGAAATCTCGCCGGTAAACTGCCCCTCATCCTCCCAGTGCATGTTCTGGGCGCCCAGGCGGATGTGGGAGTCCCGCGCGGCCTGCCGGGCCTGGTACAGCGCGGTATAGGAGGGAATGACAAACAGGCACAGTTCATCGGCGATGCCCGCCGTCAGACGGTGCAGCTCCGTCAGAAAATCCACCGTCTGGGTACCCGTCTTGTACATCTTCAAATTCGTTCCGATATATAGCATGTCCGCGGCCCTCTCATTTCATGTTGGCGCTGTCGATGTCCCGCATGGCCTCCACCTTGGGATGGGAGCGCTCGTTTGGCTCGTAGTGCCGCTGCAGCCATTCGTCCAGTATCTTCCTGGCCAGCTCCGGCCCGATGACCCTGGCGCCCATGCACAGCACGTTGGCGTCATTGGAGAGCCTGGCCCGCTCGGCGGAGAAGTTGTCGTGGCAGACGGCGGCAAAAATGCCCTTGAATTTGTTGGCCGTCATGGCCATGCCGATACCGGTGCCGCACAGGAGGATGCCCTCGTCCTGGTAGCCGCTCTCGATGATCCTCTCGCAGACCCTTTTGGCCACCAGCGGATAAAAGGTGCCGTCGGAAGCTGCGTCCACGCCCACGTCCTCACAGGCGACGCCCCGTGCCGCAAGCTCGGAGATAACAAGGTTCTTCATGTCCACCGCAGCGTTGTCGCAGCCAATGACGATCTTCTTTTGTTTCATACGTACGCTCTCCTTTAAATAAAATTTGTAAACCGTATACAAAGGCTCCCTTTGCGAAGCCTGGTATCCCAAGGAGATCGCAGCAGCGGCCTACAGCCTGTCGTAGCGTTTGGCGCCGCCGCGCATCAGGTAGGCGTACAATCCGGCGCTGGCTGCGAGCAGCACGCCCGTGGCCAGGATCAGGAACAGCTCCAATCCGATGAACCGGGCAAGCACAGCGGGATACAGGCCCATGGGCAGCATCACGACGGCCATGGCGGTCAACACCGCCAGCGCCACGCTGCCGGACTGCTTGATCACCATCACTTCGCTGATCCAGTCAAATCGCGGCATCCAAATATTGCACGCAAGGCCGTACAGCGCCGCAAACACCTGGCAGGCAGCCGGCACCGCCAGGACCAGCAATCCCTGAAGGGGCGTCACCGGCAGGCGAAGCCACGCGGCCGCTGCCACTATTATAATCGCTGGAAGGCCCACAAGCAAATTCACGTTGATTTTCGCCAGAAACACGTCCTTTGCACTGACGGGCAGCGATTTTAAAAGGACGATGGCTTTGCCCTCAAGGGAGATGGCGGGAGCGGTGGTGACGTTCATAGCAGCGCAGAAGCTGGCCGCTGCGACCACGATGCCAAATGCGATGGCGCTTCCCCCGCCTGCTGCGCCGAAGAACTGGGCGAGCATCGTCTGCACCTTTGGTCCCTGCACCAGGATGAATCCCGCCAGGATCAGCAGCATCACCGAGCCCATGGCGGCATTGAATACATAGATGGGCAGCGAGAAAAGCCGGCGGAGCTCCTTTTTAAACAGCGCTCTGCGCGGACTGGAGACATCCAGCGGCTTTTCCACGTACCGCACGCGGACGTGGCCCTTCTTTCTGGTGACGATTTTCAGGAAAGTTCTGGATAAAACCGCATAGAGCGCGGCAAAGAGAATGACGGCCCAGGCCAAAAACCCGGCAAAGTCCGCCACGCCGCCGGTAACGCCGGTGCCGAAATAATACAGCGGCGGGAACGCCCTGGCCACCGCCCGGCCGATGGCTATCCCGTTTGCGATCAGATCCTGCATGTACCGGTTCAGGTTCAGCATCAAGTACATGTAGAGCAGGAACATGCCGATCATCAGGATACTGGAGATCAGATTCTTATGGCGCATTCTCGAGGAGACGGAGCCGATGACCCAGCCCACCACGCAGGTCAGCGCGGTGGGAATCAGCGGCAGAAGCAGCGTCAGGAAGATAAATTTGATGATTTGGGGCGCCGTGGCGTGCCCGGCTATGGCGAAGATAATGCCGGCGGGGACCATCACCAGCAGATTGTACAGGCTGTTTAAGATGAACAGCGTGGATAGCCTGGTGGCCAGTATGTAGGAGGGGGGCACCGGCATGGACAGCAGCAGCTCATTGTCGGAGGAATCAAACATCTGTTTTTCCGCTATAAAGACGCTGCCCACGAAGCAGAAGCCCACGGACATCAGGCCGGCCATGGTAAAATACAGCCACGGCATGCCCGCGGCCACCATGCCTGCGGCCAGGCTCATGAACATGACGCTCATCAGTCCCAGCAGGACCACCATCGCGTAGATGACGGCGATGCCCAGGAGGATGCCCAGCCCCTTGCTCTTTTTTCCGCTCCTGTTGCCCATGCGGGCAAACAAATTATCCCACAGCGCCCTGAGGCGCACAAAAAGCAGCGTCTTAAACATGGCCGGCCTCCAGTTCGAGGAACACGTCCACCAAGGACGTATCGCCGATCACCTGCCCGGTGGGACCGGAGACCACCAGGCGGCCGTTTTTGATGATGGCGATCTTATCGCAGAGCTTTTCGGCCACCTCCAGTATGTGGGTGGAGAAAAAGATGGCGCCGCCTTGGTCGCACAGTTCCCGCATCAGTCCGCGCAGGATATGGGAGGCCTTGGGGTCAAGGCCCACGAAGGGCTCGTCAAACACCATCAGGCGGGGCGTATGGATCAGCGCCGAGATGATGGCCAGCTTCTGTTTCATGCCGTGGGAGTAGCTGGAGACCGGCGAGGCCAGATCGTCGGTCAATTCAAACAGCTGGGCGTACCTGCGGATGCGCTCCTGCCTGTCGTCCTTCCCGACGCCGAACACGTCTGCGATGAAGTTTAAGTATTTGATGCCCGAAAGAAACTCATAAAAGTCGGGGTTATCGGGCAGGTAGGCGATGCGGCGCTTACATTCCAGCGGGTCCTTCTTCAGGTCGATGCCGTCGATGAACACTTCACCCGAGTCAAATTCCAGAATGCCGCAGCAGCTTTTGATGGTGGTGGTTTTGCCGGCGCCGTTGTGGCCGATGAACCCGTAGATTTCGCCCGGCGCGATGTGCAGCGACAGATCGTCCACGGCCTTCTTGCCGCCGTACGTCTTGGTCAGGTGCTGGATTTTAAGCATGGTATTCTCCTCCGAAATGATGGATTTGCCGGGGCGTTCGGCATTAAAGCTGGATATTCAGGCGGATGAGGATGCGTCTGATCACAAGGCCGATGGCGGTGGCCAGCACGGCTTTGGCCAGATCCACCAGGATAAAGGGAGCGCTGCAGACGGCGAAGGCCTCCGCCAGCGTCACTTTGGCGTACAGGCTGTACCAGATAACGCCGCCGGTATGGCAGATGGCGATGGCCACGACCATGGAGCAGAACATATAGAGCCACAGGGCCTTGCGCGGCTTATGCGAGAAGAGGCTGACCAGCCAGCTCATGACAGGGAACGTGATGGCAAACCCTCCGGTGGGCCCGGCCAGTACCTGCAGCCCGGTACGGTACCCGGAAAAGACCGGCAGGCCGACAAGCCCCAGCAGCATGTACGCGCCTATGGACAACAGCGCCAGGCGGGGCGGCAGCACCGCGCCCACCAGCAATACGGCAAAGACCCCGAGGGAAAAGGGAATGATGCCCACGGGAAGGGAGATGGGCGCCAGCACGCAGGTGATGGCCGTAAAAATGGCCGCTACGCACAGCTGCTTGACGGTGATGGGGTTCTTTGTCTTTTCCATGATAAAGTCTCCGTTTTCTTTTAAAATTAGAAGTGTTCTTTTCTGCGCTGTTTTCTCAATTCGTAGCGTCGCAGCCCGGCCTCCCAGTCGGCTTTTTGCTCGTCGGTTTCAAGTACCAGGCCCGGAACCTGCCTGGGCCTTTCATTTTCGTCCAGCGCCACCATGATGAAGTACGCCGTATTGATCAGCTTCCTGCGGCCGTCCAGGTGCTCCACGTAAGAGTGTACGCAGATCTCCATGGAGGTCTGCCCCACATAGGTCACCTTGCCCCGCATCACGATGGTGTCGTTGGCGTAGGCCGGCCCGAGAAACTGCAGCGAATCGATGGCCACGGTGGTCACGGGGCACTGGCAATGGCGCCTTGCCACAACGGCGGCCAGGACGTCTATCCACTGAAGCAGCTGCCCGCCGAACAGCCGCAGCGATCCGTTGAGGCTGCCCTGGGTGACCGACTGCACATGCTCGCTGTAGCTGTCGTCGACTTTTTTCATGATCCGCTGCTGCTGCATATTTCCTCCTTGCCTGCAAACGCCCGTCTTTCGCCATTTAACATTATACATCAAAGCCGGCGCCCGGCCCCATTTTTTTGTCTCATTTATCGCCCTGAACGTCCCAACGATCCCTTTGGCGGGCCCTTTTGTCCGCAAAGCAGCGGGGCCTTCCGCCAAAATTCTCCGAAGAGGATGCTAAGGCCGCGGCCCTGTGGCCGGCACTTTTAATATGCGCCGTTTCCCTTCTTCAAAACCCCCGCCGCGGCATGGCGGGAGCATCACCGGACCGGCAAACCATACACCCCTACAGCAGATGCGCCCTCAGCTCCTCCGGCGAGGCGGCGCACAAGAGCGCCGGCGGCACGTCCAGCATGGTTTTGGCGCCGGTCTGCCCGGATACATTCATCCGCCAGGCGGCGCGGGCGCAGGCCACCAGCACGCCGGCGGTGAACTCCGGGTTGGAGTCCAGCTTCAGGCTGTACTCGATCACATGGCTGTTTTCGCCATGCTCACCGGTCCTGCCGCTGCGGACGACAAACCCGCCGTGGGGAATGCCTCCGTGGTCTCGCTCAAGCTCCTCTTTGGAGATAAAGTGCACGATGGTATCGTAGGGGGCGAAGTAGTTGGGCATGTTCACGATCTCCGACTCGATCCGCTCCAGGTCGGCGCCCTCCTGGGCCACCACGAAGCATTCGCGGACATGCTGCTGCCTGGCGGTGAATGCGGGGGTCTCCCCGCGGCGCACGGCGGAGAGCGCGGCATCCACGGGGATCGTGTACTGCCTGGCGTCAAGGACGCCCTCCACCCGGCGTACGGCGTCGGAATGGCCCTGGCTGACGCCCTTTCCCCAGAAGGTATAGTCGTGGCCCTGGGGCAGTATGGCGCCGGCGTAGGCGCGGCTGACCGAGAACATCCCCGGGTCCCATCCGGCGGAGATGACGGCCGTCTTGCCCGATGCGGAGGCCGCCTTGTCCACGGCGGCAAAGTGCCGCGGAATATCCGCGTGGGTATCGAAGCTGTCCACCACATTGTAAAGCGCCGCAAACTGGGGTGTCTGCGCCGGCAGGTCCGTAGCGCTGCCGCCGCAGAGGATCATCACGTCGATCTGCCGCGTCATGTCCCCGGCCCTGTCCGCCGGGTAGATGGGCACGTCCTTTGAGATGATGCGGACGCCGGACGGCTCCCGGCGGGTGAATACCGCCGCCAATTCCATATCCGGGTTCTGGGCGATGGCGCACTCCACGCCGCGGCCCAGATTGCCGTAACCTAAAATACCGATGCGAATGCTCATACAATCCTCCTGCAGTTTATATAATTTGTCCCAAAGCGCCTTCCCGCGCCCCGATGGTATAGCGCCGCTCCACCAGCGGTTGGTTCATGATCTGGATCACGCAGGATTCCTCGGCCCTGTCCCAGCCGTTGGCCTCATAGAAGAGCCGCCCGTCCAGGTTCTCCTCCAGCACCCACAGGTAGGCTCTGGCGTATCCCATGCTACGCAGGTCCTCCACAGCCACTTCCAGCAGCTTCGTGCCGAATCCGCGTCCCTGGTAATGGGGATGCACGTAAATGGCGACCACCTCGCCCCAGTCGCTCCAGCGGGCGTCCCGTCCCGGCCCGTAGACCACGGCGCCCACGGCCCGGCTGCCCTCGTAGATCATCTGGCCCTTCATGTCGCCGCCTTCAAACCACCCGCTGAAAGCGCTCGTCCAAAAGTCCTCCCGCAGTGCGTCCAGATACGCGTCGGGAACGATCCCCCTGTAAGCGCTCTTCCAGCTTAAGGCAAATATCCGGCTCATAGCCTGCGCATCCATGGGCAATGCCTGTCGGACGTAGACCATAAAGTCCCCTTTCACACAAAAATTTCATTCGCGCCGCGCCGTCACAGCGCCAGTATGTCCCGCAGGCGCTCCAGCACCGCAACGTGCGGGTAGGGCTCAAATTCATCGGCCCGCGTCACCCCGCTGAGCACGGCGGCAAAATCCACGCCGGCGCTCTCTGCGGTCTTGGCGTCCACCAGGCTGTCGCCCACGTAGAGCACCTCCTCTTTTTTAGCGCCGAAGGTTTTCATCAAAAGGTGCACGCCTTCGGGGTCCGGCTTGTAGCGCGCCACGTCGCCCCCGCCGACAATCCGATCCACCAGATGCGCCATGC
>JBMNQS010000078.1:0-9267 GCA_050944255.1 Christensenellales bacterium | reverse complement strand
TGTGACAGGTCGTCCCTGACGACAACTTCCTTCACGTTCAGCTCGTCGGCCACCAGCGCCGCGCCGCGCTCCGTCAGTTCCGCGCCGCTGACCAGCAGCTGCGAAAGCGGCTGCCGGATCTTGATATTGGCCGCGCTCCTTGCCGCGCGGGCCAGTGTCACCACAGAGAGTACCTGGTTCATCTCCTTAACCAGCGCCTCGTCGATGAGGCTCTCATCCGCCGCCGGGAAATCGCACATGTGCACGCTCAAAGGCGCGTCCTTATCCACCGTGCGCACCATGTTCTGGTACATGTGCTCGGCCATAAACGGCGTGAAGGGCGCGCACAGCCGCACCAGCGTCTCCAGCACCGTGTAAAGCGTCATGAACGCGTCGATTTTATCTTTGGTCATCTCGCCGGACCAATACCTCGAGCGCCCGCGGCGCACGTACCAGTTGGACAGGTCGTCCACAAAGTCCGCCAGCGCCCTGGCCGCCTCGGTGATGCGGTAATGCTCCAGGTCGCTGTCCACGGAGCGGATCAGGCTGTTGAGCCTGGCCAGCACCCATTTGTCCAGAAGCGGCAGGTTTTCCTTATCCAGCGTATACTTGGCGGGATCAAACTTGTCGATGTCCGCGTACAGGATATAGAACGCATAGGTGTTCCAAAGCGTCCCCATAAACTTGCGCTGTGACTCCGACACCGCCTCCTCGTAGAAGCGGCTGGGCACCCACGGCGCCGAAACCGTGTAGAAATACCAGCGCACCGCGTCTGCGCCCTGCTTATCCAGCACCGTCCACGGGTCCACCACGTTGCCCTTGTGCTTGCTCATCTTCTGGCCGTCCTTGTCGTTGACGTGCCCCAGCACGATGCAGTTCTCAAAGGAGGACACCCCGAACACTGCCGTGGAAATGGCCAGCAGCGTGTAGAACCACCCGCGGGTCTGGTCCACCGCCTCGCTGATGAAGTCCGCCGGGAAGTTGGCTTTGAACTTATCCTGGTTCTCAAAGGGATAGTGCCACTGGGCAAAGGGCATGGCCCCTGAATCGTACCAGCAGTCGATGACTTCCGGCACCCGGTTCATCGTTTCCCCGCACTGGGGGCAGTTTAAATGCACCTGGTCGATATACGGCTTGTGAAGCTCGATATCCTGCGGTACATCGATGCCCATCTCGCGCAGCTCGGCGATGCTGCCCACCATATGGCGCTCGTGGCAGCTTTCGCATTCCCAGATGGGAAGCGGCGTGCCCCAGTAGCGCTCCCTGGAGATGCCCCAGTCGATGACGTTCTCGATGAAGTTGCCCATCCGGCCGTTTTTGATGTTGTCCGGATACCAGTTGACGCTCCGGTTGCTGGCCGATAGCTGATCGCGGATGGCCGTCATGCGGATGAACCAGCTGGCCCTGGCGTAGTAGATCAGCGGCGTATCGCAGCGCCAGCAGAAGGGATAGGAGTGATCGTAGCCCTGCGTGGAATAGAGCAGCCCGCGCGCTTCGAGGTCGCGGACGATCACAGGATCGGCATCCTTGACAAACAGGCCCTCCAGTATTTCGGTATCCTGGATGAATTTGCCCTCCTCATCCACAAGCTGCACCAGCGGCAATCCGTACTTTTGCCCGATGCGGTTGTCGTCCTCGCCGAAGGCCGGCGCCGTATGCACCACGCCGGTGCCCTCGTCCAGCGTCACGTAGTTGTCGCACACCACGTAGTGGCTCTTCTGCTGCGACTGGGCAAAGTCGAACAGCGGCTCATATTCCTTATACTCCAGCTCGCGGCCCTTCACGGTCTTTTCCACCGTGTAGCCGTCTCCCAGCACGTCCGCCGCCAGCGCCGCGGCCAGGATGTACGTCTGGCCGTCCTTCCTGGCGTAGACGTAGTCCTTGTCCGCGTGCACGCACAGCGCCACGTTGGACGGAAGCGTCCACGGCGTGGTGGTCCACGCCAGGATCGACGTATTCTCCTCGTCCTTCAGGCGGAAGCGGACCGTCACCGTGGTATCGGTAACGTCCTTGTACCCCTGCGCCACCTCGTGGCTGGACAGCGGCGTCCCGCAGCGGGGGCAGTAGGGCACGATCTTATGGCCCTTGTAGATCAGATTCTTTTCCCAAAGGGTTTTCAGCGACCACCAGACCGATTCGATGTAGTCGTTCTCATACGTTACGTAGGGATGCTCCATATCCGCCCAGTAGCCGACGCGCTCGCTCATCTTCTCCCATTCGGACAGGTACTTCCAGACGCTCTTTTTGCACTGCTGGATAAAGGCCTCCACGCCGTAAGCCTCAATCTGCGGCTTGCCGTCGATGCCCAGCACCTTTTCCACCTCAAGCTCCACCGGAAGGCCGTGGGTATCCCAGCCGGCCTTTCGAAGCACATGGTATCCCTTCATGGCGCGGTAGCGCGGCACGATGTCCTTGAATGTGCGCGTCAGTACGTGGCCGATGTGCGGCTTTCCGTTGGCCGTGGGCGGCCCGTCGTAGAACGTGAACGCAGGCGCGCCTTCCCTGTGGCAGTCGCACTTATGAAATACGTCGTGCTCCTTCCAGAAGTCCAGCACCTCCTGCTCGCGCCGGACAAAATTCAGATCCGTATCCACCTTTTTGTACATCGTATACCTCCAATTTTTCCGTGCCCTGCCTGTCAAGGACAATCCACCAAGGGCTCCGCCCTTGGAACCCGCTTAGAACCTTTTTGAGGAAAAGGTTCTAAGGACTCCAAAACCTTTTTTCCTCCAACGCCTTACGGCGTTGGGGTAAGCCTTGCTGAAATAATAAAGACCTTTCACCCCACAACGGGACGAAAAGCCTTTTTCGCGGTACCACCCATTTTCGCAGGCTGAAGCCGCCCTGCGCACTCAAGTTCCGTAACGGGGAAAACCGTACGGGCCTACTTTGTTTTTCAGCCCATCCGCTCCGGGGTGATCCGCGCCTACCCCCTGCCGCCGGCTTCCACCATTCCCGGCTCGCTGTAAGGCAGCTTTGGCCTGCGCCGTCCCCTTCTTCGCGTTTTGCTTTACTATTATATACAGAAACAAAAAAGTTTGCAACATTTAGAATATTCAAGGGGTGCTTGAGGGCATCGGAGCGCTAAAGTCCCCCATTCATATAGCCTGCCCATCTGCGGCGCGAAAATTCCCGGCTTGTTATAGGGTTTGTTCATGCAGTATAATAAATGTAACGCTTGCGTCTGCCGAAAAATGCTTCGGAGTCTTTTTAATTACAAGGAGGTTTCTATGTGTGACACCATGGTCGTCATGAAAAGCGCCACCGCCGACGCTTCGGTGCTGTTTGCCAAAAACAGCGACCGCTCGCCCAATGAGCCGCACATCGTCATACGAAACCCTGCCATAGACTATCCGGACGGCGCCGCGGTGGCGTGTACCTACATCACCATCGATCAGGCGCCCCGCACCCACGCCACGCTTCTTTTCATGCCCGCCTGGGGCTTCGGCTGCGAGATGGGTCTCAACGAGTTCGGGCTTCACATCGGCAACGAGGCCGTCTTTACAAAGGAAAAAGCCGGGAAATCCGGCCTGACCGGTATGGATTTGTGCCGCCTGGCGCTGGAACGGTCCAAAACCGCCGAGGAGGGCCTCCGAGTGATCCTTGATCTTCTCGCCGCTCACGGGCAGGGCGGCGACTGCGGGTACGACCACCCGTTCTACTACCACAACAGCTTTCTGATCGCCGATGAAAACCGGACCTTTATACTGGAAACCGCAGGCGAATACTGGGCCTGGAAACAGGTGCACGGCGTCGGCGCCATCTCCAACGCGCTGACCATTGAAAGAGATTACGACGATATCCATCCCGGCGCCATTGACCACGCCATCCGAAAGAGATGGTGCCGCAATAAGGAGGATTTTTCCTTCGCCGGCTGCTATACGGACCCCGTCAGAAACGCCTTTGCGGGAGCCGGCCCCCGGCGCACCTGCGCGCTGGAGGCCTTAAAGCCCGGCGGCGTCACCGTGGAGGGCATGATCGGCGTGCTTAGAAGTCACAACGCCCGCAGGCCCTTTGAACGGGGCGCGGGCAGCAGCATCTGCATGCACGCCGGGCCGCGGCCGGGCGCCAGCCATACCACCGGCTCTCTGGTTTCACACTTCGGAGGCGGCCATTCGGTGCAGTACTTCACCGGCGCCTCCACGCCGTGTCTCTCCATGTTCAAGCCCACCTCCATGGCCGCGGGCCATACGCAATTGATCTTTCCCGCCTATGCAAAGGCCGCCGCCCGGGAAGCCTGGCTGTGGCGCGAGAGGCTCCACCGGGCCGTGCTGCAGGGGCGGCTGCGCGATGGGGTGCTGGAGAACTACTATAAAGACAGGGACAAAATCGAGCGCACGCACATCGCCTGGGCCGAGGACGCCTTTTCCGGTGCCCGCGGGCCCCGGGAGATGGCCGCCGTCGCCAAGCGCGCGCTGGACGATGAGATCGCCCTGATTGCCCGGACCCTGGAGGCGCTGCCCGAAGAGGGCAAACGTATCGGCGGCCCGCTGGCCCGGCGCTACTGGACGAAGAAGGACAGGCATCTGGAAGGCCCGCCGCCCAAATAAATCCCCAAGGAGGAAAAAGCTATGTACAAGATCATCGTGGACATGCGACTGCCCGGTGAGTGCTGGCAGCACTTTACCGATTGTGAAGTCATCGGCCCTGAGAATCCCAGCTTTACCAGGGAAGAATTCCTTGAAAAGGCGCGGGGCTGCGACGCGGCCGTGGTCCTTTATAACAACGTCGACGACGAGCTTCTGGACGCCCTGCCGTCCCTGAAGGCCGTCACATCCTTCGGCGCGGGCTACGACTACATCGACGTGGATGCCTGCACCCGCCACGGCGTCGTGGCCTGCCACATCCCCGATTCGGTCCGCGAGCCCACGGCGGAGTACACCATCGCCCTTCTTCTGGCCACGGTACGCACCATCCCCTGGCGGGACAGGCAGCTTCGCGAAAATCCCGGCTACAGCTGGCAGATGGCGCTGTACCCCAGCTGGATCGCCATGGGAAAGACGCTGGGCATCGTGGGCATGGGCCGCATCGGTTCCTCTGTCGCCCGCCGCGCCGCGGCGCTGGACATGACGGTGGTCTATTACGATCCGCATCGCCTTTCCCCGGAGGAGGAAGAAAAACTGGACATCGTCTTCATGCCGCTGGACGAGCTTTTGAAGGCAGCCGATATCGTGACGCTCCACGTGCCCCTGACACCGGAAACCACCGGCATGATCGGGGCGCGCGAACTGGCTCTGATGAAGCCCACGGCGCACCTGATCAATATGGCCCGCGGGCCGGTGGTGGACGAGGACGCCCTTTTGGACGCCCTGGAGCAAAAGCGGATCGCCGGCGCCGGTATCGACGTGTTCAAGGACGAGCCCCACATCAACCCGCGCTTCAAGGCGCTGGACAACGTGGTCTTGACGCCGCATTTCGCCACCGATCCTCTGGATGTGCGCAAAATCCAGGGCGAGCACTGCGCCAGGAACCTTCTGGCCGCCCTCAGGGGCGAAACGCCGCCGAATATACTCAATCCTCAGGTACTGGACAGACAGTGATCGATGAAGGGGGGAGATTCATACCATGAGAAAAGACCAAATCGCCGTGATATACGGCACCGACGCCAAAAAGATGGCTTACGACCTGATGAAGCACGCCGACATCGCATCCCAGCTGGAGCCGGGGATGTCTATCGGGCTTAAGCCCAATCTGGTGCTGGCTCGCCCGTCCGACAGCGGCGCCACCACCACGCCGGGGCTTCTGGAGGGCGCCATCGACTACCTGCAGGAAAACGGGCACACCCGCATCACCATTTTGGAGAGCTCCTGGATAGGCGATTCCACCAAGCGCGCCTTCAAGGTCTGCGGCTTTGAGGACATGGCCAGGCGCAAGAATGTGCGCCTGCTGGACCTCAAAGGCGACAAGACCAAGAACATACGGGGCATGAACGTCTGCCAGTCGGCGCTGGAGCTGGACTATCTGATCAATTTCCCCGTTTTGAAGGGCCACTGCCAGACGGTACTCACCTGCGCCCTGAAAAACATGAAGGGCTGCATCCCCGACAGCGAGAAGCGCCGCTTCCACACACAGGGCCTGCACAAGCCCATCGCCACCCTGGCCACCATCATCCGACCGCACCTGAATATCGTGGACGGCCTCAATGGCGATCTGAACTTCGAGGAGGGCGGCAATCCCGTACCCATGAACCGGGCACTTTTAGGCTTTGATTCGGTGCTGGTGGACGCCTACGCCTGCCGGTTGATGGGCATCGACTTGGACGAGGTGGACTACATTGCCATGGCTGCCGCCCTGGGCGCGGGCAGCATGGATATCGCCGGGGACACCGTCATCGAGCTGAACCAGGACACCTTTGAAGGCAAACGGCCCGTCACCAGCCGCCACGCGCAGCGCCTGGCCAAATACATCCAAGAGGATCAGGCCTGCAGCGCCTGCTACGGCTCCCTGATCCACGCGCTGCACCGCCTGGAAAATTCACGCAGCCTGCGCAAATTAAAGGGGCCCATCCGCATCGGGCAGGGCTTCAAGGGCAAGGGCGGCGACATCGGCGTGGGCAAATGCACCGCCGGCTGCATGTACCACGTGGGCGGCTGCCCGCCCAGGGCCGATCAAATCATCGAGATGATCGAATCGCTTTAAAGGAAAACTCTTGGCAGGGAGGCTGCGGAACCCGCGGCTTCTCTTTATATTGGGAATTTATTTTATGAAAATGGGGCCTTTGTCCGGCGCCGTAGCCCGACAAAAAAGTGCCCGGCGGCAATGACCGACAACCGGCACGGCGGACCTGGCTTCTGCCTCGGCTACTCCTCCTGCGAAGCGGTAGTCACTTCATACGAGGCACTGGCGAAAAAAGTCAGTATCTCCAAAAAACCGTCCGGGTTTTCGAATTCAAATACGTGCCACTCCCCGTCCCGCATCCGGAATACGTCGCCGGGGGAAAGCGGCTGCTTTTTTTCGCACGCCTTCGTATCCCCGTAGCGCACGTACGCGTCCTTTGCATCCAGCACGTACAAAATCTCATTGATGTGCTTGTGCGGCTCCATGGGCCCGTATTCCAGCGAAACCCTGGCAAACCCCACATTGGCGTCGTCAATACGTATGGCCGCGCCGCCTGCGCCCATGGCTGCCCACCGCTTGCGCCCGGGCGCAATGAACGCAGGTATGTCTTTGCGGTTGATGATATCCATTTGAATCCCCTCTCCTTCCGGCCTGCTTTGGTTTTCAGTTTATACCGGCATACATAGGCCGTCAATCCCACCCATATTTTGCCGCATAAAAAAGGAGCAAATGCTTAAAATAACGAGAGAATGTCGGATAAATACGGCTACAGCGCAAAATTGCCGGAATTTAACGGATATTCTAACTTTGACTTTCTTTGACTTTTAATGTATGATAAACCCAACGAAGGAGAGAAACAAACCTCTCCCCGATAATATATATAAATTATCACCGCTTGCATCAAGGAGGTATGCACAATGTCACACTTAATTCCGTCCAGAGGTTTCAGAGAGCTGAGCAGAGGGTTCTGGGACGATCCCTTCTTCCGCAGTTTCCTCGACACACCTGCAGGGGGTGTCTCCGCATTTCGCGTAGACGTCAAAGACATGAACGACCACTATCTGCTTGAAGCGGATATTCCCGGCGTGGAGAGCGACCAGCTGGAAATCACGGCGGATGACGGCGTTCTGACCATTGCCGCCAACATGAACATGGAGAAGAAAGAGTCCCGCGAGAACTACGTCTACAACGAACGCCGAATCGGCCGTTTTTCCCGCAGCTTCAATCTTGAAGGCATCGATGAGGAGAATATCACCGCCGATTATAAAGACGGCGTGCTGCGGCTCACCCTCCCCAAAGAAAAGGCTGAAGAACCGCGCCCTGTACGCAGAATCGCCATCGGCGCACAGCGTGACGAAGAAGGTTGACCGGACCGTTTGCGGGCTTTCAAGGACCGTTTATAACCGTCCTTTGAAGAGCGATGAAGGCTTCGTCCGCGCCGCAGATTCGCGCAGGAGACAGGCAACGATGATCAAGGCAAGCACAATAAAATAAAAGGCATCGCACATCAGGTGCGGTGCCTTCGTCCGTCAAAAAACTTTGTTTTTTGACGGATCTGCCAGAGATTTTCCTGCTGCAAAAACGGACAGGCAGGTTTTTGCAGCGGCCGGAAAACCCTGAAAGGAGCATCCTAAAGGGCAAGCCTGGGCTGCGGCCGCGCATGTCGATCTGCGGCCAAGAGCCGCCTTCGGCGGTTGCCTTCGAAACGCTCGCTGCGGCTCGCAGCCTTGCCCACAGAATTTAAATCAGGGGGCTTCGGCCCCCTAATAACCCCCAAAAGAACTTTTTTGACAGTCTGGAGCATCGCACATCAGGTGCGGTGCCTTTTCATTATGCTGCGGCAATAGCGAATGCCCGGCCTCGCGCCGGAGGCCTAAGCGCCGAGATATTAAAACGCGGCATGCTCTCTGCCCAGGCAGCGCACGCGCACCATACCCTCCACGGACTGAATCTTCTCAAGCAGTTCGGCGGAGATATCGTGATCGGTATCGATGATGGTGTAGGCCATCTCGCCGCGGCTCTTGTTGATCATATCGGAGATATTGTGCTTGTCCGTAGCCAAAAGCGCCGTTATCTGTCCCACCATATTGGAAATATTGGCGTGGATCATGGCGATGCGGTGGCTGGAGGTCCTGGGAAGCACCACATCGGGGAAATTGACGCTGTTATGGATATTGCCGCTGAGCAGGTACTCGTTGAGCTCCTCGGCGGCCATGGCCGCGCAGTTCTCCTCGGATTCCGGCGTGGAGGCGCCAAGGTGCGGAATGGCGATCACGCCTTCCACATCCAGCAGCTCATCCACCGGGAAATCGGTGACATAGCGGCCCACACGGCCCGATTGAAGCTGATCGATCATTGCCTGGGTGCACACCAGTTCGCTTCTGGAAAAGTTCATGATCACGCAGCCGGGCTTGGCATACTCCAGAAGCTGCGCGTCGAACATCTTTTTGGTCTTTTCGCCAAGGGGCACGTGGATGGAAATGTAATCGCTTTCGGCCACCAGCATTTCAAGGCTGGTCTCCCTGTGGATCTGGCGGGAAAGTCCCCACGCGTGCTCCACGCTGATGTACGGGTCGTAACCCATCACGTTCATGCCAAGGCTTCTGGCGTCGTTGGCCACCATGACGCCCACGGCGCCCAGCCCCACTACGCCCAGGCGCTTGCCCTTGATCTCCGGTCCGGCAAAGCTGGCCTTGCCCCCCTCCACCAGTTTGGCAACCGCGTCTCCCT